>NZ_JBHXFI010000093.1:0-21657 GCF_042724075.1 Streptomyces sp. NPDC127097 | reverse complement strand
CGGTTACATTCCGAACCCGGAAGCTAAGCCTTTCAGCGCCGATGGTACTGCAGGGGGGACCCTGTGGGAGAGTAGGACGCCGCCGAACAATTTTTCAGCTCCGGTCCCTGAACCTCTGGTTCAGGGACCGGAGCTTTTTTGTTCTGCCCCCCAGGTGATGGGCGTAACTCGAAGTTCATCTCAGCTGACCAGGATCCGTGTCATGCGGACAGTAGGAACGCTCAAGTCAGCCGGTGTGCGTGCGGGTGATGAGGTCGTGGTGCCGGCGTATGGCAGCGCCGATGTGGCCCGGGCCGTCGTGGAGTTGGGCGCGGTGCCGGTGTTCGCCGATGTGGACGGCGACAGCTACTGCCTCGACCCGGCCGCGGTGGCGGACGTGGTGACGAGTCAGACCGCCGCCGTCGTGGCGGTGAACCGCTTCGGGCGGCGGGCGGATGCCGGCTGGATCCGTGAAGTGGGTCAGCGGCACGGCCTGCTGGTGCTGGTGGAGGACGAGCCCGGGGCGGACCCGGAGGGCGCGGACCTGCGTCGAGCGCATGCGGCGTACCTGGACGGCAGGCTCAACGGGGTCGGGACGCCGACGCCGGCGGCGGGGCACACGTACGAGCAGTATGTGGTGCGGGTGCCGGGCAACGGGCGGCCGGACCGGGATGCGTTCGCGCGGA
The DNA here is from genome assembly GCF_042724075.1 of Streptomyces sp. NPDC127097. Taxonomy (NCBI): domain Bacteria; kingdom Bacillati; phylum Actinomycetota; class Actinomycetes; order Kitasatosporales; family Streptomycetaceae; genus Streptomyces; species Streptomyces sp. NPDC127097. The sequence goes on along the minus strand of NZ_JBHXFI010000093.1, from coordinate 20,992 downwards.
CGTTGCGGGCCAAGGGCGTGGCGTGCCGGGTGCCCGTGCTGGCTCCGGTGTACCGGATGCCGGGGCTGCGGCGGGATGTGTTTCTGCCGCAGACGGAGCGGGCGGTGGACGAGACGCTGGCGCTGCCCGTGCACGCGGGGATGTCGCGGCGGGAGCTGCACAAGATGGTCGGTGCGTGCAATGCGCTGGGCGGATTGCTTCAGCCGGCCTTTTAGGGCGTGGCCCGGGTGCGGTTCGAACCTGCCGCCGAGTTGAGGTAATATCTATTCCGTTGCCGCGCCCCAATAGCTCAGTCGGCAGAGCGTCTCCATGGTAAGGAGAAGGTCTACGGTTCGATTCCGTATTGGGGCTCCAGAGGACAAGGCCCCCGCCAATTGGCGGGGGCCTTTGTCGTGTTGGGACGCGGAGCCGCGAAATGCGTCAGTTTTGCCGGGATTCGATATAGGCCAGGCCGTGGGCGCCGGAAATGTCGGTGCGGTCGACTTCCAGGGTGGCGAGCGGGCTCAGGGTGGTGAGGTCGACGACGGTGACGGTGCTGGAGAGATTCGCGGAGACATAGCCGAGGCGGCCGTCGGGGGAAGAGGTGATGGTGAGGGGGAACTGTCCGACCTCGACCTCGCCCAGGGGGGCGAGGGTATCGGCGGCGAAGACGGTCAGGACTCCCGGGAGTTGAGAGCCCAGGGGGCCGCCGGGGGGTGTGGTGCCCGGGCGCAGTTCGCCGGCCAGGAGCAGGCCGGTCGAGGTGGCGTGGACCGGCATGACCTGTCCCTTGGTGGGGAGCGTGTGAATGATTTCGTGGGTGGCGGTGTCGATGACGTGGATGCCCGTCGGTGCCGAGGGCGGGGCGGTGAAGTCGGCCTTGGGAGCCGCCACATAGGCATGACGGCCGTCGGGGGCGATGGCGAGGCCCTCGCTGCCGGTGACGGGGATGCGGCCGATGCACTGATCGCGTGCGAGATCGACGACGGAGACGAACGGGGCTTCCTTGTTGGTGGTGTAGCCGTACCGCCCGTCGGGGGTGAGGGCGAACCAGTGCGGGCCGGGGGCCATCGTGGGGATACGGCCGACGCGGGTGTGGGTGCGGGTGTCGAAGACCAGGACGCCGCCGGGCTCGGTGTCGGTGGCCTCCACGCTGGCGTACAGCCGGCCGCGGGCACGGTCCAGGGCCAGGCCGTGCGGGGCGTGGTCGGGGGCGGTGTCGAGGGTGTCCACGATGCCGCGGGTGTCGACGTCGATGACGGTGATCTGGTGCGACCGGCCCTGGTGGGCGTTGTAGAAGCCGGAGCGGTAGGTGCTGGCGCAATACAGCAGCCGGCGGTCCGGGTCGTAGCAGAGCTCGTGGGGCTGCGGCGGGACGGGCAGCACCTCCAGGAGTTCGTGGGTGGCGGCGTCGAAGAAGGTGACGGTCGGACCGGTCTGGCTGACGACGGCGAGCAGATCGCCGGGCGAGCCGGCGGGTGTGGAAGTCATGGTCCGTATCGTGGGCGGCCGTTGGGGATGACTCCAGTGCAAGGCGGGCAAGGGTGCCTTGCGCCGTACGCAAGGATGCAGGTGGTGCCGGGAGCAGCGGCCGGACGGCTGTGAGCCGGTTCACATGGGCCGCTGCCCCGGGGTCAGCCGGCGTGGAACTCGGGGACGCGCAGGGCGAGGATGGCCATGTCGTCGGAGGCGGGTTCGGCGGCGAAGCGTTCCACGGCGCGCAGCACGCGGGCGGCGACGGCGCCGGCGGTCAGTCCCGTACAGGTCGTCAGGACGTCGGTGAGGCCGTCGTCGCCGAGCATGCGGGTACCCTCACGGCGTTCGGTGACGCCGTCGGTGACACACAGCAGGACATCGCCGGGGTCGAGGGTGACGGTCTGTTCGTAGAGCTCCAGGTCGTCCATGACGCCGAGGAGCGGCTGGGGTTCGGCGGCCGGTTCGACCGTGCCGTCCTGGCGCAGCCGGAGCGGCAGCGGATGGCCCGCGCAGACGACCTTGAGGACGGCGCTGCCGTCGTCCTGCGGCCACAGCTCGCCGTAAAGGAGGGTCAGGAAGCGGCTGCGGGCGCCCTCGTCGAGGATGGCGGCGTTCAGCCGCTCCAAGACGGCGGGCCCGCCGAAGCCCTCGCGGGCGAGCAGCCGCAGTGCGTGCCGGGCCAGGCCGGTGACCGCGGCGGCCTCCGGGCCCGTGCCGCAGACATCGCCGATGGCGAAGCCGTACGCGCCGTCGCGGATGGGGAAGAGGTCGTAGAAGTCGCCGCCGACCTCGTTGCCCTCGCCGGCCGCGCGGTAGATGACCTCGACCTCCACACCGGGGATGACGGGCAGTTCGGGGGGCAGCAGGCTGCGCTGGAGGGACTGGCTGATGGCCGTGCGCTCGGAGTAGAGGCGGGCGTTGTCCAGGGCGAGCGCGGCCCGGCGGGAGAGGTCCTCGGCGAGTTCCAGGATCTCCTGGCGGAAGTGCTCCTCGGTGGGCTTGCCCAGGGTGAGCATGCCGATGACGCGGTTACGGGCGACGAGGGGGAGCACCACGGTCTCGCCGCCGACGGCCGAGGCGGTGGCGAGCGTGGCGCCCGGACCGGTGGACGGGCGGGCGGAGTTGCCCAGGCCGAGGCTGCGCATCGAGGTGCGCAGCGCGGCGTCGTGGGCGGCGTCGCCGGGGGCGGTCCATACCCGGGCGCCGGGGGTGGGCACCGGCTCGGGCGGATCGACCTTCATCAGCAGCGTCTTGAGGCCGTCGATACGGTCCTCGTCCTCGTGCAGGACATAGGAGAGTTCGGGCTCGGAGGCCGGGTCGGCGACGGTGTAGACCGCGCACCAGGTGGCGAGGGTGGGGACCGTCATCTGGGCCATCAGGGCCAGGGTCTGGTCGCGGTCGAGGGTGCCGGCCAGGAGGTCGGACGCCTCGACGAGGAAGGAGAGGGAGCCGCGGCGCAGCTTCTCCAGCTCGGTCAGCCGGGCGCGTTCGACGGCGAGGGCGATGCGGTCGGCGGCGAACTGGAGCCGGAGCGCCTCCTCGTTCGTGTAGCGGCCGGCGCCCTCCGCGGCGACGCCGAGGGAGCCGGTCAGCCGGCCCTCGACCTTCAGCGGGACGGTGACGACCGAGCGCATGCCCGTGCCGCTGAGGAGCGGGACGGCGCCGGGGACGGCCGTGAGGTCCTCGTGGACGGCGGGCATCCGGGCGGAGCCGTAGCGTCCGGATCCGGCCTCGACGGGGACGCGGGCGAACCGCTGGCGGGCGGAGGGCAGGCCCGTGGAGGCGCGGACCTCCAGCTCGGTCTCGTCGTCGGTGGCCAGGAGGAGGTAGGCGGCGTCGCCGTCGAGCATGTCGCGGGCGCGTTCGACGGTGCGCTGGAGCAGGCCGTCGAGGTCGTCCGGGGCCGGGGAGCCGATGAAGACCTCGAACGGGTCGGACGGGCGTCCCTCGGCCTGGGCGGCCTGGGAGGCGGCGTCCGGGGCGGGGGTGCGCTGCGGGCTCTGGAGGATCGCGCGCTCGTGGTCGCGCACCAGGAGGCAGACCGTGGACGCCTCCCCGTCGGCGTCGCGGACGCGCAGGTGGGAGGCGTAGACGGGGACGACCCGGCCGTCGGCGCCCCTTATGCCGTAGGAGCCCTCCCAGCGGGACAGCTGGAGCGCCTCGGCGATACCGGTGCCGGTGCCGGGGGTGTGCGGCCAGGCGGCGAAGTCGGTGAGCGGTTTGCCGATGACCTGCTCGGGGTCGTAGGCGAAGAGGTCCTGGGCGTCCTCGTTCCAGAAGCTGATGCAGCCGCCGCGGTCGATCTGGATCACGGCGACGCGGACCCGGGCGTCGGTGACCGGGAGGGCGTCCACGGGCAGCGCGGGGCCCGCGGAGCGGGTGCCGGCCGGGCGCTCGGGGAGATCCAGCTGGAACCACACGTGCTTTTGGGCGGCGGTGTACTCGACGCCCCAGCGGGAGGCCAGCGCGCCGCACAGCAGCAGGCCGCGGCCGCCCTCGCGGTCGGGGTGGACGACGACCTGCCCGGCGTTCTGGAGCGGGATCTCCCGTTCGGGGTAGCGGTCGGCGACGGAGATCTTCACTCCGCCGTCGTTGCGCAGACACAGCACATCGGCGGCGGTGCCGGCGTGCACCACCGCGTTGGTGACCAGCTCACTGGTCAGGACGACGGCGTCGTCGACGATGTCGGCGCAGCCCCAGCCCTGGAGGGTGTCGCGGACGAACGCACGGGCAGTGGCGACGGAGCGCCCGACCGGCTCGAAGGTTGCGGCGGCCCGCGCGGTGATCACTGGTCTCCTCATGCGTGTGTCGGTGATCTGCTCCCCCATGGTCGCGGCGCCCCTCCGAATACCTGTTGTGCTCGCCCCACCGCCCGTGCTTGATAGCCGGGGCGGTGGACAGCCGTATGCCAGGTTACTTACCTTCGCCGCACCCAAGGATGCCGGTCACGTGTGTTTCCGCCCCAATCGTGCACCGGGACGGTGTGCGATGCTGCCGAACTGTTATGGCCTGGTTGAGCCATGGTGAAACACTGGGCAAGTATCAAGAGAAAGCCCGGGTAGAACGGTCGACCCTGCGGGAGGGACACGGTGGAGTCTGGCGCAGCGGCGCGGGGCGCAAGCACGCGCGCGAAAGGCGGACGATCCCGGAACAACGGGACGACCGAAGTGGATACGGCTGCGCTGAATCGGCTGTTGGTCGCGTTGGTTGCCATGCGGGACGGGAACTTCCGCAAACGGCTCACGGTTTCCGGCGACGGCGTCATGTCGGAGATCGCAGCGGTCTTCAACGAGGTCGCGGACCGCAATCTGCATCTCACGGGCGAGCTGACGCGGGTGCGCCGGGTCGTCGGCCGTGAGGGAAAGCTCACGGAACGGCTGGAGGTCGGCGCCGCCGAGGGCTCCTGGGCCGCGGCGATCGACGCCTCGAATGCGCTGGTCGACGACCTCGTACGGCCCGTCTCCGAGGTGGGGCGGGTGCTGTCGGCGGTCTCCGAGGGCGACCTGGAACAGCGGATGGATCTCCGCTCGCGCAGTTCGGACAGCTCTTCGGAGCACCCTCTGCGGGGTGAATTCCTGAAGGTCGGCCGGACCGTCAACGGGCTGGTGGACCAGCTCTCCGCCTTTACCGACGAGGTCACGAGAGTGGCCAGTGAGGTCGGTACGGAGGGCAAGCTCGGCGGCCAGGCGCGGGTGCGCGGAATGTCGGGTTCGTGGAAGGACCTCACGGAATCCGTCAACACCATGGCGTCCCGGCTGACGGCCCAGGTGCGTGACATTGCTCTCGTCACCACGGCGGTGGCCAAGGGTGATCTGTCACGCAAGGTGACCGTCCATGTCTCCGGCGAGATGCTGGAGCTGAAGAACACCGTCAACACGATGGTCGACCAGCTCTCCTCGTTCGCCTCCGAGGTGACGCGGGTCGCCCGGGAGGTCGGCACGGAGGGTGAGCTGGGCGGTCAGGCGCAGGTCCCCGGCGTCGCCGGCGTGTGGAAGGACCTGACGGACTCGGTCAATCTCATGGCCGGCAACCTCACCGCGCAGGTGCGCGGGATCGCGCAGGTCACCACCGCCGTCGCGAACGGCGATCTGTCGCAGAAGGTCACGGTCAGCGCACGCGGCGAGGTCGCGCAGCTGGCCGACACGATCAACACCATGACCGAGACGCTGCGGACCTTCGCGGACGAAGTGACGCGGGTGGCGAACGAGGTCGGCGCCGAGGGCCAGCTCGGCGGTCAGGCACAGGTGCCGGGCGCGGCCGGCACGTGGAAGGACCTCACCGATTCGGTGAACACCGCCTTCCGCAACCTGACGGCGCAGGTGCGGGACATCGCGCAGGTGACGACGGCGGTCGCCAACGGTGACCTCTCGCAGACGGTCACCGTCGATGTGGCCGGTGAAATGCTGGAGTTGAAGAACACCGTCAACACGATGGTGGGTCAGCTGTCGTCGTTCGGCGCCGAAGTGACGCGCGTCGCGCGGGAGATCGGGGTCGAGGGCGAGCTGGGCGGCCAGGCGGCGGTGCCCGGTGCCGCGGGGACGTGGAAGGACCTCACGGACTCCGTGAACACCGCCTTCCGCAACCTCACCGGGCAGGTGCGCAACATCGCCCAGGTGACGACCGCGGTGGCCAACGGTGACCTCTCGCAGAAGGTGACCGTCGATGTCTCCGGCGAGATGCTTCAGCTGAAGAACACCGTGAACACCATGGTGGACCAGCTGTCCTCGTTCGCCGACCAGGTCACGCGGATGGCCAGGGACGTGGGCACGGAGGGCCGGCTGGGCGGCCAGGCCCGGGTGGACGGCGTCAGCGGCACCTGGAAGGAACTGACCGACTCCGTCAACTTCATGGCGGGGAACCTGACTTCACAGGTGCGGCAGATCGCGCAGGTGACGACGGCGGTCGCCCGTGGTGATCTCTCCCAGAAGATCGACGTGGACGCGCGCGGCGAGATCCTGGAGCTCAAGAACACCATCAACACGATGGTCGACCAGCTCTCCGCCTTCGCCGAACAGGTCACCCGGGTCGCCCGGGAGGTCGGTACGGACGGCCGGCTGGGCGGTCAGGCGCAGGTGCCGGGCGTCGCGGGTGTCTGGCGCGATCTGACCGACTCCGTGAACGGTATGGCCGGCAACCTGACGGCCCAGGTCCGCAACATCGCGCAGGTCGCCACGGCGGTCGCCCGCGGTGACCTGTCGCAGAAGATCGACGTGGACGCCCGGGGCGAGATCCTGGAGCTCAAGAACACCCTGAACACCATGGTCGACCAGCTCTCCTCGTTCGCGGAGCAGGTCACCCGGGTCGCCCGTGAGGTCGGCACCGAGGGCATCCTGGGCGGCCAGGCCGAGGTGCAGGGCGTCAGCGGTACGTGGAAGGACCTCACCCAGTCCGTCAACTTCATGGCGAACAACCTCACTTCGCAGGTGCGCAACATCGCCGAGGTGACGACCGCGGTGGCCCGCGGTGATCTGTCCAAGAAGATCACCGTCGACGCCAAGGGCGAGATCCTCGAACTGGTCACGACCGTCAACACGATGGTCGACCAGCTGTCGTCGTTCGCCGAGCAGGTGACCCGGGTGGCCCGCGAGGTGGGCACCGAGGGCCAGTTGGGCGGCCAGGCGCGGGTGCCGGGTGCCACCGGTATCTGGCTGGACCTCAGCGACAACGTGAACCTGATGGCCAACAACCTGACCATCCAGGTGCGCAACATCTCCCAGGTCTCGGCGGCAGTTGCCAACGGAGACCTCACAAAGAAAGTGACGGTCGAGGCGCGCGGCGAGGTCGCGCAGCTCGCCGACACGGTCAACACGATGGTCACCACGCTGTCGTCGTTCGCCGACGAGGTCACGCGAGTGGCCCGTGAGGTGGGCACCGACGGCATCCTGGGCGGTCAGGCCCGCGTCCCCGGCGTCGCCGGTACGTGGAAGGACCTCACCGAGTCCGTGAACTCGATGGCCAACAACCTCACCGGCCAGGTCCGCAACATCGCCATGGTCACCACCGCCATCGCCAAGGGCGATCTGACCAAGAAGATCGACATCGATGCGCGGGGCGAGATCCTCGCGCTGAAGACCACCATCAACACCATGGTCGACCAGCTGTCGTCCTTCGCCGAGCAGGTCACCAGAGTGGCCCGCGAGGTGGGTACGGAAGGCCAGCTGGGCGGGCAGGCGCAGGTGCGCGGCGTGGCCGGCACCTGGCGGGACCTGACCGAATCGGTGAACGAGATGGCGGGCAACCTGACCCGTCAGGTGCGGGCCATCGCCGCGGTCGCCGCGGCGGTCACCCTCGGCGATCACAACGTCCGCATCGACGTGGACGCGGCCGGCGAGATCCTGGAGCTCCAGGACAACGTCAACACGATGATCTCCACGCTCCGGGAGACCACCCTCGCCAACGAGGAACAGGACTGGCTCAAGGGCAATCTGGCCCGGATCTCCGGTCTGATGCAGGGCCGGCGCGACCTCAAGGACGTCGCCACGCTCATCATGAGCGAGCTGTCGCCCGCGGTCTCCGCCCAGCACGGCGCGTTCTTCCTCGCCGCGCAGCCCGACAGCCAGGAGATCGGCGCGGACGGCGGCGAGGCCGGTGCGTACGAGCTGCGGCTGATGGGCTCGTACGGCTACGCCATGGGCGGGATGCCGACGACCTTCCGGCCGGGCGAGACGCTGATCGGCACGGCCGCGGAGGAGGGGCGCACCATCCTGGTGGAGAACGTCCCGTCCGGCTATCTCAAGATCGCCTCCGGGCTGGGTGAGGCGCCGCCGGCGAATGTGATCGTGCTGCCGGTACTGTTCGAGGACAAGGTGCTCGGCGTCATCGAGCTGGCGTCCTTCCAGCCGTTCACCCAGATCCAGAAGGACTTCCTCAGCCAGATCGCCGAGATGATCGCGACCAGCGTCAACACCATCTCGGTGAACACCAAGACCGAGGTGCTGCTCAAGCAGTCGCAGGAGCTGACCGAGCAGCTCAAGGAGCGGTCGGGCGAGCTGGAGAGCCGGCAGAAGGCGCTGGAGCTGTCCAACTCCGAGCTGGAGGAGAAGGCCGAGCAGCTGCGCGCGCAGAACCGCGACATCGAGGTGAAGAACACCGAGATCGAGGAGGCGCGCCAGGTCCTGGAGGAGCGCGCCGAACAGCTCGCGGTCTCGATGCGCTACAAGTCGGAGTTCCTGGCGAACATGTCGCACGAGCTGCGCACGCCGCTCAACTCCCTGCTGATTCTGGCCAAATTGCTGGCCGATAACGCCGAGGGGAACCTCTCCCCGAAGCAGGTCGAATTCGCCGAAACCATCCATGGCGCCGGTTCCGACCTGCTCCAGCTGATCAACGACATCCTCGACCTGTCGAAGGTCGAGGCCGGCAAGATGGACGTCAGCCCGACGCGGATCGCGCTGGTCCAGCTGGTCGACTACGTGGAGGCCACGTTCCGGCCGCTGACCGCGGAGAAGGGACTCGACTTCTCCGTACGGGTCTCCCCGGAGCTGCCGGCGACGCTGCACACCGACGAACAGCGGCTGCTCCAGGTGCTGCGCAATCTGCTGTCCAACGCGGTGAAGTTCACCGACAGCGGCGCCGTCGAGCTGGTGATCCGGCCGGCCGGCGCGGATGTCCCGGTGGCCATCCGGGAGCAGCTGCTGGAGCACGGATCGCTGCGCGACCCGGACGCCGACATGATCGCCTTCTCGGTGACCGACACCGGGATCGGCATCGCCTCCAGCAAGATGCGGGTCATCTTCGAGGCGTTCAAGCAGGCGGACGGCACGACCAGCCGCAAGTACGGCGGTACCGGCCTGGGCCTGTCCATCAGCCGGGAGATCGCCCGGCTGCTGGGCGGCGAGATCCACGCCGCGAGCGAGCCGAACCGCGGCTCCACGTTCACCCTCTACCTGCCGCACAACCCGGGCGGGCTGCCGCCGCAGGGCTACCCGCAGCTGGTGGCCGGCGGGATCGCGATGGACGCGGAGGCGCGCGAGACGGAGGTCGGGCAGCAGGAGGCCGAGGAGCAGCAGGAGCACGAGCAGGGCTCCAGCCTCAACCGGCGCCGCCGCCGGGCGATTCAGGGGACTCCGCGGCGCTTCGAGCTCTCCGGGCGGCAGCCGGCCCCGGCGCCCCAGCAGGCGCCCCCTGCGCCGCCGCAGCCGGCTCCCCAGCAGCCCTCGGAGGAGCCCTGGCTCGGCAACGGCCAGGATCTGGTGGACCCGGCCTTCGAGGGCGGCTTCCACGGTGAGAAGGTGCTGATCGTCGATGACGACATCCGCAACGTCTTCGCCCTCACCAGCGTCCTGGAGCAGCACGGGCTGTCGGTGCTCTACGCGGAGAACGGGCGCGAGGGTATCGAGGTGCTGGAGCAGCACGACGACATCGTGCTGGTCCTGATGGACATCATGATGCCGGAGATGGACGGCTATGCGACGACGGCGGCGATCCGCCGGATGCCGCAGTTCGCCGGACTGCCCATCATCGCGCTGACCGCGAAGGCGATGAAGGGCGACCGGGAGAAGAGCATCGACTCCGGAGCCTCCGACTACGTGACCAAGCCGGTGGATACCGATCATCTGTTGTCGGTCATGGAGCAATGGATGCGGGCGGAGTGACGGAGCGTCCAGTATGGAGGGGAAAGGGGATCATCGCGTGCTGACTCAGTGTTGCCGCGGACGTGTGGAAGCGTGGGATCCGGGGAACCTTCTGGTCCCTGTCTGCGTTTCTGCTACGTGCACAGTGACATCGCGGTGACAGGGTGTGGCGACAGGCGGGGTGCAGCTACCATGACCGGCACAAGGACGGGCGGCGTGACGGAGTCGTCCCCTGGGGCGGCGTCCGGTTCGATGCCGGGGCGAGGAGGACGGGCCATGGTGCAGAAGGCCAAGATCCTCCTGGTCGATGACCGGCCGGAGAATCTGCTGGCGCTGGAGGCGATCCTCTCCGCGCTCGATCAGACACTGGTGCGGGCATCGTCCGGGGAGGAAGCGCTCAAAGCACTGCTCACGGACGATTTCGCGGTGATTCTGCTCGATGTGCAGATGCCGGGCATGGACGGTTTCGAGACCGCCGCGCACATCAAGCGGCGCGAGCGGACCCGCGACATCCCGATCATCTTCCTCACGGCCATCAACCACGGCCCGCATCACACCTTCCGCGGGTATGCGGCCGGCGCGGTGGACTACATCTCCAAGCCGTTCGACCCGTGGGTGCTGCGCGCCAAGGTCTCGGTGTTCGTCGAGCTGTACATGAAGAACTGCCAACTGCGGGAGCAGGCTTCCCTGCTGAGGCTCCAGCTGGAGGGCGGGCGGCCGAGCGCCGACGAGGCGCGGGAGTCCGCGGGGCTGCTCGCCGAGCTCTCCGCGCGGCTGGCCGCGGTCGAGGAGCAGGCCGAGGCGCTGTCCAAGCAGCTGGACGAGACGGCGGACGCGGCGGCGGTTGCCACCGCGGCGCATCTGGAGCGCAAACTGACCGGACTGCGCAGGGCGCTGGACGCCCTGGAGCCGGGGTCGGGAAGCGTCGCGGGGTGACTGACGCCCCTTCATGAGACGGGCGCGCGACACGTTCGGGTGAAGCGCCGTGCGCTCGTGTCATGCCTGTGTTCGCCTGTAATCTCGTCGCCATGGCCTCACGTACGTCCGGCAAGGGAACCCAGAGCACGGCGGGCCCCTCGAAGCAGCGCGCCGGACGGACCGCGGGCGGCGCCGCCAAGAAGACCGCCGCGAAGAAGACGCCCGCGAAGCCGCCGGCCAAGAAGGCGGCGGCCGCGAAGAAGGCACCGGCCAAGAAGGCCGCCGCCAAGAGGACCGCTCCCAAGCCGGCGCCGTCACCCACCGGCGGGGTCTACCGCCTCGCCCGCGCCTGCTGGCTGGGGCTCGCGCACGGCATCGGGGCGATGTTCCGCGGGGTGGGCCGCGGCGCGAAGAACCTCGATCCGGCGCACCGCAAGGACGGGCTGGCGCTGCTGCTGCTCGGGCTGTCGCTGGTGATCGCGGCCGGCACCTGGTCGAACCTCAGCGGCCCGGTCGGCGACCTCGTCGAGCTCCTGGTGACCGGCGCGTTCGGCCGGCTCGATCTGGTCGTCCCGATACTGCTGGGCGGCATCGCCGTACGCCTCATCCGGCACCCCGAGCAGCCGGAGGCCAACGGCCGGATCGTGATCGGGCTGTCCGCGCTGGTGGTCGGCGTCCTCGGACAGGTCGCGATGGCCTGTGGCTCGCCGGGCCGGGACGACGGCCTGGCCGCCATACAGGACGCCGGCGGCTATCTCGGATGGGTCGCGTCCAAGCCGCTGATCTTCACTGTCGGACAGACCCTGGCGGTGGCGCTGCTGGCGCTGCTGACCCTCTTCGGGCTGCTGGTGGTCACCGCGACGCCGGTGAACGCCATCCCGCAGCGGCTGCGGGCGCTCGGCATCAAGCTGGGCGTGGTGCACCCCGAGGTGGCGCACGACGAGGTCGAGGACTACGCGGAGGAGTGGCGCGAGCAGCCCGCCCGCAAGCCGCGCCGCGGCGCCGCCGCGCCGGCCGCGCACGACCCGGACGCGATAGAGGAAGCGGCGCTTGCCAAGCGGCGCCGGCCGCGCCGGGCCTCCGCACCGTCCGACCCGGACCGGCCGATGGACGCGGTGGACGTCGCCGCCGCGGCCGCCGCCGCGCTGGACGGCGCGGTGCTGCACGGCGTCCAGCCCTCACCGCTCGTCGCCGGCCTCAGCAGCAGCATCTCCGGGGAGCGCCGGGGCCGCGACGGCGAGGACACCGCGGGGGAGAGCGGCACGGTGCCGCCGGCCCGTGGCGCGGAGCCGGAGCCGTCCCCGGACGAGCGCACCCCGGCCGTGCCGGACTTCACCAAGGCCCCGCCCGAGCCCTCGGGCGAGCTGCCGGCCCGCGCCGAGCAGCTCCAGCTGTCCGGCGACATCACCTACTCGCTGCCCTCGCTGGACCTGCTCTCCCGGGGTGGGCCCGGCAAGACCCGCAGCGCCGCGAACGACGCCATAGTGACGGCGCTGACCACGGTCTTCCAGGAGTTCAAGGTGGATGCCGCGGTCACCGGCTTCACCCGGGGCCCGACGGTCACCCGCTACGAGGTCGAGCTCGGCCCGGCCGTCAAGGTCGAGAAGATCACCGCCCTGGCCAAGAACATCGCCTACGCGGTGGCCAGCCCCGACGTCCGGATCATCAGCCCGATCCCCGGCAAGTCCGCGGTCGGCATCGAGATCCCCAACACCGACCGCGAGATGGTCAACCTCGGCGATGTGCTGCGGCTGGCCGACGCGGCGGGCGATGAGCATCCGATGCTGGTGGCGCTCGGCAAGGACGTCGAGGGCGGCTACGTCATGGCCAATATGGCGAAGATGCCGCACGTCCTGGTGGCCGGTGCCACCGGCTCCGGCAAGTCCTCCTGCATCAACTGTCTGATCACCTCGGTGATGGTGCGGGCCACGCCGGAGGACGTCCGGATGGTGCTGGTCGACCCCAAGCGCGTCGAGCTGACCGCGTACGAGGGCATCCCGCATCTGATCACGCCGATCATCACCAACCCCAAGCGCGCCGCGGAGGCGCTCCAGTGGGTGGTGCGCGAGATGGACCTGCGCTACGACGATCTCGCCGCCTACGGCTTCCGGCACATCGACGACTTCAACGAGGCGGTCCGCAGCGGCCGGGTCAGCTCCCCCGAGGGCAGCGAGCGCGAGCTGGCGCCGTACCCGTATCTGCTGGTCATCGTGGACGAGCTGGCGGATCTGATGATGGTCGCGCCGCGGGACGTGGAGGACTCGATCGTCCGCATCACCCAGCTCGCCCGCGCGGCCGGTATCCACCTGGTGCTCGCCACCCAGCGCCCGTCCGTCGATGTGGTCACCGGCCTGATCAAGGCCAATGTGCCCTCCCGGCTCGCGTTCGCCACCTCCTCGCTCGCCGACAGCCGGGTCATCCTCGACCAGCCGGGCGCCGAGAAGCTGATCGGCAAGGGTGACGGGCTGTTCCTGCCGATGGGCGCCAACAAGCCGGTGCGCATGCAGGGCGCGTTCGTGACCGAGGAGGAGGTCGCGGCCGTCGTCCAGCACTGCAAGGACCAGATGGCGCCCGTCTTCCGCGACGACGTCACGGTCGGCACGGCGAAGAAGAAGGAGATCGACGAGGACATCGGCGATGACCTCGATCTGCTGTGTCAGGCCGCTGAGCTGGTGGTTTCCACCCAGTTCGGGTCGACGTCGATGCTCCAGCGCAAGCTGCGGGTGGGCTTCGCCAAGGCCGGCCGGCTGATGGACCTGATGGAGTCGCGGAACATCGTCGGGCCGAGCGAGGGTTCCAAGGCTCGTGACGTTCTTGTGAAGCCTGATGAACTGGACGGAGTGCTGGCGGTGATCCGGGGGGAGGCTACCGAGTAGCACAGACATCCGGGTCACTCGCAGGACAGAAGTAAGCAACCGTTTCTGCTGCCGAGACGTCAAGTTGAGGGAGATGAGGGAACGATGCCGCACCATCGAGACCGAGGGCACCGCCGACGGCGTTCCGATGGCGTACAAAGTCCGCTCTCCCGCTTGCCCGACCCTTTCGCTCCACCCCTAAACTGAACTTCCAGCAGGTGGCTACACGCTCGAAAGGCGCCCCCGTGTCCATCGGCAACTCCCCCGAAGCAGACCGGCCTTCCGTCGGTGCTGCCCTCCAGAAGGCCCGTATCGGAGCGGGACTGACCGTCGAAGAGGTCAGTACGACGACACGGGTGCGCATCCCCCTCGTGCACGCGATCGAGCAGGACGACTTCTCCCGCTGTGGCGGCGACGTCTACGCCCGGGGGCACATCCGGGCGCTCGCCCGTGCCGTATCCCTCGATCCCCGACCCCTGATCGACCAGTTCGACGCCGAGCACGGCGGCCGGCCCGCGCCGACCCCCGCCGCACCGCTCTTCGAAGCCGAACGGATCCGTTCCGAGCCGCGCCGCCCCAATTGGACCGCGGCGATGGTCGCGGCGATCGTCGCCGTGGTCGGATTCGCGGGCTTCACCCTCTTCACGGGCGAGGACAAGAGCGACGGCGGCCCGATCGCGGCCGGTGACGCCCATGCGAAGGCGCCGGCGCCGACCCGCCATCCCTCCACCATCAAGCCGCCGCTCAAGCCGGACCCCGAGCCCTCCGACAGCGCCGTCGCCGGACTGCCGAAGGACAAGGTCACGATCAAGGTGACCGCCCGCGACGGCCAGAGCTGGATCTCCGCCAAGGACGCCAACGGCAAGCTCCTGGAGGACGGTCTGCTCAAGCAGGGCGAATCCAAGACCATCACCGACAAGAAGCGGATCGACCTGGTCCTCGGTAACGCCGGAGCCGTGCAGCTGTACGTCAATGGCAAGGAAGTCAAGCAGGTCGGCGAGAAGGGCACCGTCGAGCGGCTCAGCTACACGCCAGGGGACCCCCAGGCGGGCTGAGTGCCCTTGTCGGGGGGCGTCCGCCGCCCGGCCCCGGGGTCCGGGACCGGCGGCGGAGACCTGCGCGCCAAGGGGGTGGCCGGGACAAAGTAGGCTGAGCCCTATGCCCGAACGCCGTACCGTCGCCCTTGTCACTCTTGGCTGCGCCCGTAACGAGGTGGACTCGGAGGAGCTCGCAGGCCGCCTGGCAGCGGACGGCTGGGAGCTCGTCGAGGAAGCCGCCGATGCCGATGTCGCCGTCGTCAACACCTGTGGTTTCGTCGAGGCCGCCAAGAAGGACTCCGTTGATGCCCTGCTGGAAGCCAACGATCTGAAGGATCATGGCAGAACCCAGGCCGTAGTGGCCGTCGGCTGCATGGCCGAGCGCTACGGCAAGGAGCTCGCCGAGGCGCTGCCCGAGGCGGACGGGGTGCTCGGCTTTGACGACTACAGCGATATCTCCGGCCGGCTCCAGACCATCCTGAGCGGCGGAAACGTCGAGGCCCACGCGCCGCGCGACCGCCGCAAGCTGCTGCCGATCAGCCCGGCCGAGCGCCAGCAGACCGACGGGGTGGCGCTGCCCGGCCACGGTGACGCGCCGGCCCCGGCCCCTGAGGACCTGCCCGAGGGCATCGCGCCGGCGTCCGGGCCGCGGGCCCCGCTGCGCCGCCGCCTCGACTCCAACCCGGTCGCCTCGGTGAAGCTGGCCTCCGGCTGCGACCGGCGCTGCTCGTTCTGCGCCATCCCGTCCTTCCGCGGCTCCTTCATCTCCCGCCGCCCCTCGGACGTGCTCGGGGAGACCCGCTGGCTGGCCGAGCAGGGCGTCAGGGAGATCATGCTGGTCTCCGAGAACAACACCTCCTACGGCAAGGACCTCGGTGACATCCGGCTGCTGGAGACGCTGCTGCCGGAGCTGGCGGCCGTCGACGGCATCGAGCGGATCCGGGTCAGCTACCTCCAGCCCGCCGAGATGCGCCCCGGTCTGATCGACGTGCTGACCGGCACCGACAAGGTCGCGCCCTACTTCGATCTGTCCTTCCAGCACTCGGCGCCCGGCGTGCTGCGCGCGATGCGGCGCTTCGGCGGCACCGACAGCTTCCTGGAGCTGCTGGAGACGATCCGCACCAAGGCGCCGCAGGCCGGCGCCCGCTCCAACTTCATCGTCGGCTTCCCCGGCGAGAGTGAGAGCGACCTCGCGGAGCTGGAGCGTTTCATCACCGAGGCCCGGCTCGATGCCATCGGCGTCTTCGGCTACTCCGACGAGGACGGCACCGAGGCCGCCTCGTACGAGGACAAGGTCGACCCGGACGTGGTCGCCGAGCGGCTGGCGCGGGTCTCCCGGCTGGCCGAGGAGCTGACCGCGCAGCGCGCCGAGGAGCGGATCGGCGAGACGGTGCGGGTGCTGGTCGACCGGACCGACGACGAGGACGGGGTCGTCGGGCGGGCCGCGCACCAGGCCCCGGAGACCGATGGCGTCACCCTGCTGTCGACCGACCGGGACCTGGAGCCCGGTCGTATGGTCGAAGCAAAGGTGGTGGCGAGCGAGGGCGTGGACCTCGTCGCGGAGGTGCTGTCGGTGGAGGGCACGGGGTGTACCGAGGAGGCGGGCAGATGACCGGAGTCCCGGCATCCGCAGCTGGTGGGCCGCGCACGGCGCCGGCCGTCCGGCAGGCCGGGCTGTGGAACATCGCCAACGTCCTGACGATGCTGCGGCTGGTGCTGGTCCCGGCCTTCGTGCTGCTGCTGATGCACGACGACGGTACGGATCCGGTCTGGCGGGTCTTCGCCTGGGCCGCGTTCGCCGTCGCCATGATCACCGACGTGTTCGACGGGCATCTGGCGCGGGCGTACAACCTGGTCACCGACTTCGGCAAGATCGCCGACCCGATCGCGGACAAGGCGATCATGGGTGCCGCGCTGATCTGTCTGTCGGTGCTGGGTGATCTGCCGTGGTGGGTGACCGGCGTGATCCTCTTCCGGGAGCTCGGCATCACGCTGATGAGGTTCTGGGTGATCAAGCACGGTGTCATTCCGGCCAGTCGTGGCGGCAAAATCAAGACATTGGCGCAGGGCACCGCGGTCGGGATGTACGTCCTGGTGCTGACCGGTCCGCTGGCCACCTTCCGCTGGTGGGTGATGGCGGTGGCGGTGGCGCTGACCGTCGTCACCGGGCTCGACTACGTCCGGCAGGCCGTGGTGCTGCGCCGGGCCGGGCTGGCCCGGGAGCGGGCGGTGCGCGCCGAGCGGGACGCGGCACGGTGAGCGGGCCGGGTTCTGCCGCCGCCGGGGCGCTGGAGGTGCTGGCCGGACGGGGACAGAGCCTGGCCGTGGCCGAATCGCTGACCGGCGGCCTGGTGGCCGGCGCGCTGACCGCGGTCCCGGGGGCCTCGAGGGTGGTCCGCGGCTCGGTCACGGCGTATGCGACCGAGGTCAAGCGGGAGGTGCTGGGCGTGGACGGCGCCCTGCTGGCCGCCCGCGGTGCCGTGGACGGCGAGGTCGCCCGGCAGATGGCGAGCGGTGCGCGGCGGGTGCTGGGCGCCGACTGGGGCCTGGCCACCACGGGTGTGGCCGGCCCCGATCCGCAGGACGGGCATCCGGTGGGCACCGTTTTCGTGGCCGTACAGGGACCGGACGGTGCCGGAGCGGTGCGCCGGCTGTCGCTGGCGGGGGACCGGGACCGGATCCGCCAGGACACCATTCGCGCCGTGCTCGCACTGTTGTTGAGCGAACTGACAGAAAATACGCGGGCACAGGATACGGAACAACACGGGGGGAATGGATGTTTGCAGCCCTGAGTGAACACGTACTTGCGCCCGGCACTGGTACCGCCCGAGGCGGTACGGTGGGGCGAGAAGGATCCGGATCCGAGGTCCGAGGAGGGAGCCAGCGATGATTCTGCTTCGTCGCCTGCTGGGTGACGTGCTGCGCCGACAGCGTCAGCGCCAGGGCCGAACCCTGCGCGAGGTCTCTTCCTCCGCCCGGGTATCGCTCGGCTATTTGTCCGAGGTGGAGAGGGGGCAGAAGGAGGCTTCCTCCGAGCTGCTCTCGTCGATCTGTGACGCGCTGGATGTGCGGATGTCCGAGCTCATGCGGGAGGTCAGCGATGAGCTGGCGCTCGCCGAGCTGGCAGCGTCCGCGGCCGCGAGCGACCCGGTGCCCGCACCGGTGCGGCCGAAGCTCAATTCGGTGTCCGTCACGTCCCTGGCCGGTGTGCCGGAGGACCGCGTGACCATCAAGTCCCCGGCAGACGTCGTGGATGTCGTCGCGGCCTGACACCCCTGTTCGTACGCATCGAAGCCCTGGCGGGCACGGCCTGCCGGGGCTTTGTGCTGCCCGTACGGGGACGGGGGTGCGCGGTGGATCCGGGCCCCGGTGGGCGCTCGGCCGGACCGTCCGGGCAGCTCGGAACGGGCGATTCATTTATACGATGGCCAAATCGGATAAATCGCCTGAATAGGAGTATCTGGATGTCTGTCGTCAAGAGCACACTGTCCGACGGGGACCGCGGCATCGTCGGCAACGCCCTCCAGGGAGCCCTCGTCGACCTGGTGGATCTCTCCCTCGTCGCCAAGCAGGTGCACTGGAACGTCATCGGTCCGCGCTTCCGCTCCGTACATCTCCAGCTCGACGAGGTGGTCGCCAGCGGACGGCAGCACGCCGACACGGTGGCCGAGCGGGCGGCGGCGATCGGGGTGTCCCCTGACGGGCGGGCGGTCACGGTCGCCAAGACCAGCGGCATCGGCGAGGTCAAGGACGGCTGGATCAAGGACGGCGACGTGGTGCGGGCGATGGTGGAGGCGCTGGGCGCGGTCATCGGCCGGATGCGTGAGCGGATCCTCGCCACCGCGGAGCCGGACCCGGTCAGTCAGGACATCCTCATCGGGCTGACCGCCGACCTGGAGAAGCACCACTGGATGTTCCAGGCCGAGGCCCAGTGACGGACGGCGGCGTGCGCTGAGGCTCCGGGCTCTCGGGTGTGCCTGACGGGGCCGGCGGCGTCGAGGGCCGTTCCGGGGCTTGCGGGGCCGGCTGCGCGCCGGGAATGCCCCGGTGCGCCCTCCCGCCGGGCGGCGGGACCCGTCTAGCGTCGGCCGGAGGAGGCAGCCATGGGGTGGCGTGACTTCGCGGTCCGCGGACCGGCCGGACGGCGTCCGCGTACCGTGCCGGGGCGCTCGATATCCGCGGCCGTCGCCCTCTCCGGGGTCGTCGCCGGGGGGCTGTGGTGGTGGGCCGCGGTCCGGCTGGTGGTGTGGCCGCAGTCGGCGGGGGTGGTCGAAGGAGCCGTGCTGGTGGGCGGCTGGGGGCTGAGTCTGCTGCCGGTGCACTGCGTACCGCGGGCGAACCGGAAGGACGGTCTCTGCCATCGCGTCATGGCGCGGGCGGCCCGGCGGGTCCGGGAGCGCCGGGGGGCGGTCACCAGGGCATGGCGACGCCGCCGTTCGGGCGGAGGACCTGGCCGGTCATGAAGGACGAGGCGTCCGACGCCAGGTGCAGCACGGTGTGGGCGACGTCTTCGGGCTCTCCCACCCTCCCCAGCGGCGACATCCGGATCATCGGTCCCTCCGCCTGTTGCTGCGCCTCCGCGGTGTGGCGGTCGGTCATCGCCGTACGGACCCAGCCCGGGGCGACGGCGTTGACGCGGATGCCGTGCCGGCCGACCTCGGTGGCCAGGGTCTTGGTGAGCTGGACGACGGCGGCCTTGGCGGCGCCGTAGGAGAGCAGGCCGGGGGCGCCGGTGTCGATCGCGCCGGAGGCCATGTTCACGAGGGAGCCCCGGGTGGCGGTGGCGATCATGGTGCGCGCGGCCTCCTGGCAGCCGTACAGCACGCCTTTGAAGTTGGTGTTCCAGACCCGGTCCAGATCCGCGTCCTCGGTCTCCAGGACGGGGGCGGAGTGCATGATTCCGGCGATGTTCGCCATCACGTCGAGGCGGCCGGTGGCGCTGCGGGCGGCGTCGACGACGGCGGCGACCTGCTCGCGCCGGGTGACATCGAGCTGATGGGCGTGCGCGGAGCCCGCTGCCGCGGTGATGGCCGCGGCGGTCGCCCGCGCGCCCGGTGCGTCGAGGTCGGCGCAGTGGACGGTGGCTCCGGCGCTGGCGAGGAGGGTGGCGGTGGCGCGGCCGATGCCTCCCCCACTGCCTGAAGGGCGTGGGAGGTGCCCCCAGCCGCGCCCGTGACGAGCGCGGTGCGGCCCGTGAGGTCGTACGCCGTGAGAGGCATGGGGCGAGGGTAGGGAGAGATCTGACGGTGCGTCAACTGTGGTGCGGGGATGCCTCGGGTCAGCCGGCGGGGCGGCTGCCCCGTGGGTCCGCCTGGCAGGTGGGGCACCAGTAGGTGACGCGTTCCTCGGCGGTGGGGTCCTGGTCGCCGGTACGGATCCCGGTGCCGCAGCGCAGGCAGGGGCGGCCGGCCCGGCCGTAGACCCACAGCCGCCGGTCGGGGCGGGCACTGGGCGTGGTGATACGGGCGGGGCGCCGCTTGTTGGCTTCCAGGAGCTTCTTGGCGAGCGTGGGCACGCGCTCCGGCCGGGGGAGCGCCCCTATGGGGAGCCAGGGTGAGGCGTGCAGCAGGAAGCACAGCTCGCATGTGTAGACATTGCCGAGGCCGGCGAGATTGCGCTGGTCGAGCAGGGCCTCGCCGAGGGGGCGCTCGGGGGCGGCGAGCAGCCGGCGCAGGGCTTCGGCGGGGTCCCAGTCCGGGCCGAGGAGATCGGGTCCCAGATGGCCGACGACCCGGGGCTCGTCGGCGGTGCGCAGCAGGTCGAGCACGGGGAGGCGGTAGCCGACGGCGGTATGGTCCGCGGTGCCGAGGATCGCCCGGATCTGGTGGGCGGGGCCGCCTCGCCAGCGCTCGGCCGGGGCGTAGATCTGCCATGCGCCGTCCATCCGCAGATGGGAGTGCAGGGTCAGACCGCCCTCGAAGCGGGTGAGGAGGTGCTTGCCGCGGGGGATGACGCCCAGCACCCCGCGGCCGGTCAGATCCACCGTCGCCAGCCGGGGCACGCGAAGGTCGCAGCGGGTCAGTGGACCGCCGGTCAGCGCGTCGTGGAGCCGCTGGGCCAAGCGCCAGACGGTGTCGCCTTCGGGCATGCCACCATCATGCCGGGAGCCGGGAGCCGGGAGCCGGGAGCCGGGAGCCGGGAGCCGGGAGCCGGG
>NZ_JBHXFI010000092.1:0-21685 GCF_042724075.1 Streptomyces sp. NPDC127097 | reverse complement strand
GAGCGGCAGCGGCCGGGGCCGGGGTGGGCTCCGGGGCGGGAGCGGCGGCGGGGGCCGGGGCGGCCGGAGCCGGCGCGGCGGCCGGGGCCGCACCCGCGGCACCGATGACGGCGAGCTTGGCGCCGACCTCGGCGGTCTCGTCCTCGCCGACCACGATCTCCAGCAGGGTGCCGGAGGCCGGGGCGGGGATCTCGGTGTCGACCTTGTCGGTGGAGACCTCCAGCAGCGGCTCGTCGGCCGGGACCTCCTCGCCGACCTCCTTCAGCCAGCGGGTGACGGTGCCCTCGGTGACGCTCTCGCCGAGCGCGGGGAGGACGACGTCGGTGCCCTCGGCGCCGCCCGCGGGGGCAGCGGCGGGGGCGGGAGCCTCGGCCGCGGGGGCCGGGGCGGGCTCGGGCTGCGGCTCGGCGGCCGGAGCCTCGGCAGCGGCCGGGGCCGGAGCGGCAGCCGGCGCACCGGTGCCGTCGTCGATGACGGCCAGCTCGGCGCCGACCTCCACGGTCTCGTCCTCGGCCACCTTGATGGCGGTCAGGACGCCGGCGGCCGGGGCCGGAATCTCGGTGTCGACCTTGTCGGTCGACACCTCGAGCAGCGGCTCGTCGGCCTCGACGCGCTCACCCTCGGCCTTGAGCCAGCGGGTGACGGTGCCCTCGGTGACGCTCTCGCCGAGCGCCGGCAGGGTTACGGAAACCGCCATGGTTTCAGTTGCTCCTTACAAGTGTGGTGCGGATGTGGTCGCGCCCGGGACCGGGATCAGTCGTGGGAGTGGAGAGGCTTGCCGGCCAGGGCCAGGTGGGCCTCGCCGAGCGCCTCGTTCTGCGTCGGGTGCGCGTGCACGAGCTGCGCAACCTCGGCCGGCAGGGCCTCCCAGTTGTAGACCAGCTGGGCCTCACCGACCTGCTCGCCCATACGGTCACCGACCATGTGGACGCCGACCACGGCACCGTCCTTGACCTGGACGAGCTTGATCTCGCCCGTGGTCTTGAGGATCTTGCTCTTGCCGTTGCCCGCGAGGTTGTACTTGAGAGCGACGACCTTGTCGGCGCCGTACAGCTCCTTGGCCTTGGCCTCGGTGATACCCACCGAAGCGACCTCGGGGTGGCAGTACGTCACGCGCGGCACGCCGTCGTAGTCGATCGGCACGGTCTTCTGACCGGCCAGCCGCTCCGCCACCAGCATGCCCTCGGCGAAGCCGACGTGCGCGAGCTGGAGGGTGGGAACGAGGTCACCGACGGCCGAGATGGTCGGCACGTTGGTCTGCATGTACTCGTCGACCAGGACGTAGCCGCGGTCCATCGCGACGCCCTGCTCCTCGTAGCCGAGGCCCGCCGAGACCGGCCCGCGGCCGATCGCGACCAGCAGCACCTCGGCCTCGAAGGTCTTGCCGTCGGCGAGGGTGACCTTGACGCCGTCGGCGGTGTACTCGGCCTTGTCGAAGAAGGTGCCGAGGTTGAACTTGATGCCGCGCTTGCGGAAGGCCCGCTCCAGCAGCTTGGAGCTGTTCTCGTCCTCGACCGGGACGAGGTGCTTGAGGCCCTCGATGATGGTCACGTCGGTGCCGAAGGACTTCCACGCGGAGGCGAACTCGACGCCGATGACGCCGCCGCCCAGCACGATCGCGGACTTCGGCACGCGGTCCAGCGTGAGCGCGTGGTCCGAGGAGATGATGCGGTTGCCGTCGATGTCCAGGCCCGGCAGCGACTTCGGCACGGAGCCGGTCGCCAGCAGGATGTGGCGGCCCTGGACCTGCTGGCCGTTGACCGCGACGGAGGTCGGGGAGGACAGCCGGCCCTCGCCCTCGATGTAGGTCACCTTGCGGGAGGCGACCAGCCCCTGGAGGCCCTTGTACAGGCCCGAGATGACCTCGTCCTTGTACTTGTGGACGCCCGCGATGTCGATGCCCTCGTACGAGGTCTTGACACCGAACTGGACGGCCTCACGAGCCTGATCCGCGATCTCACCGGCGTGCAGCAGAGCCTTGGTGGGGATGCAGCCGTTGTGCAGGCAGGTGCCGCCGAGCTTGTTCTTCTCGATCAGGGCGACGTCCAGGCCCAGCTGCGCCCCGCGCAGGGCAGCGGCGTAACCACCGCTACCGCCTCCGAGGATCACTAGGTCGAAAACGGTGCTGGCGTCGTTCGCCACGTCACGTCCTCCATGCATGGGTACGCCGGAGCCGGTCTCCAATGACCGGACGGCGGCTGTGGTTCGGCCGCTTTTACTTCGGCCCTGGGTAAGGGGGGCCCTGTCCTGCCGAGAACCCATCTTCGCACTTGTTCCACGAAGCCGGGACGGCGGGCCGGGCTGTGGGACGGCGATCGGCCGCCCCGTACGGGTTACTGAGGCGTACGGAATATGCGGTACCGCGCGGCATCACCGGGGAGGGGCGGTGGCCGGAAACGCGTGGACGTACGGATTTCGTCGAGGGCGAACGCGGGACGGCCGCGCGGCGCACCCGTGCCGACGGCCCCGGGCGGGCTGCCCGGGGCCGTGGCGGATATCACGGGCGACGGCGGGGGGAGGCCCCGGCGCGGCCGTCAGCCCAGGTCGCCCGCGGCGGTGCGCTCGGCGAGCCGGACCAGGGTGCGCACCGCGGATCCGGTGCCGCCCTTGGGGGTGTAGCCCCAGGGCGCGCCCTCGTGGAAGGCCGGGCCCGCGATGTCCAGGTGGGCCCAGGTGATGCCCTCGCCGACGAACTCCTTCAGGAAGAGGCCGGCGACCAGGCCGCCGCCCATCCGCTCGCCCATGTTGGCGAGGTCGGCGACCGGGGAGTCCATGCCCTTGCGCAGCTCGGACGGCATCGGCATCGGCCAGGACTGCTCGCCGGCCTCCTCGGCGATCTCATGGACCGCGGTACGGAAAGCGTCGTCGTTGGCCATGATCCCGAAGGTGCGGTGGCCCAGCGCCAGCACCATCGCGCCGGTCAGGGTGGCGACGTCCACGATCGCGTCCGGCGACTCCTCCGACGCGCGGGTCAGCGCGTCGGCCAGCACCAGCCGGCCCTCGGCGTCGGTGTTGAGCACCTCGACGGTCTTGCCGCTGTACATGGTCAGGACGTCACCGGGACGGGTGGCGGAGCCGGACGGCATGTTCTCGGCGAGCGCCAGCCAGCCGGTGAGGTTCACCGCCAGGCCCAGCCGGGCGGCGGCCACGACCGTGGCGAACACCGCGGCCGCACCGCTCATGTCGCACTTCATGGTCTCGTTGTGGCCGGCCGGCTTGAGCGAGATGCCGCCCGAGTCGTAGGTGATGCCCTTGCCGACCAGTGCCAGGGTCTTGTCGGCCTTGGGGTGGGTGTACGCGATCCGCACCAGCCGCGGCGGGGCCTGCGAGCCCTGGCCGACGCCCATCAGACCGCCGTAGCCGCCCTTCTTGAGCGCCTTCTCGTCGAGCACCTCGACCTTGAGGCCGAACTCCTTGGCCGCCGCCTGCGCCTCGGCCGCGAAGGTCTTCGGGTCCAGGTCGTTGGGCGGCATGTTGATCAGGTCACGGGCGCGGTTGACCTCCGCGGCCAGCGCCTCGGAGCGGGCGGCGGCGGCCTTGAAGTCCTTGTCGCGCGGCTTGGTGCCGAGGAGCGCGACCTCCCCGAGCGGCGCCGACTTGGCGTCGTTCTTCTTGCCGTCCTTGCCGTTCGCGGCGCCGTTGCCGCGGTTCGCGGCGTAGGAGTACGCGCCGAGCAGCGCGCCCTCGCCCACCGCGGCGGCCGCCTCGGCGTCCTCGACGGGCAGCGCGAAACCGGCCTTCTTGCTGCCGGTCAGCGCGCGGGCGGCGCTGCCCGCGGCGCGCCGCAGCGCCTCGTGGCCGAAGCCGTCGCCCTTGGCCGGCGCGTCACCGAGGCCGACCGCCAGTACGACCGGTGCCTTGAGGCCGTCCGCGGCGGGCAGCTTGGTCACCTCGCCCTCGGCACCACTCGCACCGAGGGTCTCCAGCACGGCGGCGAGCTTGCCGCCGAATGCCTTGTCCACGGCTTCCGCGCCGGGGGCGACAACGACGCCCTTGGCGCCCTTGGCCACGCCGACGACGACGGCATCCGCGCGCAGCGTCGCGGCGGATGAAGTACTGAGGGTCAGTGCAGTCACGGTGATGAGGGTCCTGTTCCGTCCGGGGAATCCGTCTGCGCGCAGCGCGCTGCTCCGGCTGAGCCTACGCTCGGCGGCGCCACAAGGCCCGTCCGATAGCACACCGGCACATAACGGTGCCCCGGCGGTTGCCGGCATGCCGGGTGAACTGCCCTTCCGTACACGCGAGTTGGGTACGCGGAAGAGGCCGCAGGGGCAGGCTAACCGAGCGTCAGCACGACCAGTGCCGCGAGCCCCGCGCTCTCCGCGAGCGCCCCGAACACATCACCGGTCACCCCGCCGAACCGGCGCCGGCAGTGCCGCAGCAGCAACTCGCCCAGCCCGAGGCCGCACAGCGCCGCGAGCCCGGCGTGCAGCGCGCCGTACGGGCCGAAGCCGACGCCGGCGGCCGCGCATCCGGCGGCCACCAGCACCGCACACAGCAGCGCCGCGCGCGCCGGGACGGTGCCCGCGACCGCCGCGCCGAGTCCCTCCGGACGGGCGGCCGGCACCCCCGCGCGGGAGGCGAGGGTCAGCGCACCGCGGGCGGTGACCGCCGCGACGGCCGCCGCCACCGCGCCGTGCGCCCAGCCCTCCGCGTACCGCTCGGACAGCGCGGCCACCTGCGCCAGCAGGGTGAACAGCAGCGTGATCACCCCGAACGGGCCGATGTCGGACTGCTTCATGATGCGCAGCGCGTCCTCGGCGGGCTTGCCGCTGCCCAGGCCGTCGGCGGTGTCGGCGAGCCCGTCCAGATGCAGCCCGCGGGTGAGCAGGGCGGGCACCGCGGCGCTGCCGACCGCGGCGAGCAGCGGCCCGCCGCCGAGCACCAGCAGCGCCCCGCCCACCGCGGCCGCGCACAGCCCGACGACCAACCCGGCCAGCGGTGCGCAGAGCATCCCGCCGCGCGCCGCCGCCCGGTCCCAGCGGGTGACGCGGACCGGCAGCACGGTCAGCGTGCCGAACGCGAAGCGCAGGGCGTCGGACGGGGCCACGGGAGCGGGGGTCTCGGTCACCGCGGCAGGCTATCCGGGCGTCCGCCGCGTTTGACTGCCGGATCCGGCCGCCCGGACAGGGCCTAATGGTGGCTATGTGTCCTTACGCGACAAAGGGGAGCGTGTGGGATGGGCCACTGGTGGTACCGCAACATCGTCGAGCCGGGGAAGCTGCCGCTGCTGCTCGCGCTCGCCTCGTTCGTGCTGACCTTCCTCGTGACCCGGTCCGTCACCCGCCTCATCCGCGCCGGCAAGGGCCCGTTCCGCAACATCACCCCGGGCGGGGTCCATATCCACCATGTCGTCCCCGGGGTGGCGCTGATGGTCCTCGGCGGCTTCATCGCGCTGGCCGGCGGCCGGCGCGGCTTCGGCACCGGGGTCGCGGCGGTGCTCTTCGGCATGGGGGTGGGCCTCGTCCTGGACGAGTTCGCGCTGATCCTGCACCTCGACGACGTGTACTGGACCGAGGAGGGCACCAAGAGCGTCGAGATCGTCATCCTCACCGTCGCCCTGGTCGCCCTGATCCTCGGCGGCTTCCTGCCGTTCGGGGTCAATGAACTCAGTGCGGACGAGGAGACCGACCGCTTCACGGTCGTGCGGACGGTGGCCGTCAACTTCCTCTTCGCGGTGATCGCCCTCATCAAGGGCAAGGGCCGGATCGCGGTCATCGGGGTCTTCGTGCCGTTCGTCGCGCTCTTCGGCGCGATCCGGCTGGCCCGGCCGAACTCCCCCTGGGCCCGGCGCTTCTACCGCACCCGCCCGAAGGCGCGGGCCCGCGCCCGGGTCCGCGCCTACCGTCACGACCGCCGCTGGTCGGCGCTGCGCCGCAGGGTCGAGGACTTCATCGGGGGTGCGCCGAGCCGCTGACCCGCTGGGCGCCCCCCGGCTTCCGCGGCGACCACAGCTCCACCAGCCCGCAGACCACCAGCACCGCCAGCACCGCCGCGACATGCTCCTTGCCCGCGAGGTTGTTCTTGATCGACACCACCTCGACGACCATCGCCACCGCCACCGCGGCACAGGTGAACCAGGCGCGATAGCGCCAGCACACGAACACCGCCAGCCCCACCACGGCCGCCGACGGCCCGGTGTCGGTGACGTACTTGTCCGAGTCGGGCAGCCCGAGCGGGCTCACCGGGCCGATCCAGATGCCGATCCGGGCGTACATCGTCCCGGCGAGCGTGGCGAGGTAGGCGACGGCCAGCAGCCGCCGCCGGCCCACACAGATCTCGGCGATCCCGAAGACCACCAGGATCTGCGCCAGGGCACCCCACACCGGCAGGTCCAGCGCGGGCACGAACAGCGACAGCGGGGTGCGCAGCAGCGCCAGCCACAGATGCTCATCGGCCTGTACGGAGCCGATGTTCTGGATCGTCCGGTAGCCCCAGGACTGGTTCTGCACGAACTGGAAGACCAGGGTCAGGCCCACTGCCGTGAGCGTCACCGGGATCGCCCGCAGCCGCGAGGCGGCCGGCGCGGCCCGTACCGTCCGCAGCAGCGGGCCCCACTCGGCGCGGGCGGCACGACGCAGCACGGGCATCCCTCCCCGGCCCGGCGCGGGTCCTTCCCGCCGCCCCGCCCCAGCGGAGGTCATCTCACCTGCTCCAGGTGCTTGCGGTTCAGCCACTTGGGCAGACCGGGTGCTTCCAGAAAGCCTTCCGCGCGGCCGGCGGCGATTCCGATCCGCAGCAAATCGGTGCTCTTTTCGAAGAGCATGTACCGCGGCTCCCAGATCGGCCGGTATTTCGCATTGGCGCGATAGAGCGATTCGATCTGCCACCACCTGGAGAAGAAGCTGAGCAGCGAGCGCCACAGGCGCAGCACCGGTCCCGCGCCGAGTCGCGATCCACGTTCGAAGACGGAACGGAACATCGCGAAGTTGAGCGAGAGTTGCGTGACCTCCACCTCTTTCGCCCTTTGGATCAACTCCAGGACCATGAACTCCATCAGCCCGTTCTCGGAGTTCCGGTCCCGCCGCATCAGATCCAGCGAAAGGCCCTTCTCGCCCCACGGCACGAAGCTGAGCAGCGCCCGCAGCTCCCCGGCTTCCTCCCCGGTGCCGCCGCTCCGGCATTCGAGCATCACGCAGCGCCCGTCCCCGGGGTCGCCGAGCCGGCCCAGCGCCATCGAGAAACCGCGCTCGGTCTCCCCGTCGCGCCAGTCGTCGGCCAGCTCCAGCAGCCGGTCCATCTCCGCGGCGGGGATGTCCTCGTGGCGCCGGATCCGGACGGTGTAGCCGGCCCGCTTGATGCGGTTGAACGCCTGCCGCACGGTGCGCATCGCCCGGCCGTCGAGGGTGAACTCCGCGGTGTCCACGATCGCTTCGTCGCCCAGCTCCAGCGCGTCCAGACCGTGCCGGGCGTAGATCGTGCCGCCCTCCTCGCTCGCCCCCATGACCGCCGGCGCCCAGCCGTGCTCCCGTGCCTCGGCCAGCCACACCTCGATCGCCCCCGGCCATGCCTCGGGGTCGCCCAGCGGATCGCCGGAGGCCAGCGAGACCCCGCCCACCACGCGGTAGGTGACCGCGGCCTTGCCGCTGGGGGAGAACAGCACGCTCTTGTCGCGCCGCAGCGCGAAGTAGCCCAGCGAATCGCGGTCGCCGTGCCGCGCCAGCAGGGCCCGCAGCCGCTCCTCGTCGTCCGCGGTGATCGCCTCGGTGCTCCGTACCGACCGGAAGGCCGCCCACAGGACCGCGACCAGCAGCAGCGTGCTCAGCACATTGATCGCGACATTGACCCAGTTCGGGGTGGCGATCTCCGGGAAGGAGCGGTCGTCGGCGGCCAGCGACACCAGCCGCATCAGGCCGTAGCGCCAGCGCTGCACGAAGGTCGAGGGACCGGCCGCGGTGTTGGTGACGGTGACCAGCAGCGCCGCGAGCAGCGAGGCGGCCAGCAGGCCGCCGGCCGCGACCGCCGCCGCCAGTTTCGGGTTCGCCCGGTCGCCCTTCGCCGAGAATTCCCGGCGTCCGGCCACCAAGGCGACGGCGAACAGCGCGGTGAATGCCAGCGACACCCAGTTCTGCACATGGCCACGGAACTCCGGGGCCACCACCATCCCGAAGGCGATCAACAGCGTCAGCAGCCCGGACAGCACCAGATTCAGAATCCATGCCGCCCGCTTGCGCCGCCGCAGGGTGACCGACAGGAACAGCGAGAAGGCGGCGGAGGCGAAGCCCGCCGTCAGCAGATACGGAGTGAAGAATTCCGCGCTGTTGTGCCGGCGGATGTCATTGCCGAAGGACACCCACACCGCACTCAGGAAATTGAGGAAGGTGACGGTGCGCAGATACCAGATGCCGAACGCGGCACCACGCTGTGACCATGAGCCGCGCGGGCGGCCGTCGTCCGGACTCAAGCGATGTCTCCCATAAAACGTGTAAAGCGCGATCTTATGGGGCGCCGCCGTCGGTCCGGTACGGGCGTGAAGTGAGCGCCCGGGTCCGGGCCCCCGCCCGGGCGCTGCCGGTGGCGCCGGCCGCGGTGGGCCGGCTCCGGGTCAGTCGCGTACGGGCAGTTCTGCCGCCAGGGCCGCGGCCGCCTGCACCAATGGCAGGGCCAGCAGCGCCCCCGTCCCCTCACCCGCAGTGACGCCGTGGTCGAGCAGAGGGTTGAGTGCGATCCGGTCAAGGGCCTTCGCCTGCGCCGGCTCCCCGCTCGCCTGCCCGGCCAGCCACCAGTCCGGCGCCCGGAACGCCACCCGCTGCGCCACCAGCGCGCAGGCCGCCGAGACCACCCCGTCGAGGATCACCGGAGTACGGCGCACCGCGCTCTGGAGCAGAAAACCGGTGATCGCGGTCAGATCCGCGCCGCCGACCGTGGCCAGCAGCTCCAGCTGGTCGCCGAGCACCGGCCGGGCCCGCCGCAGGGCGTCGCGGATCGCCGCGCACTTGCGCATCCACGCCAGATCGTCGATTCCGGCGCCGCCCCGGCCGGTGACCACCGAGGCGTCCGTCCCGCACAGCGCGGCGATCAGCGTGCTCGCCACCGTCGTCCCGCCGACGCTCAGATCGCCCAGCACCACCAGGTCGGTGCCGGCGTCCGCCTCCTCGTCCGCGATCGCCATCCCGGCCCGGAACGCCGCCTCGGCCTCCTCGGCCGTCAGCGCGTCCTCGACATCGATCCGTCCCGAACCCCGCCGCACCCGGTGCCGGGTGACCTCCTCGGGCAGCTCCTCCGGGTCGCAGTCCACCGCCAGGTCCACCACCCGCAGCGGCACCCCGGTGTTCCGCGCCAGCACCGCGGCCGGGCTCGCCCCGTCCAGCACGGCCCGTACGAGATCCCGGGTGCCGCCGGCCGGCCGGGCCGACACCCCCAGCTCCGCCACCCCGTGATCGCCCGCGAACAGCAGCACCCGCGCCCGCCCGACCGGCCGCACCGGCACCTGCTGCTGTGCGGCGGCCAGCCATTCGCCCAGTTCGTCGAGGCGGCCGAGGGCTCCCGGCGGCACGGCCAGCCGCGCCCGCCGCTCCTCGGCGTCACGGCGCACACCGCCGTCGGGGCGCTCGATCAGATGGGCGAAGTCATCGAGGTTCAGGGCGCTCATTGGGCGCAGATTACCGTCAACGCACCGCTGACGAGGCCCGCCGGGGGGAACGGGCCGCCGCGAACCGCACCTCGCACACCAGGGGCGTCAGCGCACCCAGCACCGGCAGCCGGCGGAGCCACCCCGCCGGGCCGACCTCGCGCACCGCGACGATGCCGGGGTGCGCGCCGGCCACCCGCGGCAGCTCGGCCCGGTCCAGACCCCAGCGCACCGGACCCGGCCACCGGCCGCCGCCCGGCCCGGCGGCCCGCCGGGCGAGCACCGTCGCCGTCCGTGGCAGGGCGTCAAAGACCAGCGCACCACCGGGAAACCGCTCCGCACACACCGCCAGCAGCGCACGCACCGCGGGCGGCGGCAGCCGCATCAGCACCCCCGGCGCGGTGACGACGACCCCCAGCTCCGGCTCCCGCACCGCGTCCAGCCAGCGGTGATCGGTCACCGCGCGGGCGACCGTACGCCGCCGGGGACCGTCCGGCAGCAGCATCCGGCGCACCGCGGCGGTCTCCGGTGCCAGCACCGTCAGCCAGTTCAGCCGCCCGTTGTCCAGCCGCCAGAAACCGGTACCGAGCCCCTCCCCGAGCGCGACCACCGTCGCCTCCGGATACCGCGCCAGGTAGCCGCGTACGGCCGCGTCGAAACGCCGCCCACGCGCCCGCGGCTCACGGAGGGCTCGCGCGCCCCACCCGTCCGGCGCCGCCGTCTCGGTCCGCTCGGATTCGGTCACGGGTCAAGAGCACCCGGCGCCGCGCCCCCGGGCAAGCGGACACGGTGCCCACCGGGCCTCCGTCATCCACGCAGCGCAAGCCGATGCCGGTCACCGGCCACCGGCCACCGGTCACCGGCCACCGGTCACCGGCCACCGGTCACCGGCCACCGGTCACCGGGCCCAGGGCCTCCGTCATCCCCGCAGCGCCAGCGCCTGGCCCGCGACGACCAGCAGCACCTGCTCGCACTCCGCGCCGAACGCCGCGTTCAGCCGCCCCAGTTCGTCCCGGAACCGCCGGCCCGCCGGGGTCGCCGGGACGACGCCGGAGCCGACCTCGTTGCTGACCGCCACCACCCGGCGGTGCGTCGCGCGCACCGCCGCCACCAGCGCGTCGGTCCGCTCCCGCAGCGCCCGCCGGCCACCGGCCTCCCAGGTCGCGTCGTCCCACGCCCCGACCTCGTCCATCACATGCGTCAGCCAGAGCGCCAGACAGTCGATGAGCAGCGGTGCCGCCTCGGCCGGCCGCCGGGCGCCGGGGTCCGCGCCGGGCTCGGTCGCGGCCAGCAGCGGCACCAGATCGCAGGTCTCGACGGTGCGCCAGCTGTTCGGGCGCCGGTCGCGGTGCAGCGCGACCCGCTGTGCCCAGTCCTCGTCGCCGTCCCGGGTGCCCCCGGTGGCCACGTAGACGACGTCAGGGAAGGCCACCAGCCGCCGCTCCGCCTCCACCGACTTCCCGCTGCGCGCGCCGCCCAGCACCAGCGTGCGGCGCGGCAGATCCGGCACCGCGTGGAACTCACCGACCCGCAGCGTGCTGCCGTCCGCCACCGCGCGGGCCCCCACCGCCGCCAGCCGCCGGTGCAGCTCGGGCCCCGGCGGCACCTGGTGGTCCAGGTGCACCGCCAGCACATCCGTCGCCGCGTCGACCGCCCCGCTCGCCCGCAGCCTGGCCAGCGCCTCGGGCCGTCCCAGCACATCGAGCAGCACCAGGTCGTACGGGCCGCCGCCGCCCGGGCCCAGGTCACCGCCGCCCGCCGTCCGGCCGTTGCCGTCCAGTCCGGACGGGGCCGCGCCCGGCGGCAGATACAGCAGCCGCTGGCCCTCGGCGCCGGAGATCTCGTAGCCGGTCCCCGGGATGTCCACCGCCAGCGCCCGCACCCGGTGCCCGTCGAGCAGCGCCAGCTCCCGCCCGTCCGCGACCCGGCCCGGCTGCGGCAGCCCGGCCGGCACCTCCAGCACCGGACCGTCGTGCGGATGCGAGAGCAGCACCTGCCGCACGCCCGCCAGCGACTGCCCGGCGCGGGCCGCCGCGAAGGCCGGGCCCGGCGTCAGATCGATCAGCAGCGCACCGTCGACGAGCAGCGCGGTGGCCGCCCGCGCCTCGTCGCCGACGGCGGTCGCACAGGCGGCACACGGGCAGCCGGGGCGCGGCAGCCCCTGCGGGGCCCCGGTGCCGAGGAGAGTCACATCCACACCGTCGAGTTTCTCGCGTCCCCGCCCGGCGGGCGCGGCGGGGGCGGACTCGACACGGCCGTTAGGCTGCCGATCAGCACGGAAGAACGGCCCGGCGGAGGGCACTTCGGCGCGCTCCGCGGTGGCACAGACTCGTACTCGGTGGGATCCAGGAGGCGCAGATGGCGTGGACGTGGCGGTTCGAGAAGGCCGACGGTTCGGAGACGGCGCCGGCCGTGCAACCCGAGGAGTTCACCACGCAGGGCGACGCGGAGTCCTGGATCGGCGAGGAGTGGAAGGCCCTCCTGGAGGGCGGCGTCGACCAGGTCAGGCTCTTCGAGGACGGCACCGAGATCTACGCGGGCCCGATGAGCCTGCACGCGGACGCGGCGGGCTGAGAGCCGACGACGCCGGGCCGGACCCCTGAGGGGTCCGGCCCGGCGTCAAGGATTCGGTCGCGCCGGCCCTACGGCTTCTCGCCCCGCTTCACCTGCGGCTTCGGCAGTCGCAGCCGCCGCATCTGAAGCGTGCGCATCACCGCGTACGCCTTCACGCCCTTGAGGTTCTCGTTCGGGAAGCGCTCCTGGAGCAGCTTGCCGAGCCGGAACCAGATCAGCACCGAGTCGAGCACGATCAGCACGATGATCACGAGCCACAGCAGCAGCGCGATGCTCTGGATCGACGGCACCCGGATCATGGTGAGCACCAGGATCACCACGGCCATCGGCAGGAAGAACTCGGCGACCGCCCAGCGGGAGTCGACATAGTCCCGCGCGAACCGGCGCACCGGTCCCTTGTCGCGCACCGGCAGATACCGCTCGTCGCCGCTGGCCATCGCCTCACGCTGGCGGGCCATGTCGGCACGGCGCGCCTCACGCTGGGCCTTGGCCGCGTCCTTGCGGTTGGCCGGCGTATGCGCACGCGAGCGGCGCTGCGACTGGGCGTCGCTGCGCTTGGGCGTCGGGCGGCCCTTGGGGGCCTGCGGGTCGCGGGGCTGCTGGGGCTGGTCCGCGGTCACCTTGGCGGTCGCGGCCTGCTCATCCTTCGAACGGCTTCGGAACACAAAACCCAAGGGTACGTGCTCGCCGCGGGTGAGCCACGGTCCGACGGGGAACGATCCGGCAACGGCGCGTCCCGGGACGGGTGCCTTACCAGGACAGAAGCCCCTTCCGACCAGGACAGACCGGACATCGCGCCGGTTGTCCGGACTCTCCCTACTCCTTGCGCGGGAGAAGCCGCACCCCCCGATCGTCCTGGAGGAGGAGCGCATCCGGGCGCGAACAGTGCGGTAATGGAACCAGGGCCCGTACTGTGGGGTCTGTAGATGTGCTGGAGCCTAAGCCCGAGGTGACTCGGTCAGAAGGGGGCGCGCGAGGCCCATGAGCGATGGTGTCATGAAGCGGATGGGGATGATCTTCCGCGCGAAGGCCAACAAGGCCCTGGACCGGGCCGAAGACCCGCGCGAAACCCTCGACTACTCGTACCAGAAGCAGCTGGAGCTGCTTCAGAAGGTACGCCGCGGCGTCGCCGACGTGGCGACCTCCCGCAAGCGCCTGGAGCTACAGCTCAACCAGCTCCAGGGCCAGTCCGCCAAGCTGGAGGACCAGGGCCGCAAGGCGCTGGCGCTCGGCCGCGAGGACCTGGCCCGTGAGGCGCTGACCCGGCGCAGCGCGCTGCAACAGCAGGTCACGGACCTGGAGACGCAGCACCAGACGCTTCAGGGTGAGGAGGAGAAGCTCACGCTCGCGTCGCAGCGGCTCCAGGCCAAGGTCGACGCCTTCCGTACGAAGAAGGAGACGATCAAGGCCACCTACACGGCCGCCCAGGCACAGACCCGGATCGGCGAGGCGTTCTCCGGCATCTCCGAGGAGATGGGCGACGTCGGCATGGCCATCCAGCGCGCGGAGGACAAGACCGCGCAGCTCCAGGCCCGGGCCGGTGCCATCGACGAGCTGATGGCCTCCGGTGCGCTGGACGACCCGTCCGGTATGGCCAAGGACGACATCACCGCCGAACTGGACCGGCTCTCCGGCGGCAGCGACGTCGAACTGGAGCTCCAGCGGATGAAGGCCGAGCTCTCGGGTGGCTCGTCGGCCGGCCAGCAGGCCATCGAGAGCGGGCAGAACGGTGCCGCGCAGTCACCGCCGCAGCAGGACGGGCCGCGTTTCGACAAGCAGTGACGGACGGCGGCGGTTAGCCTCGCAGGGATCGTCGGACCGGACCAAGGGAGACCGTCGTGATCGTACGGATCATGGGGGAGGGCCAGGTGAAGCTGGACGACGCCCACTTCACCGAGCTCAACAAACTGGACGATGAGCTGCTCGCCGAGACGGAGAGCGGCGACGAGACGGGCTTCCGGCGCACCCTCGGGGCCCTGCTGGAAGCGGTGCGCCGTATGGGCACACCGCTTCCCGACGACGCCCTGGAACCGTCCGAACTCATCCTCCCCGCCCCGGACGCGACCCTTGGCGAGGTCCGGGAGATGCTCGGCGACGACGGCCTCATCCCCGGCTGAAACCTGGCCGGTCCCGGCCCGCACACTCCACTCCAGCGCACCGCGCCCCGGCCCCGCGAGGGACCGGGGCGCTACCGTTTGCTCTTGTGAGCCTCCTCGACCCCCGCCCGGACGCGCCCCGAGCCGGCCGCTTCCGGTGGCACCGGAAGCATCCGCTCGCCTTCGACGCCGTCGTGGCCGGGGCCGCCTTCGCGTGCATCCTGTTCGGCGCGGTGGCCGATCCGCACGGGCCGCACGGCCCGCGGTTCGTCGGGCACGAGCCGTCCGCCACGACCGTGGTGCTGGCCGCGCTGGCCTGTGCCGCGCTGGTCCTGCGCCGCCGGCTGCCCCGTACGGTCCTGGCGGTCACCGGCGCGCTCACCGTCATCGAGCTGGTCGCCCGCTCCAGCGACCCCCGCGCCCCGGTCGCCGCCTCCGCCGTGATCGCCCTGTTCACCCTCGCCTCGCGCACCGACCGGCCCACCACCTGGCGGGTCGGCGCGCTGACCGTCGTGGGGCTGACCGCCGCCGCGATGCTTTACGGGCCCCGCCCCTGGTACGCCCAGGAGAACCTCGGCATCTTCGCCTGGACGGGCATGGCCGCGGCGGCCGGTGACGCGGTCCGCAGCCGCCGGGCCTTCGTGACCGCCATCCGCGAGCGCGCCGAACGGGCCGAGCGCACCCGTGAGGAGGAGGCCCGGCGCCGGGTCGCCGAGGAGCGCATGCGCATCGCCCGTGAGCTGCACGATGTCGTCGCCCACCACATCGCGCTGGTCAACGTCCAGGCCGGGGTCGCCTCACACGTCATGGACAACCGGCCCGACCAGGCCAAGCAGGCGCTGGCACACGTCCGGGAGGCGTCCCGTTCGGCGCTGGAGGAACTCCGCGCCACCGTCGGCCTGTTGCGGCAGTCCGACGATCCCAAGGCGCCGACCGAGCCCGCCCCGGGCCTCGGGGTGCTCGATCAGCTCGTCGACGGGTTCGTCCGGGCCGGCATACCGGTCGACCTGGACATCCCGCCGGAGCCGCGGCCGCTGCCCGCCTCCGTCGACCTCACCGCCTACCGCGTGGTCCAGGAGGCGCTGACCAATGTCCACAAGCACGCCGGTGAGGGCGCCCGTGCCACGGTACGGATCAGCCACTCCGACACCACGCTGACCGTGACCGTCCTGGACGACGGCGCGGGCCGGGCCGGCATCCCGCGGCAGAAGGGCGGCGACCGGCCGCCCGTGGAGGCGGGCGGGCCCGGCGAGCCGGAGGACAGCGGCGGCGGCCACGGCCTGATCGGGATGCGGGAGCGGGTCTTCGCGCTGCGCGGCACGGTCGTGACCGGCCCGCGCGCGGCCGGCGGCTTCCAGGTCCGGGTGACCCTTCCGCTCCAGACCGTCCGTACGGGGGAGACATTGTGACGATCAAGGTGCTGCTCGTCGACGACCAGGCGCTGCTGCGCAGTGCGTTCCGGGTGCTGGTCGACTCCGAGCCGGACATGCGGGTGGTGGGGGAGGCGTCCGACGGGGCCCAGGCGTACGAGCTGACCCGGGCCGAGCGGCCCGATGTCGTGCTGATGGACATCCGGATGCCCGGTGTGGACGGCCTGGCGGGCACCCGCCTGATCAGCGAGGACCCCGAACTGACCGACGTCCGGGTGGTCATACTGACCACCTTCGAGGTCGACGACTACGTGGTCCGGTCGCTGCGGGCCGGCGCCAGCGGCTTCCTCGGCAAGGGCGCGGAACCGGACGAGATGCTGAACGCGATCCGGATCGCGGCCGCCGGTGAGGCGCTGCTCTCGCCCGTCGCCACCAAGGGCCTGATCGCCAAGTTCCTCGCGCAGGGCGGCAGTTCCGCCGACGGCGGGCCCGGCGGCCGGGGCAGCGAGCGGCTGGCGACGCTCACCGGCCGGGAGCGGGAGGTGCTCATCCTGGTGGCCGGCGGGCTGTCCAACGACGGCATCGCCGAGCAGCTGGAGGTCAGCCCGCTCACCGTCAAGACACAT
Organism: Streptomyces sp. NPDC127097; assembly: GCF_042724075.1. Lineage (NCBI taxonomy): Bacteria > Bacillati > Actinomycetota > Actinomycetes > Kitasatosporales > Streptomycetaceae > Streptomyces > Streptomyces sp. NPDC127097. Next base: position 5,448 of record NZ_JBHXFI010000092.1, on the reverse strand, counting down.
GTGAACCGCGCGATGGCCAAGCTGGGCGCCCGGGACCGTTCCCAGCTCGTCGTCATCGCCTACGAGTCCGGACTCGTACGCCCACGGGTGCAGTGAGGGTGGGGCACCCCCTACTCCGAACGCGGTACGGCTTACGGCCGGAAACCGACTTGCGAGCGAGGAGAACCGGCCACGGCATGGCGGAAGGTGTAGGTGGGCCCGAGAACGGTCCCGCCGACTTCGTAGAACAGAAGAGAGACCCCACCCATGACCTGGCTGTCCCGACTCAGCCTCGTACAACGGGGCCTGATAGCGCTGATGTCGATCGTGGCGATCGCCTTCGGCGCCATCGCGATCCCCCAGCTGAAGCAGCAGCTCCTGCCGTCCATCGAACTCCCGATGGTGTCCGTCCTGACGCCGTATCAGGGCGCCTCGCCCGATGTCGTCGAGAAGCAGGTGATCGAACCGCTCGAGGACGGCATCCAGGCGGTCGACGGCATCAAGACCGTCACCTCGACGTCCAGCGAGGGCTCGGGCGTCATCATGGCGCAGTTCGACTACGGCAATGACTCCAAGCGGCTGGTCGCCGATGTCCAGCAGGCCGTGAACCGCGCCCGCGCGAAGCTGCCCAAGGACGTCGACCCGCAGGTGGTGGCCGGCTCGACGGACGACATCCCCACCGTCGTCCTCGCCGTCTCTTCCTCGGGCCGGGACCAGCAGAGCCTCGCCGACCAGCTCGACCGCAGCGTCGTACCGGACCTGAAGAACATCGACGGCGTCAGCCAGGTCACGGTGGACGGCGTCCAGGACCGGATCGTCGCGGTCACCCCCGACGACCGGAAGCTCGCCGCAGCCGGGCTGACCTCCCAGGCGCTCGGCCAGGCGCTGGAGGCCGGCGGCACCTCGGTCCCCGCCGGTTCGTTCGCCGAGGACGGCCGGAGCAGGACCGTGCAGGTCGGCGCGGGCTTCAGCTCCGTACGGCAGATCAAGGACCTGCGGATCGCACCGGCCGCGGGCGGCGACGGTGCCGGTCCGGGCGCGGGCGCCGGCCGGCCGGCCGAAGCGGTCCGGCTCGGTGATGTCGCCACGGTCAAGGAGGAGTCGGCCACCCCGACCTCCCTCACCCGCACCAACGGCAGGCCCAGCCTCGCCGTCAGCGTGACGATGGACCAGGACGGCAGCGCGGTCGACATATCCGACGCGGTCAAGGACCAGCTCCCCGAGATCCGTCAGGACCTGGGCAAGGGCGCCGAGGTCACGGTCGTCTCCGACCAGGGCCCGGCGGTCTCCAAGTCGATCGAATCGCTGACCACCGAGGGCCTGCTGGGCCTGGTCATGGCGGTCATCGTCATCCTGGTCTTCCTGCTCAGCCTGCGCTCCACGCTGGTCACCGCGGTCTCCATCCCGCTCTCGGTCGTGATCACCCTGATCGTGCTGTGGACCGGGGATCTCTCGCTCAACATGCTCACCCTCGGCGCGCTGACCATCGCGATCGGCCGCGTCGTCGACGACTCCATCGTCGTCCTGGAGAACATCAAGCGGCACCTGGGCTACGGCGAGGAGCGCCGCGAGGCCATCCTCTCCGCGGTCAAGGAGGTCTCCGGCGCGATCACCTCCTCCACCCTCACCACGGTCGCGGTCTTCCTCCCGATCGGTGTGGTCGGCGGCATGGTCGGCGCCCTCTTCGGCTCCTTCTCGCTGACGGTGACCGTCGCCCTGCTCGCCTCCCTGATCGTCTCCCTGACGGTCGTACCCGTGCTGTCGTACTGGTTCCTGCGCGCCCCCGAGATCCCCGAGGGCAGCGACCCGGAAGAGCTGCGGCGCCAGGCCGAGGAGAAGGAGACCCGCAGCCCCCTCCAGCGCCTCTACGTCCCGGTCCTGCGCTTCGCGACCCGCCGCCGGGTCACCAGCGTGGTCATCGCCGTCGTCATCCTCCTCGGCACCTTCGGCATGGGCCCGCTCCTGAAGACCAACTTCTTCGACCAGGGCGACCAGGGCACCCTCACCCTCAAGCAGGAGCTCAAGCCCGGCACCAGCCTCGGCACGTCCGACAAGCAGGCCAAGAAGGTCGAGAAGCTGCTCGCGGACACCGACGGCGTCGCGGACCACCAGGTCACCATCGGCTCCTCGGGCTTCATGGCGGCCTTCGGCGGCGGCACCGGCGCCAACCAGGCCACCTACCAGCTCAAGCTGGCCGACGACGCGGACGCCGACAAGGTCACCGGCGATCTGCGGGACGGCCTCGACAAGCTCGGCACGTCCATCGGCGACACCAGCGTCACCGCGGGCAACAGCTTCGGCAACCAGGACCTGAGCGTGGTCGTCAAGGCCGCCGACGGTGAGGTGCTGAAGAAGGCCGGCGAGCAGGTCCGCAAGGCCGTCGCCGGGCTCGACGACGTCACCGACGTCCAGAGCGACCTCTCCCAGAGCGTCCCGCGGATCTCCGTGACGCCCAACGCCAAGGCGGCCGCGGCCGGTTACAACCAGACCACCCTCGGCGGCGCGGTCACCCAGGCGGTCCGCGGCACCACCAGCGGTACGGCGGTACTGGACGACACCGAGCGCGACATCGTGATCAAGTCGGCCCACCCGGCCACCACCGAGGCCGAGTTGAAGAACCTGGCCGTCCCGACCCCGGCGGGCCCGGCGAAGCTCGGCACCCTCGCCACCGTGCGGACCGTGCCCGGCCCGGTCCAGATGACCCGGATCGACGGGGCCCGCTCGGCGACCATCACCGCCAAGCCGACCGGTGACAACACCGGAGCGGTCAGCGCCACCCTCCAGAGCAAGATCAACGGTCTGAAGCTGCCGGACGGTGCCACCGCGGAGATCGGCGGCGTCTCCCAGGACCAGTCCGACGCGTTCTCCTCGCTCGGCCTGGCGATGCTGGCGGCCATCGCCATCGTCTTCATGCTCCTGGTGGGGACCTTCCGCTCGCTGGTCCAGCCGCTGATCCTGCTCGTCTCGATCCCCTTCGCGGCGACCGGCGCGATCGGCCTGCTGGTCGCCACCGGCACCCCGCTGGGCGTGCCGGCGATGATCGGCATGCTGATGCTGATCGGCATCGTGGTCACCAACGCCATCGTGCTGATCGACCTGATCAACCAGTACCGGTCGCAGGGTTACGGCGTCGTGGAGGCGGTCATCGAGGGCGGCCGCCACCGCCTGCGCCCGATCCTCATGACGGCGCTGGCCACGATCATGGCGCTGCTGCCGATGGCCCTGTCCATCACCGGTGACAGCGGCTTCATCTCCCAGCCGCTCGCCGTGGTCGTGATCGGCGGTCTGATCACCTCCACCCTCCTCACCCTCCTCCTCGTCCCGACGCTCTACGCGATGATCGAGCTCCGCAAGGAGCGCCGGGCGGCGAAGAAGGCCGCGAAGCGGTCCGGCCCGGCCGGTCCGCAGGCCGAGGAGTCCGACCGCGCACCGGAGCCGGCGAGCGTCTGACCACGGCCCGGACGGCGGGAGTTCGGCGAAGCTCCCGATGAAGAAACGATGCCCCCGCAAGCCGGCGCTTGCGGGGGCATCGTGCCGGGCATCCCGTCTCGGGGCGGCCGGACCGCTCCGCCACCGACGAAGGGGGACCGCAATGGGGAAGCACGGCGACGGCAAGGGCGGCGAGGAAGGCGACCGGCAGCAGAGCCCGAAGGAATCCGACGGCCAGTGGACCAAGCCGGTGACCGATCCGCCGAAGAAGTAAGGGGCGTGTGATGTCCTCGCCGGGCCGCCTGCTGGAAATCCTCCGCAACAAGGGCGCGTTGACGCCGGAATGGGAGCCGGCCGTCGCCGCGGTCGACCGCGCGCATTTCGTACCGGACACCTTCGAAGTGGGCGACCGCACCGTCTCCCGATCCGCGGACGAGACGGAGTGGCGGCGGATGGTCTACGCCGACTTACCGCTGATCACCCAGCACAACGACGGCCGGTCCGTGCCGGGCCAGGTCGCCTTTCCCACGTGCTCGACGTCCATGCCCTCCCTGATGCTGGCCATGGCCGCGATCGTCCGGGACGGCGACACCGTATTGGAGATCGGCACCGGCACCGGCTACCACGCCGCCTGGCTCGCCCACCGGCTCGGCGAGGACCGCACGACCAGCATCGAGACCGACAAGGCCCTCCACGACATCGCCCGGGACAATCTCGCGCGGGCCGGCCTGCACCCGCATCTGGTGTGCGGCGACGGCCTGGCCGGGGTGCCGGAGCGGGCGCCGTTCGACCGCACCATCGCCACCTGCACGGTCCGCGACATCCCGTACGCCTGGGTGCGGCAGACCGCCCCGGGCGGCACGATCCTCACCCCGTGGGGCTCCTCGTTCCACTCCTACTCGTTCGCCACCCTCACCGTCCGGGACGGCCGCGCCACCGGCGGCTTCTCCGGCCGCCCCGCCTTCATGTGGGCCCGACAGCAGCGCCGCTCCTACGGCCGCATCCGCGACTGGTACCACGGCGAGGAGGGCGACCGCGCGACGACCGCCCTCGACCCCCGCGTCCTGGAGGAGAACCCCGACGCCCGCTTCGCCGTCGGCCTGCGGGTCCGGGACGCCTGGCCCCTGCTCTGCCCCGCCGACGACGGCAGCGACGAGGCCACCTACTGGCTCTTCGACGACGCCCGCACCTCCTGGGCCACCGTCGAATACGTCCCCGGCCAAAACAGCTACGAGACCGAACAGCACGGCCCGCGCCGCCTGTGGGACGAGGTGGAGTCCGCCTACCGCGACTGGACCGCCGAGGGCAGCCCTCCACGGGACCGCTACCGCCTCACGGTCACCGCCGAGGGACAGACCGTGTCGCTGTGACGGCCGACGGGCGGCACGCATTCGGCGGAGCACCTCTCGCCGATCACCAGGAGTGCTGGTTTTGTGGCGGATGCTGCCGAACCGACGAAAGGTGAGCGAGCGTGCCGTCCGTCCTGGCCCGCGGGGCCGCCCCCGTAACCGCCGCCGGGCTCGCCCTGGCCCTGACCCTCGCGGCCGCCCCGCCCGCCACCGCGGCCCCGGGCGAGGTCCGGGTCCGCGTCGGCGTCACCGGCGGCCCGTACACCGCCAGCGTGGGACTCGTCATCACGGGCCCGCGCACCATCGACGGCTTCTACTGCGCCGCCAACGGCATCGACCCCACGCCCCTCACCGCCCTGGTCGACGCCGACGACCAATACGGCCTGGGCGGAGTACGCACCCGCTGGGACGCCGCCACCCAGGATTTCGTCGTCACCGAAATCCACGGCGACGCCGCCGACGCCAGCAAAAAATGGAACGCCTACGTCAACGAAAAAAAGATCACCACCGCCCCCTGCCACACCGCAATCAAGGGCGGCGACAAAATCCGCTGGACCCTGGAAGCCGCAACCTGACCAGGAACCCCCCCCATCCGGCGCCCGCCCCCACTCATCGAATCCAACCCACCCACGGGAGGGGACGGGCCGGAGGGGCCGGTGTGTGGGACGTAAAGCGAAGCAGTCCCACACAC
>NZ_JBHXFI010000091.1:0-22204 GCF_042724075.1 Streptomyces sp. NPDC127097 | reverse complement strand
CGTCCGGACACCCTGCCCCTCCGGCCCGTCCCCTCCCGTTGGGGGTGGGGAAATGCGTGGGGGGTGGTGGCGGTTGGTGGGTGGGTGCGGGTGGGTGGGTGAGGAATGAGGCTGGGGCTAGCTGAAGACGATCATGGAGCCTTGGCCGAGGCTTCGGGTGGCGGCGGCGTGGAGGCCGAGCCAGACGTGGCGTTCGCGGGCGAAGGGGCTGTTGTCCTGGGGGGTGACGGTGGCCCGTTCCTCCAGGGAGGTGGGGCCGGCCGGTGGGGCGGGGGCGGCGGGGGGATTGGCCGGATCGATGCCCAGGGATGGCGCGACCAGTTCGAGGTCGCGCAGCAGGCCGTGTGAGGAGCCGAGCGGGCCGCCGCCCTCCAGGAGCTCGTCGTTGGCCAGTGGATGCGGGAAGTCGACCGGGACGTACGCGCCCGCGTGGTCGTAGTGCCACACCAGGTGGGACTGCTGGGCGGTGGCCTCGAACATCTCCAGCAACTGCTCGTAGTCGCCGCCCAGTTCGTCGACCGGGGTCACCTCCAGGCCGCACAGCCGCAGCAGGTAGGCGCGGCGCAGGAAGTGCAGGGCGTCGTAGTCGAAGCCGGCGACGGGGGCGACGTCACCGGAGAGGCCGGGCATATAGCTGAAGACCGGGACCGGTGGCAGGCCCGCTTCCGTCAGGGCCTTGTCGTAGGCGGCGATCTCTTCGGAGAACGGGTTGTCGGGGCTGTGGCACAGCACATCGACGAGGGGTACCAGCCACAGGTCACATGCCACGAGTGTGGGCTCGCTTCCGGTCGGGGACGGGGACACCGGCGCACGTACAGCTACGGGTACGGCCCATTACGGCCGATGGTCGGGACAGCGTAGTGCTAGCCGCGCGTTCCGACGAGAGCGAGGGAGTGCTCGTTGTACTCGGCGATCAGCCGCTGGGCGGTGGCCAGGTCGTGCTGGATCAGGGCGTCGGCCAGCGCGCTGTGGTCGTGCCACAGCAGCCCCTTGAGGTCGGCCTCGCGGCGCAGCAGCGGGACCGCGAACATCCAGGTCTGTACGCGGATCCGGTCGAGGAAGTCGCTGATGTAGGCGTTGTTCACGATGCCGCTCAGCTCGCGCCAGAAGCGCAGGTCGTAGCCGATCAGCACGTCCAGGTCGCCGGCCCGCGCGGCCCGTTCGGCCTCGTCGGCGCGGCGCCGGATGGAGATCAGCACCCCGGCGGCGGTGGCGCGCAGGGCCTGGTCGGCGCCGCTGCGGAAGATGCCCTCGATGATCAGGGTGCGGGCCTCGACCATGGCGCGGAAGTCGTCGGCGGTGAAGGCGTGCACCTTGAAGCCGCGGTGCTGTTCGACGTCGAGCAGGCCCTGGGCGCACAGGTCGAGCAGCGCCTCGCGCACCGGTGTGGCGGAGACGCCGTACTGCTCGGCGATCTCCTTGACGGTGAAGGGGTGGCCGGACGGCAGCCGGCCGGCCAGGACCTCGTCGCGCAGGGCGTCGGCGATCTGCTGGCGCAGGGTGCTGCGTCGTATGACTGAGCTGTCTCCGCCGCCGGCCATCGTGTGCGTCTCCTTCGACGTGCCTGACCGCGCAGATGGGTGCGGCCCCCGCCCACGATAGGCGAGGGCCGCTCCGGTTCGCTGCCCGAGGTTGCCGTGAGCATGCCCTACGGCACGTCTGTGACCTGCGCTTCCGTCCGCCGGCCGAACGGTCAGAGGGTCAGACGGTGTGGGCGTCGGCCGCCGTCAGGGCCTCGTCGAGGGCGGCCAGGCCCTCCTTGGCCTCGGCCTCGGTGACCGTGCAGGCCGGGACGACATGCGTCCGGTTCATGTTCACGAACGGCCACAGACCGCCGCGCTTGCAGGCCGCCGCGAATTCGGCCATCGGAGCGTTGGCGGCGCCGGAGGCGTTGTAGGGGACCAGCGGTTCGCGGGTCTCCTTGTTGCGGACCAGGTCCAGGGCCCAGAAGACGCCCAGGCCGCGGACCTCGCCGACGGACGGGTGGCGGTCGGCGATCTCGCGCAGCGCGGGGCCGATGACCCGCTCGCCGATGTCGGCGGCGTTCTCCACGATCCGCTCCTCGGCCATCGCGTTCATGGTGGCCACGGCGGAGGCGCAGGCCAGCGGGTGGCCGGAGTAGGTCAGGCCGCCGGGGTAGGGGCGCTGGTCGAAGGTGGCGGCGATCTCGGCGCTGATCGCGACGCCGCCCAGCGGGACATAGCCGGAGTTGACGCCCTTGGCGAAGGTCAGCAGGTCGGGGGTGACGCCGAAGTGGTCGGCGGCGAACCAGTGGCCGGTGCGGCCGAAGCCCGCCATGACCTCGTCGAGGATGAAGACGATGCCGTGGCGGTCGCAGATCTCGCGGACCCCGGCGAGGTAGCCGGCCGGCGGGACCATGATCCCGGCGGTGCCCGGGACGGTCTCCAGGATGATCGCCGCGATCGACTGCGGGCCCTCGAAGGCGATGGTCTGCTCCAGGTGCGCGAGGGCGCGCTCGCACTCCTGCTCCTCGGTCTCGGCGTGGAAGGCGGAGCGGTAGAGGAACGGGCCCCAGAAGTGGATCACGCCCGCCGAGGCGGTGTCCGAGGGCCAGCGGCGGGGGTCGCCGGTCAGGTTGATCGCGGTGGCGGTGGCGCCGTGGTACGAGCGGTACGCGGACAGCACCTTGGCGCGGCCGGTGTGCAGCCGGGCCATCCGGACCGCGTTCTCCACGGCCTCCGCGCCGCCGTTGGTGAAGAAGATCTTGTCGAGGTCGCCGGGGGTGCGCTCGGCGACCAGCCGGGCGGCCTCCGAGCGCACGTCCACGGCGAATCCGGGCGCGATGGTGCACAGCTTCGCGGCCTGCTCCTGGATCGCCGCGACGACCTTGGGGTGCTGGTGGCCGATGTTGGTGTTGACCAGCTGGGAGGAGAAGTCGAGGTAGCGGTTGCCGTCGTAGTCCCAGAAGTACGCCCCCTCGGCGCCGGCGATCGGCAGCGGGTCGATCAGGCCCTGCGCGGACCAGGAGTGGAAGACGTGCGCGCGGTCGGCGGCCTTCACGTCCCGCCCGTCGCCCACCACCACCCTTCCCTGGTAGCGCTGCGCGCTGCTGTTGTTTTCGCCGGCAGCGGGGTCGGCGGCGGAAGCGGAGGGCGTCGTGGTCACGGTCAGTACCTCGGATCGGGTCGCTCGGGGCCGCCGCGGGACGGTCGCGGCGAACGCCCTTCAGCCTAGGGATCGCGCCCCGGCGCCCGGTACCGACAGTGTGTATGGCGCTCACCACGCGCACGGACAGAGTGTCTACGGGCTGGAGGAAACTCCAGGGGGCGCTCCGGGCGGCAGCCGCCGGGCCGCGGCGGGGAACGCCGTCCGTACCGCGCTCGGCCAGTGCCCGCCGACCAGATCCGGGCGCAGCGCCGACAACCCCCCGCAGTACTTGGTGAATCCGGAGTACTTGGTGAAGCCGGCGGCCGGTATGCCGAGGCCCGCCAGCAGCCGGTCCGCCTCCGTCGGCCGGCCGGCGGTCCGGGTCCCGACGAGGAGCAGCCCGCCGTCGGCCCGTAACGTCCGGCCGGTCGCCGGGTCCCGGCAGAGCAGCGCCGCATCGCAGGTGATGCGCTGGCCGTCCGCGACGAAGGTGGCCCGGAGGTACTCGGTCTCGACGGTGCGGAGCAGGTGGGCGGGGGCCGCGAGGCCGTAGGAGCGGTCCAGTACGGCGGCGAGGAAGCCGCGCGGGGCCGCGCCGAGGGCCGCGGCGTCCGGCAGCAGCGGCTGCCGGTGGGTGACCGTTTCGCCGCGCCGCCCCGTCAGCTTGATCTCGAACTGCCGCTCCCCGGTGTCCGCGTAGCGCCGCTCACGGATCCGGTAGCGCCGGCCGCGGCCCTGCCGGGCGTCGTGGAAGGACGTCAGGTCGGGGGTGTCGTAGTGGACGGAGTGGTAGCGGAACCAGCGGCGTCCGTTGATGCACAGCGCCGCGAACGGGCCGCCCGGCCCGCGGCGGCCGGTGAGTTCGGCCGCGAAGGCGGTGAAGACCTCGACCGGGACGAGATAGCTGCGGTCGAAGCGGGTGCGGAGTTCGGCGCGGGCCTGGACCTCGGCGAGCGGCACGGGGCGCGCGGCCATGGCGGCGCGGGCGAGGGCGCGTACGGCGGGGATCACACGGGCTCCTTGGGGACGGCGGCGGGTCGGGAAGGGGATGGGGATGGGGAGCGTGCGGGTGGTGCGTGCGGGTGGCTCGGTAGGCGTTTTTACGTGCTGTACCCCCCGGGAAGTTCCGGGACGTGGAAAGAGACATCCGTCGGCGGTGCTTCCCGGCCAAAGTCGGGGCGGTGCGTCGGAATCCTGTTGACAGCATGCTGTCGTATGGACAGGATGCTGTCGTAGAGGCAACAGGGAACGGTGGGCCGGGTGTCCGCCGTCGGCCGAGGGAGCTCTCATGAATCCGCGCACGGTGCATCTCGCCGCCTACGACACGCTCGCCGACTGGGAGTGCGGCCACGCCATCGGCCACCTCCGCAGCGGCAGTTACTTCCGTGCGGCGCGGGGCGCGTACGACGTGGTCACCGTCGCGGCCACCACCGGCCGGCCGGTGACGACCATGGGCGGGCAGCGGATCGTGCCCGGTCTCGCGCTCGACGCCCTGCGCCCCGAGGACAGTGCGCTGCTGATCCTGCCGGGCGCCCAACTGTGGGACTCCGGCGAGGAGTTGCGGCCGTTCGCCGCCAAGGCCCGGGAGTTCCTGGCCGCCGGGGTGCCGGTCGCGGCGATCTGCGGCGCGACCGCGGGGCTGGCCCGGGAAGGGCTGCTGGACGACCGTCCGCACACCAGCGGCGCCGCCCCGTACCTCGCCGCGCAGCCCGGATACCAGGGCGCCGCGCACTACCGCGAGGCCGATGCGGTGCGTGCCCGCGGGCTGATCACCGCGGGGCCGACCGAGCCGGTGGCCTTCGCCCGGGAGATCTTCGCCGAACTCGACGTCATGGAGCCGCGGATCCTGGACGCCTGGTACCGGCTGTTCGCCCGCTCCGACGCCGATGCCTTTCCCGTTTTGATGACGGCGGGGACGGCCGGGTCCGAGGACCACGGGGCCGAGGCCGGCTCCGGGGACGGCCCCGGGGACGGCTCCGTATGAGCGGGCCCCTGTCCGATGAGTCCCCGGAGCCCGACGGTCCCCGGGCTCCCGAGCTCCTCAGCCGTACCGCCCTCACCGTCTTCCGGCTGAACGGCCAGTTCCTCTCGGTCGCGGACGGTCTCGCCGGTCCCGCGGGGCTGACCGCGGCCTGGTGGCAGGTCCTGGGCGCCGTGCTGCCCGAGCCGCTGCCCGTCGCCGGTATCGCCCGGGTCATGGGCATCACCCGCCAGAGCGTGCAGCGCATCGCCGACCTCCTGGTGGCCCGCGGACTGGCCGCGTACCGGCCGAACCCGGCGCACCGCCGCGCCAAACTCCTCGCCCCGACCGAGGAGGGCCGGGCCGCCGTCGCCCGGATCGCCCCCGCACACGGGGAGTTCGCCGGCCGGCTGCGCGAACAGCTCGGCGGGACGGACGGGTTCCGGCGGGTCACGGCGGCGCTGGAGGAGCTGTCGGCGGCGCTGGACGAGCTGTCCGGCGCGCCCGCGTCCCCGCCGGACGCCGAGGCGTAAGGGCCGACGGCCTGTGGGGGCGCGGGGGGGGGCGCTCGGTATCCTCCACCGCGGGGAGCGCGGGCCGCGGGCAGCGCCGGGCGCGGAGGCGCCGGCGTCGACGCACCCGCGGGGCGGCTTCGGGGGAAAGGGCGACGGGACGATGGAACGGCTGATACGGGCAGGGCAGCAGGGGCGGGCCGGGCGGTCCAGGGGCCTGCGGCCGCTGCGGGAGCAGGATCCGGGGCGGATCGGGGACTACCGGCTGCTGGGGCGGCTCGGTGAGGGCGGTATGGGCCGGGTGTTCCTGGCCCGTTCGGACCGTGGCCGTACGGTCGCGGTCAAGCTGGTGCGGGCGGAGCTGGCCGGGCAGGAGGAGTTCCGGGCCCGCTTCCGGCGGGAGGTACGGGCCGCGCAGCAGGTCGGCGGGGAGTGGACGGCGCCCGTCCTGGACGCCGACACCGAGGCCGAGACCCCCTGGGTCGCCACGGGGTACATCGCGGGCCCCTCGCTCCAGCAGGTCGTCGGCGGCAGCGGCACTCCGCTGCCCGAGCGGAGCGTGCGGATCCTGGCCGCCGGGCTGGCCCGTGCGCTGAGCGCGATCCATGCGGCCGGGATCATCCACCGCGACCTCAAACCGTCCAATGTGCTGCTCACCATCGACGGGCCGCGGGTCATCGACTTCGGGATCGCGCGGGCGCTGGACGCGGTCACCGGCAGCGGGGTGACGCGTACCGGCGCATCGGTCGGCTCGCCGGGCTTCATGTCGCCGGAGCAGGTGCGCGGCAAGCCGCTCACCCCGGCCTGCGATGTCTTCTGCCTCGGGTCCGTACTGGCCTACGCGGCGACCGGACGGCAGCCGTTCGGCACGGCCGACAGCATCGCGGCCGCCATGATGTACCGCATCGCCCAGGAGGAGCCCGACCTCACCGGGGTGCCCGAGGGGCTGCGCGCGCTGATCTCCGGATGCCTGGCCAAGGATCCGGAACGGCGGCCCACGCCCGCGGAGTTGGTGGCGCAGGCGGAGGACGGCGCCGGGGACGGACCGGGCGCGGACGGCGAGCCATGGCTGCCCGGGGCGCTGATCGCCCGGCTGGGACGGCATGCCGTGGAGCTGCTGGAGGCGGAGGACCCGCAGGAGCTCACGGCGGCGGACGACGCGACGGCCGCGGCGCCCGCCTCCGAAGCCCCCGGGGTGCATGCGCTGCCCACCGCCGTCTCACGTACCAGCGCGGCGGACCGCACCCCGCCGCCCGCACGTCCCGGCGCGCCGGGGCCGGTCGCGCCGCGGCCGGCGTCGTACTCGCCGCAGGACGCCCACGGGCAGCACGGCCACGCGGCAGCGGTCCCGGCCGCCGCGGCGCCGCGCCGCCGCCGGGGTCGCGGTGCCGCGCTGGTCACCGGGGTCGCGCTGGCGCTGGCCGGAGCCGGCGCGGTCACCGCGTACGCCGTGCTCAACAGCGACGGTGACGGCCTGCGGACGGAGGGCGGGGGCGGCGCGGCGCAGTCCGCCGCGCGCGGGAGCCTTCCCACGGCCTACTTGGGCACCTGGGAGACGACGATCGGCGGCTCCGCCCTCAATGGCCGGCGCCTCACGCTCACCCAGGGCACGACCGGTGACACGGTGCTGACCATGACGGCGACCGGGGCGAACTACCGCTGCACCTTCGCGGCCACCCTGACCAACGCGGGTCCCCCGGTCCGCCTCGGCCCGTCCACGGTGGTGTCCGGGCCGGGCGACAGCTGCCTTCCCGGCGAGCCGAGCACCCTGGAGATGGTGGGCAACACCCTGCGCCGCGTCTCCGACGACGGCAAGGCGCTGACCTACCACAAGGCCGGGGTGACGACCAGCAAGACGGGGTGAGGCGGCCGGGCGGGGTGACGGCCGTCCGGGGACGAGGTGACGGCCGTTCGGGCCCGCAACGACCGCTGCTTCAGGGGGCGTTGGGCAGGGCGGCCACGACCGGCACGGGATGACGCGGCGTCCGGCCGGCCCCGCGCACCGGCAGTTCGGCCGTCCCCGCTGGTCACCCGCCCGTCGCTCCCTCGTCACCCCGCGATCGTTCTCCCGTCGTAACGCGCCGTCGGCCGTGGTGCGGTCCCGCTCCGCCTAGGCTCGGAGGACGACTGCTGCCGGAACGTGTATCCGGCACGGAACGAAAAGGGGGAGGGCCCGGATGGACGGCCTGCGCGGGCTGACCGCCGACGATCCGTCGTGGATCGGGGACTACCGGCTGCTCAGCCGTCTCGGCAGTGGCGGGATGGGACGGGTCTACCTCGCCCGTTCCGAGGGCGGCCGGACCGTCGCCGTGAAGCTGGTGAAGGCCGAACTCGCCGCGGAGGAGGAGTTCCGGGACCGCTTCCGCGCCGAGGTCGCGGCCGCGCGGCGGGTCGGCGGACGCTGGACCGCGCCGGTGCTGGACGCCGACACCGAGGCCGCGGTCCCCTGGGTCGCCACCGGCTATATCGCGGGCCCGACCCTGAGCCAGGTCGTCGGGTCGTACGTCCGCCAGGGCGACTACGGCCCGCTGCCGGAGGACTCGCTGCGGCGGCTGGCGTACGGGCTGGCCTGCGCGCTGCGGGACATCCACGGGGTCGGGCTGGTGCACCGCGATCTCAAGCCGTCCAACGTGCTGCTCACCATCGACGGGCCGCGGGTCATCGACTTCGGGATCGCGCGGGCCCTGGACGCGGTCGGGGAGCAGACCCAGACGCGGGCCGGCACGGTGGTCGGCTCGCCGAGCTTCATGTCACCCGAGCAGGTCCAGGGGCACCGCGTGCGCCCGGCCAGTGATGTCTTCTGTGTGGGCTCGGTGCTGGCGTACGCGGCCACCGGGCGGCAGCCGTTCGGCAATCCCGCCTCGGGCGTGCACGCGGTGATGTTCAAGATCGCGCAGGAGGAGCCCGATCTGGCCTCGGCACCGGACGGGATCCGCGGGCTGATCCTGGACTGCCTGGCCAAGGACCCGGCGGCGCGGCCCACCCCCGAGGAGCTCGCCGAGCGTCTCGGGCCGGCGCCCGGCGGCCGGCCGGCCGCGCCCTGGCTGCCGGCCGAGCTGATCGCGCGCCTCGGTCAGCACGCCGTCCTCCTCCTGGACACCGACACCCCGCCCGGAGGCCAGTCGCCGACGGTGGTGACCACCAGGGCCGCGCCCGGTCCGGCAGTGCCCCTGCCGCCCACCGCGACCGAGCGGCGCCGCCGCCGTCGGTGGCTGCCCGTCATCGCCACCGCCGTGCTCGCGGCCGCCACGGCCGCCGCCGCGGTGCCGCTGCTGAGCGAGGGCGCGGGCGCCGAGGACAGCGCGTCCGACATCCCGGCCGGCTATGTCGGCACCTGGTCGGGGCCGGTGCTGCGGGACGGGGAACCCACCGGGCAGCAGCGGCGGTTCGTGATCACCCACGGCAAGGTCGGTGAGGTGGTCGCGAACAGCACCAGCCTCGGCGCGACCTACGAATGCCGCAGCGACGGCAAGCTGGTGTCCGTGACCCGGCAGGACGGGCACCCGGCGCTGCGGCTGGACACCACGGTCGTCCGGTCCGTGCCGGCCGGCCGCTGCGCCGCGCTGGGCGAGCACACCCTCGTCGAGAGCGGCGCCGGCACCCTGACCTGGTCCGCGGCCGGGCGCACCGCGACCCTGCACCGCGTCGCCCCGTCCGACGGCACCGTCCCCGACGGCTTCCTGGGCACCTGGCGGCGGCCGAACGACGACGGCCACGGCAGCCAGCAGCTGACCGTCCGGCAGGCCCCGGCGGGCAGCAAGGTCCTCACCGCCGTCGTCGTGGGCCGCAGTGGCCGCTGCACCGCACACGCCGACCTCTACGCGGCCGAGGGCGGCAAGCTGACCGTCGGCCCGTCGGTCGTCGACCGGGCCGCGCCCGGCTGCGCACCGAGCAGCACCTCCGTACTCAGCCTGGGCGCCGACGGCACGCTGCACCGCGAGTTCCTGGGCGACGACAAACAGCCGCGCGGCTACTCCAGGGTGAAGTAGCCGCGCGGCTGCGAGGTGCCGGGGGCCGCTGCGGGCCCCCGGCGGCCGGTGTCCCTACGACAGGAACGAGTTGATCTCGATCGTCTCGTCGCGGCCGGGGCCGACGCCGATGGCGGAGATCGGGGCGCCGGACATCTCCTCCAGCGCCTTGACGTACGCCTGGGCGTTCTTGGGGAGGTCCGCGAAGGTCTTGGCCTTGGTGATGTCCTCGGACCAGCCCGGCAGCATCTCGTAGACCGGCTTCGCGTGGTGGAAGTCGGTCTGCGAGTACGGCAGCTCCTCGACGCGCTTGCCGTCGATCTCGTACGCGACACAGACCGGGATCTGCTCCCAGCCGGTGAGCACGTCGAGCTTGGTGAGGAAGAAGTCCGTCAGACCGTTGACGCGGGTGGCGTAGCGGGCGATGACCGCGTCGAACCAGCCGCAGCGGCGGTCCCGGCCGGTGGTGACGCCGCGCTCGCCGCCGATGCGGCGCAGCGCCTCGCCGTCCTCGTCGAAGAGCTCGGTCGGGAACGGACCGGCGCCGACGCGCGTCGTATATGCCTTGAGGATGCCGATGACGCGGCTGATCTTCGTGGGACCGACGCCCGCACCCGTGCAGGCGCCG
The DNA here is from genome assembly GCF_042724075.1 of Streptomyces sp. NPDC127097. NCBI lineage: Bacteria > Bacillati > Actinomycetota > Actinomycetes > Kitasatosporales > Streptomycetaceae > Streptomyces > Streptomyces sp. NPDC127097. The sequence goes on along the minus strand of NZ_JBHXFI010000091.1, from coordinate 12,028 downwards.
CCCGCGGTCGGGTTCGAGGACGTGACGAAGGGGTACGTGCCGTGGTCGATGTCCAGCAGCGTGCCCTGGCCGCCCTCGAAGAGCACGACCTTGTCGTCGTCGAGCGCCTTGTTGAGGATCAGGGTGGTGTCGGCGACATAGCCCTTGATCTGGTCGGCGTAGCCCAGCAGCTCCTCGACGACCTGGCCGGCCTCGATGGCGCGGCGGTTGTAGAGCTTGGTGAGCAGCTGGTTCTTGACGTCGAGGGCCGCCTCGACCTTCTGCTCCAGGATCGACTCGTCGTAGAGGTCCTGGACCCGGATGCCGACGCGGTTGATCTTGTCGGCGTAGGTCGGGCCGATACCGCGGCCGGTGGTGCCGATCTTCCGCTTGCCGAGGAACCGTTCCGTCACCTTGTCGACGGTGATGTTGTACGGCGTGATCAGATGCGCGTTACCGCTGAGCAGCAGCTTGGACGTGTCGACGCCGCGCTCGTTGAGTCCGCTCAGCTCGGAGAGCAGGACCGCCGGGTCCACGACGACACCGTTGCCGATGACCGGGGTGCACCCCGGCGAGAGGATTCCGGAAGGGAGAAGGTGCAGCGCGTACTTCTGGTCGCCGACGACGACCGTGTGGCCGGCGTTGTTGCCGCCCTGGTAGCGCACCACATAGTCCACGGATCCACCGAGCAGGTCGGTGGCCTTTCCCTTGCCCTCATCACCCCACTGAGCACCGAGCAGCACAAGTGCGGGCACAGGCGTACACCCCTTCCGGGCGGGGCATGTCCAACGTGCGTGGATGGCGTCGGCGTGCCTGTTCACGCGTACGTCATCGCTAGAGCCGTCGGACCGGTGCCCCGGAATAGACGAAGCCCCTGGCGCAATAGCGCAAGGGGCTCTTGCACCGAGATGCTACCTGAGGAAGGACCGAGGTGTCGGCGCAGCCTTCTGGGCACTCTCCCGTGGACTCCGTTCGGGGGTACCCCCTGCTCGTGGTCATCGACCCGGTCGCCCGCAGCACGGACGGCGAGTCCGTGCGGATCGCGAAGGATGTCCTGTGCGCGGGCGCGGGCGCGAAAATCTGCCTGCCGGAGGGGCCCGAGGAATTCGGGCGGATGCTCGCCCGGCGCGGCCACCGGCGCCCGGTGGTGATCGGTGACGACCGGACGCTGCTGCGGGTGGTGGGCCTGCTGCACAAGGAACGCGAGCTGGCCCAGGTGCCGCTGTCGATGGTCCCGGTGGGGGCGCCGGCCGCGGTCGCGCTGAGCCGCGCGCTTGGCATCCCCACGGACACCGTGGCCGCCGCGCGGGCCGTCCTGGACGGCGGCGAGCGGCCGATGGATCTGCTCACGGACGACAGCGACGGCATCGTGCTGGGCGGCCTGCGCATCCCCTGCGGAAGCGCGGCGACCCGGCTGGGACACGGGGCGTATGTGCCGGCCCCGGCCCCGCCGCCGGCCCCGGTGGACCCGGCCGAGGCCCTGGGCGGCCGGGGCGGTCTGGCGGACGGTCTGGACGGGCCCCGGCCGTGGTGGAAGCCGGCCGCCAAGACGGCCCGTACGGCGCTGGCGATGCTGGCCGCACCGGCGGCGGGACTGGGCGCCCGGCGGGCCCGGGTGCCGGGGCAGCGGCTGCGGATCGAGGCGGACGGGGTGCTGCTGGCGGATCTGGACCGGCCGGTGCGCGGGGTGTCGGTGGTGCCCGGCGGACGGACCGGGGCGGAGGCGCCTCGGACCGGGGCCGCGGACGGCCGTGAGCTGGCCGAGGTCGTGGTGCACTGGCCCGGCGGCGGCCGGCCGGTGCGGGCCCGGGCGCGGGCGGTGACGGTGTCCGGCGCGGACTTCCACTACCGGGCGGACGCCCTGGTCGGCGGGCCGGTCAGGACCCGTACGTGGACCGTGCAGCCGGCCGCCTGGCGGCTCCAGCTGCCGCGGGGCTGAGCGGCCGGCGGCTCAGCGGGCGGCGCTTTCGAGGTCGGCCCGCAGCTGGTCGCGGTGCTCGCGCCAGCGCTGGAGCATCCCGGCGAGCTCCTCCTGGAGGAACTCGAAGAAGATCAGCGTCTCGGCGATCCGGCGGCCGGCCGGGGAGTCCTCGCCGAGGCTGTCGACGCCCTCGCGCAGGGTGCCCTCCCAGCGGGTGAGGACGTTGTCCCGGCGCGCCATCGCCTCGTACCACTGGTCGCTGTGCACGCGGTAGCGGTCGCGGCGGGAGCCGGGCTCACGTTCCCGGCTGACCATGTCGACCTGGGAGAGGTAGCGGATCGCGCCGGAGACGGCGGCCGGGCTGACCCGGAGGCGCTCGCCGAGTTCGGCCGAGGTCAGCACACCGGAGTCGGAGGCCAGCAGACAGGCGAAGACCCGGGCGGACATCCGCTGCATCCCGGCGTCGACGAGCTGGGAGGCGAACCGCTCGACGAACTGCGAGACCGCTCCGTCGTCGCGGGTGTCCTCGCCGCTGTCCTGGCGGGCTTCGTCGGTCCGGTGCGCGCTCCGCGCCGGCTGCTCACTCATATCCGCATCGTCTCCCCTGTTCAGAGCCACCCACCCAAGTTTATACGCTTTCCTAACTTCACAAATTTGTGAAACTAGCGTAGCTTCCACATCATGACCCAGGCAATCTCCACCGCCCCCGTGATCCGGGTCGACGGTCTCCGCAAGTCCTTCGGCCGCACCCATGCGCTGGACGGCCTCGACCTCCGGGTGGCGGCCGGTGAGGTACACGGCTTCCTCGGCCCCAACGGCGCCGGCAAGTCCACGACCATCCGCGTGCTGCTCGGCCTGCTGCGTGCCGACGGCGGCACGGCCCGGCTGCTGGGCGAGGACCCCTGGCAGGACGCCGTCGAGCTGCACCGCCGGATCGCATATGTGCCCGGCGATGTGACCCTGTGGCGCAACCTGTCCGGTGGTGAGGTCATCGACCTTTACGGGCGGCTGCGCGGAGGGCTGGATACGGCGCGCCGGGCCGAGCTCCTGGAGCGGTTCGAACTCGACCCCACCAAGAAGGGGCGGACGTACTCCAAGGGCAACCGCCAGAAGGTCGCCCTGGTCGCCGCCTTCGCCTCCGACGTCGAGCTGCTGATCCTCGACGAGCCGACCTCCGGGCTCGACCCGCTGATGGAGGAGGTCTTCCAGAGCTGCGTCGCCGAGGCGCGCGACCGCGGCCGTACGGTCCTGCTCTCCAGCCATGTGCTGTCCGAGGTCGAGGCGCTCTGCGACCGCGTCAGCATCATCCGCAAGGGACGGACCGTCGAATCCGGCTCCCTGGGCGAGCTGCGGCATCTGACCCGCACCTCGGTCACCGCCGAACTCACCGGCCCGCCCAACGGGCTGGCCACGCTCCCGGGCGTGCACGGCCTGTCCAGCCGGCCGCTCCGGGGGAGCCAGGGGCACCGCGTCCGCCTCCAGGTCGACACCGACAAGCTCGACGCCGTGCTCCGCGCGCTCGGCACCTCCGGCGTCCGCAGCCTCACCAGCACCCCGCCCACCCTGGAAGAGCTCTTTCTGCGGCACTACCAGGACGACGCCCGCACCGCCGGGGCGGTCGCGCGATGACCGCCGTGACCGCGGCCCGGCCCGTCCGCGCCGCCCGTCCCCGTCATCTGGCGGGCACCGGCGCCCTGTTGCGCCTCGCACTGCGCCGCGACCGGCTGCTGATCCCGGCCTGGGTACTGGCCCTGGGCCTGTCCGTCGCCGGCCTGGGCGCGTCCTTCGAGGCGGTCTACGACACCGCCGCCCAGCGCGCCGGACTGGCCGCCTCGATGAACCACAACGGCTCGATGCGCGCGCTGTACGGGCCGGTCTTCAGCGACTCCGTCGGCGGCCTGGTCGCCTGGCGGATGGCCGGCTTCGGTGCCGTCCTCGCCGCGGTGATGAGCCTGCTGATCGTGGTCCGGCACACCCGCGAGGAGGAGGAGACGGGCCGTCAGGAACTGCTCTCCGCCGCCATGGTGGGCCGCCGGGCACCGCTGACCGCGGCCCTGCTGACCGCCCTGCTCGCCAACGCCCTGCTGGCGGCGCTGATCGCGGGCGGCTCGGCGCTGTCCGGCCGGCCGGCCGCCGGCTCGCTCGCGCTCGGCCTGGCCCTCGGCGGCACCGGCACGCTCTTCGCCGCCCTGGCCGCCGTCGCCGCCCAACTCACCGAGAGCGCACGGCTGGCGAAGGGGCTGACCGGCGCGGTCCTGGGCCTCGCCTTCGCGGTCCGGGCCGCGGGCGACGCCGCGACGGCCGGGGCCGGCTCCCCGCTCACCTGGGCCTCACCGGTCGGCTGGGCGGAGAACCTCCGCCCGTACGCCGGCGAACGCTGGTGGATCCTCCTGCTGTTCCTCGCGGCGACCGCCCTGGCCGCCTCCGCCGCCTACGCCCTGACCGCCCGCCGCGACCTCGGGATGAGCTTCCTGCCCGCCCGCCCCGGACCGGCCGTCGCACCGCGCTCCCTGAGCGGCCCCTTCGGCCTGGCCTGGCGCCTCCAGCGGGCCACCCTGCTGGGCTGGACGGGCGGCTTCCTGGGCGTCGGCGCGCTGTTCGGCGGGATCGCCAAGGGCACCGCCGGCCTGATCGGCGGCAATCAGCAGACCCGCGAGATCGTCGAGCGGATGGGCGGCCAACAGGGCCTGACCGAAGCCTTCCTGGCCACCATGACCGGGCTCCTCGGCATGGTCGCGGCGCTCTACGCGGCCGGTGCGGTGCTGCGGCTGCGCGGTGAGGAGACCGCGGAGCGCGCGGAGCCGGTGCTGGCCGGTGCGGTGAGCCGGCTCCGCTGGACCGCCGGCCATCTGGCGCTCGCGTACGGGGGCAGCGCCATCATCCTGGCCGCCGGCGGACTGGCCCTGGGCCTGACCTACGGCCTCTCGGTCGACGACCCCGGCGGCCGGCTGGGCCCGGTGCTGGCCGCGGCGCTCTCCCAGGTCCCGGCGGTCTGGACGCTCACCGGTCTGGCGGTCCTGGTCTTCGGCCTGCTCCCGAAGGCCACCCCCGCCGTCTGGGCGCTCGTCGGCGGCTGCCTGGCCCTCGGCTGGCTCGGCCCCTCGCTCAAGCTCCCCGCGTGGGCGATGAATCTCTCGCCGTACAGCCATCTCCCCAAGCTGCCCGGCGCCGACGCCACCGCCGCCCCGTTCCTCTGGCTGCTGGCGCTGTCCGCCCTCTTCGCCGTCCTGGGCCTGGTGGGCGTGCGGCGGCGGGACATCGGCTGATCCCCCGGCGGCCGGTCGCCCCGCGGCCGGCCGCCCCTGAAGACGTGCGCCGCCGGAGCCGTAGCGGACTCCGGCGGGCACCGCCCTATGCGGTGGTGAGCGCCACACACTGTCCACAGCTTGTGGATACAGCACATGCCATGACCAACCGCCAGTCACTGTTCGCCATTTCACCTGGCGGTGTGTTAACTCGCAGTAACTCTGGAGCACTTGGTAGCCGACCCGTTACTTTCCGTGCGCACGGTCGTGACCACGACCCGCGGCACCGGAGGGGTTCATGCGACGTATCACCACCAAGCTCGGGATTCTCGCGGCGGCGGCACTGCTCGCCGTCACGGCGGCCGGACCGGCCCAGGGGAAGCAGGCGGGCGACGCCGGGCGCACCGGCGCCGACACGGCGGCCTACTTCGTGATGACCGATGTCACCCGCGCGGAATTCGTCATCAAGATCACCGACCCGCGCAAGATCCAGCACGCCCGGGATCTGCTGAGCGGGGCCACCAGCTCCGAGCCCCATGTCGTCGGCCGGATCGACAAGCGCACCGCCCCGTACAACTGGCGCTGGAGCTTCCATCTCCGCCCGGAGACGATCGACTTCTTCGACTTCGCCATCGAGGTCTGTGACGCCACCACGCCCTATGTCGAGGACCATCTGGACGAGGCCGGCGGCCCGTTCCTGCCCGGACTGGTCTGGTGTCCGTGGAGCTCGAAGCTGGTGCGGGAGATCCCCCAGCCGTAGGGGCCGCGTGCCAGGGCCGCCGGTGGTTCGGAACCGCCGGCGGCCCGCGCGCGTCGCCCGGGGCCTCAGCCGCCCGGCGTCACCAGCCGCGCCTCGTACGCGAACACCGCGGCCTGGGTGCGGTCGCGCAGCCCCAGCTTCACCAGGATGCGGCTGACATGCGTCTTCACCGTGGACTCGGCGACCACCAGATGCTCGGCGATCTCCCCGTTGGACAGGCCCTGGGCGACCAGCACCAGGACCTCGGTCTCGCGCTCCGTGAGGTCGGCGACCCGCTCCTGGGCCGGGGCCCGGGGGGTGCCGAGACGGGAGAACTCGGAGATCAGGCGCTTGGTGACGGTCGGGGCGAGCAGCGCCTCGCCGGAGGCGACGATGCGGACGCCCTCGGCGAGCTGGCCGGCCGAGGCGTCCTTGAGCAGGAAGCCGCTGGCCCCGGAGCGCAGCGCTTGGTAGACGTATTCGTCCAGGTCGAAGGTGGTCAGCACGAGGACCTTGGCGCCCTCGTCGGCGGCCACGATCTCGCGGGTCGCCTCCAGGCCGTTCATCTCCGGCATCCGGATGTCCATCAGGACGACATCGGGCTTGAGGACGGCGACCTTGCGCACCGCCTCCAGGCCGTCGACCGCCTCCCCGACGACCTCGATGTCCGGCATGGCGTTGAGCAGGACCGAGAAGCCCTCCCGGACCATCACCTGGTCGTCGACGATCAGTACCCGGATCATGCCCGCGCTCCCCCAGCCTTGTTCTCGCCCGTTGCGTTCGCCACCGGGATGAACGCCGCGACCTCGAAGCCGCCGTCCTCGGTGTGGTCGGCCGTCATCTCGCCGCCCAGCATTTGTACCCGCTCGCGCATGCCCAGCACGCCGTGCCCCGCACCCGGCGACGGCTTGGCCAGCCGGCTCGGCGCGCCGTTGACGATCCGCACGCCCAATCCGCCCAGTACGTAGGAGATCTCCACCCGGGCGTCGGCGCCCGGCGAGTGCCGCAGCGCGTTGCTCAGCCCCTCCTGCACGATCCGGTACGCGGACAGCTCGACGCCCTGCGGCAGCGGCCGGGGCGAACCGGTCACCACGGCCTCGACGACCAGCCCGGCGCCGCGGACGCTGTCGAACAGCGAGTCGAGGTTGCCCAGGCTGGGCTGCGGGGCCTCCGGGTCGGCCTCGGCGAAGGCGTCCGGGTCCGCGGAGCGCACCACGCCGAGGATGCGGCGCAGCTCGGCGAGCGCGGCGACGGCGTTCTCCCGGATCGTCGCGAAGGACGTGGCGAGCTCGGGCGGGGTGTCCTTGACGCGGTAGGGCGCGGCCTCGGCCTGGATGGCGATGACGGACATGTGGTGGGCGACCACGTCGTGCAGCTCGCGGGCGATCAGGGCGCGCTCCTCCAGCAGCGTGCGCCGGGAGCGCTCCTCCTCGGTGACGGTCCGCGTCCTGACGACCTGTTGGCGCTCCTCGCGCCAGGCCCGGACCGCGGCGGCGGAGATCAGAATCGCTCCGCAGAAGACCGCCACCACCGGCAGATCATCCAGGTCCGTGCCGGTGATCACCGTCAGGAGACTCGCCACGGCGAAGGTGACCAGCCACATCTCCATGGCGAGGCGCGGCCGGGTGCGCAGCACCACGAGGGTCATCACCACGACGTGGGTGCTGAAGGCGCCGTTCGAGAAGATGTTGGCGTACGGGAGGGCCGCCTCGGCGAACCCCCCGACGACGAACCCGGCCATCGACAGCCAGAAGGCGCCCACCGGGCGGAAGAGGGTGAGCATCGGCGGCGCGGCGAGCAGCAGGGAGAAGCCGGCGGCCATCAGGCCGCGCAGCTCTCCGGGGCCGGAACTGGCCAGGCTCGCCAGGAGGACGAGTGCCGAGAAGAAGCCGACGGTCGCGTGCGGCAGCCAGCGCGCCCAGCGGCGCAGTGACTCCGGCAGCCACGGCACCCACCGGGAGATCTTGGCGTCCTCCAGCGGCGGCAGCGGGCGGAAGGCGAAGGCGTCGACGAACAGGTCCTGGCGCAGCCGGTGCAGGACGCCGTGGGCTATCCGTGCCTCCGAGTGCAGAGTGTCCTGCGTCTGGGTCGTCTCGTTCACGCTGACAAAGGTAAGCAACGCCGGGCCTCCGCGGCGTCCTCACCAGTGGGGATCTGCCGGCGTCCGCCTCAAGTACTACGTGGCCGGTGCGGACGGCTCAGGCAACCGATGAGTGTGTGACAGCTGGGGCTGCCGGGGGTCACGGGGGCGTAGTGGCCGACGCCGGGCAGCTCGCGCAGCTCCGTGGTCCCGGGATGCCGCGCGGCGTAGCGGCGGGAGAGCTCCACCGGGACCTCCGGGTCCTCGGTGCCGTGCAGGATCGTCACCGGGATGCCGGCCGGCGGATGGCGCACCGGGTCGGCCGCGGCGAGGCGTTCGGCGAGGCCGGGGGCGTCGCCCAGCAGCTCGGCGACCGCGCCGTCGCTCAGGCCCAGCTCATGGGCGCGGGCCAGGTCGGCGACCGGTGCGACCGCGAGGACGCGGGTCACCGGGGTGCCGGGGCGGGCGGCGGCGAGCAGCGCGAGATGGCCGCCCGCGGAGTGCCCGGCCAGGACCACGCCGGGGTCCGCCGCGGTCCGCGCCAGCGCCGCGTGGGCGGCGCCGACGGCCGCCGTGACGTCCTCGAACGTCTGCGGCGCCCCGCCGCCCGCGCCGACCCTGCGGTACTCGGCCAGCGCGACCGGCATCCCCTGCCCGGCCAGCTCGGCGGCGAGCGGCGAGAGATGCCGGCGGTCGTAGGCCGCGCGCCAGAACCCGCCGTGCAGCAGGACGACCAGCGGGCCACGGGCATCCGCCCGCCCGCCGCCGCCCGCCCGGGGAGCGTAGACGTCGACGATCTGGTCCGGATGCGGCCCGTAGGCCACCGTCCGGTCCGGCGCCACCGGGGCGAGCCCCAGCAGCGCCGGTTCCTCGCCGGCCACCGTCACCCGGCCGCCCCGGACTCCACCTCGGGCAGCGCCCCCAGCACCTCACCGAGCACCCGGGCCGCCCGCTCCGCGTCCGCGAAGGAGGTGTAGAGCGGGGTGAAGCCGAAGCGCAGCACATCGGGGTGGCGGAAGTCGCCGACCACCCCGCGCCGGATCAGCTCATCCATCACCTCGCCGGCCAGCGGGGTGCCGCCCTGCCGGTCCGCGGCGAGCTTGGGAGAGCACGCCAGCGACACCTGGCTGCCGCGCCACTGGTGGTCGGACGGGGTGAGGGAACGCACCCGGCCCGGCGGCACATAGGCCGCCACACACTCCAGGAAGAAGTCGGTCAGCGCCAGGCTCTTGGCGCGCACCTCCTCGATGGCCACCCCGTCCCACGCCTCCAGCGCCGCCTCCAGGGCGAGCAGCGAGAGGATGTCGGGGGTGCCGACCCGGCCGCGCACAATGCCGCCGGCCGGTTCGTAGGAGGGGTCCATGGCGAACGGCTCGGCATGCGAGTTCCAGCCCGGCAGCGGCGAATCGAAGCGCTCCTGGAGGCTCTCGCGGATGTAGAGATACGCGGGAGAACCCGGGCCGCCGTTGAGGTACTTGTACGTACAGCCGACGGCGAGATCGACATGGTGCGCGTCGAGGCCGACCGGCAGCGCACCGGCGCTGTGGCACAGGTCCCAGACGGCGAGCGCGCCCGCGGAGTGCAGCGCGCGGGTGATGCCGGGCAGGTCGTTGAGCCGGCCGGTGCGGTAGTCGACGTGGTTGACCAGCGCCAGCGCGGTCCGCTCGGTGACCTCGTCGGCGATCCGCGCGGGCTCGACCGGCCGCACCGCGAGACCGGTCATCCGGGCCGCTGAGCGGGCGATATAGCCGTCGGTCGGGAACGTCGTGGCATCGACGAGGATCTCCGTGCAGCCCTTGCCGGCCATCCGGACGCCGCCGATCACGGCCTTGAAGATGTTGACGCTGGTCGAGTCGCCGACCACCACCCGGCCCGGACCCGCCCCGATCAGCGGGGCGATCTTGTCGCCGATCCGCTCGGGCGCGGTCCACCAGCCGGATTCGTTCCAGGAACGGATCCGCAGCCGGCCCCATTCACGGGTGATGACATCGGCTATCCGGTCGGAGACCCCGCGGGGCAGCACCCCGAGGGAATTGCCGTCCAGATAGACGTCCGTGTCGCCGGACGCGTGATCGGGCGCGGGGTCCAGGACGAAGCGTTCGCGGACCGCGGCGAGCGGATCGGCGGCGTCCAACTCCGCGGCCCGCACGGCCTGTTCACGGTCCCCGGAGGGCGCGGTGCGGCCGGTGGTCACGGCGAATTCGGGGGTCTCGGATTCGGGGATCTCAGACATGGCTTCGCGCCGTCCACAGCTCGGGGAAGACGTTCTTGCGGGCCCGCTTCTCCAGCCAGGCCACCCCCGCGGAACCGCCGGTACCCATTTTCGCTCCCATCGCCCGCCACGTCGCGATCAGATGGTCGTTGCGCCAGCGCAGGACCAGCTCACCGACATCGGTCAACACCTCGCCGAGCCGGACCAGCTCGGACTCCTGCGAACCGGCGTAGATCTCGGCCCAGACGGCCTCGACGGCCGGATCCGGTTCGTAGCGCAGCGCCGGGTCCCGCTCCAGCACGGCCTCGGGGACCGCCCAGCCGCGCCGGGCGAGCATCCGCAGCACCTCGTCCCACAGGCTCGGCTCCTGGAGGGCCTTCGCCAGCTCGGCGTGCTCCCGCGGCGCGCCCCGGTGCGGCACCAGCATCGACGCGGACTTCTCGCCCAGCAGGAACTCCATCCGCCGGTACATCGCCGACTGGAAGCCGGAGCCCTCACCCAGCGCGCTGCGGTAGGCGTTGAACTGCGCCGGGGTCAGCCGGGCCAGCGGCTTCCAGGCGGCGTTCAGCGCCTCCAGCTCGTACGCGGAGCGGCGCAGCGCCGCCATGGCCACCGGCAGGTCGTCGCGGCGCAGCGCCTCGGCGGCGGTGCGCCACTCATGGACGATGACCGTGAACCACAGCTCCATGACCTGGGTGGTCACCAGGAAGACCATCTCTCCGGGGTCCTCGGAGAGCGGGTGCTGTAGATGGGTGAGGACGCCCGCCTGGACATAGTCCTCGTACGGGGTCGTACGGCTGCTGCCGATGCTCAGATCCGGGGCGAACGGCGGGTCCGGCTCGGCGGCACCGGCCGATACGGGACATCCGGCGGGCGCGGTCGGCCCGCGGTCCGGGGGTTCGGTGGGAGACGGCTGCGACATGAGGGACTCCTCAGGTGCGAACTACCGGGTAGCGGTCCGCCCCTTCCTTGTCGGCTCGGGAGCCCCGGTCCCCTCGGGCGCGGGATGGCCCGGCCCACTGAAATCATCGGTGCTGGGCAGCGACCGCGCAAGGGCCGGCCGCGATCGCGGCCGGCCCGTTGACCTGGGCGCTCCCCGGCGGGAGCGCGGGCGGACCCGGCGCGGGGCCCGTCGGCGGCCGGTCAGGAGAGGGTGTCGGCCGCGGTCGGCGAGGAGTCCCGCAGGAAGGTCGTGCAGCGCTCGTACTCGTCCTGCTCACCGATCGACTGGGCGGCGCGGGCGAGGGCGTGCAGCGCCCGCAGGAAGCCCCGGTTGGGCTCGTGCTCGAAGGGCACCGGGCCGTGGCCCTTCCAGCCGGCCCGGCGCAGCGAGTCCAGGCCGCGGTGGTAGCCGGTGCGGGCGTAGGCGTACGACTCGACGACCCGGCCTCCCTCGAACGCGTCGTCCGCGAGCTGCGCCCAGGCCAGGGAGGAGGTCGGGTACTTCGCGGCGACATCGGACGGTGCCGTGCCCGCGGCGAGCAGTTCGCGGGGCTCGGGATCGTCGGGCAGATGGGTCGGGGGCGGGCCCCCGAGGAGGTTTTCGTGAATGGGCATGGTCCCAGTTTGCCAGTGTGCTGCGCGGGCGGCCCGGCCCACGTTTTTGGCTTTCCCGCCGTGAGGGGTGCTCGCCGTTTGTTGCCCGCTTGCGCGGTGCTCCCGCCGTTGCTCCCCCACTGCCTGAAGGGCGTGGGAGGTACCCCCACGCGGCGGGCTGTGCCGCTGCGCGGGGCTGTCGGGTGCGGCGCCGTTTCGCCTGCGGCGGGCGGGGTCCGCTGCGCGGGGCTGTCGGGGTGCGGTGACGGGCCTCCGGGGCAGGGTGTCCGGACTGCTTCGCTTTACGTCCGGACAC
>NZ_JBHXFI010000090.1:0-22645 GCF_042724075.1 Streptomyces sp. NPDC127097 | reverse complement strand
GGGGGGGTTTTTTTTTGTGTTATATTGTTTTTTTGTGGGGGTTTTGTGGGGGGGGCCTTTTACGTTTTTTTTTTTTTTGTTGTTTGGGGGGGGGGCCCCCCCACTCCCCCCGGCCCCCCGCCCCGCCCCGTATTGCGCTACGAGCGCCTCACGGCGGAGGCGGCTGCTGCTGCCACCCCGGCGCCAGACCGGGCCCCTCCGGCTGCGGTGCGTCCGGAGCGGGCTGTTGCTGCTGCCAGTGGGCCGGCGGCTGGCCCTGCTGCGGCTGGGTCCAGCCACCCTGCTGCGGCGGGTAGCCGGCCGGCGGCTGGCCCTGTTGCGGCTGCTGCGGCTGGCCCTGCTGGGCGTACTGCTGCTGCGCGTACGGGTCGCCGCCCATCTGCTGCTGGGCGTACGGGTCCCCGCCCATCTGCTGCTGGGGATACATGCCCTGCGCCTGCTGCGCCCGCGCGAAGTCCTCGGCCACCAGGGCGGAGAGGTTGAAGTACGCCTCGCGGGTCTTGGGCCGCATCATGTCGAGGTCGACCTCGGCACCGGCGGCGAGATGCTCGTCGAAGGGGACGACCACGACACCGCGGCAACGGGTCTCGAAGTGCGACACGATGTCATCGATCTTGATCATCTTGCCGGTCTCACGCACACCGGAGATGACCGTGATGCCGCGCTGCACCAGGTCGGCGTAGCCGTGCGCGGACAGCCAGTCCAGGGTGGTGCTCGCGCTGCTGGCGCCGTCCACGGACGGGGTGGAGATGATGATCAACTGGTCCGCGAGATCGAGGACTCCGCGCATCGCGCTGTAGAGCAGACCGGTACCCGAGTCGGTGAGGATGACCGGGTACTGCTTGCCGAGGACGTCGATCGCCCGCCGGTAGTCATCGTCGTTGAAGGTCGTCGAGACGGCCGGGTCGACGTCGTTGGCGAGGATCTCCAGGCCCGAGGGGGCCTGCGAGGTGAACCGGCGGATGTCCATGTAGCTGTGCAGATGCGGGATCGCCTGCACCAGGTCACGGATGGTCGCCCCGGTCTCCCGGCGCACCCGTCGGCCGAGCGTGCCGGCGTCCGGGTTGGCGTCGATCGCCAGGATCTTGTCCTGCCGCTCGGAGGCGAGCGTGGAGCCCAGGGCCGTGGTCGTGGTGGTCTTGCCGACACCGCCCTTGAGGCTGATCACCGCGATCCGGTAACAGGACATCACCGGTGTACGGATCAGCTCCAGCTTGCGCTGCCGCTCCGCCTCTTCCTTCTTCGCGCCCAGCTTGAACTTGGACGGCTGGGCGTTGGCGCCCGGCTTGCGCTTCTTGGGCTGATTGCGCAGCAGCCGGTCGGAGGTCAGCTCGACGGCGGCGCTGTAGCCGAGCGGTGCGCCGGGGGCGGCCCGCTGCTGCGGCTGCTGCTGGCCCGGCTGCGAGTACGACGCGTAGTTGGCCGCGGCGTTCGGGTCGCCGGCCTGCTGACCGGGCAGCGGCTGGTACTGCGCCTGCTGGGCCTGCGGCTGCTGAGCCTGGGCCTGTTGGGCCTGGGCCTGCTGTGCCTGCTGAGCCTGCTGGGCCTGTTGCGCTTGCTGCGCCTGCTGGGCTTGCTGTGCCTGCGCCGCCTGGGCCTGGGCTTGGGCGGCCTGCGCCTGTGCCGCCTGCTGGGCGGCGTGCTGCTGGGCGTAAGCGGCCTGCGCCTGGCCCTGCTGCGGGTAGCCCTGCGCACCGGTCTGCGGATAGCCGTAAGCCGACTGCTGCGCGGCCGCGTGGGGCTGCTGCTGTGCCTGGGGCTGCTGCTGGGCCTGCTGGGGGTAGCCGTACGCGGGCTGCGGATAGCCGTATGCGGGCTGTTGCTGCTGCGCGGGCGCGCCCTGCTGCTGTTGCGGGTAGCCGGCCTGCTGGGCGTGCTGCCCCTGGGGGTACCCGGCCTGCGGCTGCCCCGTCTGCTGGGCGTGCGGCTGCGGCTGTGCCTGCGGTTGCTGCTGGGCCGGTGCCTGCTGCTGGGCCTGTTGCGGCTGCTGAGCGGCCTGGGCCTGGGCCTGCGCCTGTGCGCTCCGCGGGTCCGCGGGCTGGTACTCGGCCGGCAGCGGCGGCAGCCCGCCCTGCCCGGGCACACCCTGCTGCTGACCGTCCGTCGCGGCACCCCAAGGGGCGCCCTGCTGCGGCACTCCTTGCTGCGGAACGCCCTGCTGGGGGGCCTGCGGAGCCGCCTGCGGGGGCATCGCCTGCTGCGGAATGCCCTGCTGCGGCACACCCTGTCCGGGCATGCCCTGCTGGGGCACGCCCTGGTGCGGCGGCTGCTGGGCCGGTGCGGGTTGCGCCTCTGGAATGGCCGCCTCGGGGGCGGGCTGCACGGGCGCCGCGGCCTCAGCGGCCGGTGCACTCTCCTCGACGGGGGCGGGCGCGGCCGAAGTCTCCGGCTGCGGCGCCGCGTCGGTGGACATGACCTCGGGCTCGGACGCGTTCGTCGCCTCCGGCTCGTCGTCCTCGTCGTCGTCCCAGAGCGAGGCCGACGGATCGACGCCCGTGCCCGCGCGCTGATTACCCGTGCCGGCACCCTCGTTCGCGGTCGGCGCCGCCTCCGAGGGAGTCTCCGGCGTGTCCGGGGGAGTGGCGGCGACCGGGGCACCAGGGCCCGTTTCCTGGGGGCGCAGCGTCGGGAATCCCGGCGGCGCGGCCTCCGCGGGCCCGGGGAGCGGCTGACCCAGGGGCTGCCCGACGGGGGGCTGGGCCCCGGCGGCCGGAGTGGCGGGCGAAGACGCAGGAGGAGCCGCGGACGAGGCCGCGGCACTCGCGCCGCCACCACTGGTGTCGTTGCTCGAGTACCAGGCCGGTGCGGCGAAATCGATCTTGAACTCACCGGTCAGGTCGAACTCGGACTGGTCGTCGTCAGGATCGTTTCCGTCCGGACGGAAAGCCTCCTGCTCGTTCACTGTGCCTCCTGGTGTACTGCAACGCACCTGAACGGCAGGACCGGATACAGGCGGATCGATCGGATGTAGCGGAAGTCGGAACACACCACCCGGGGTTGCGCCAACACTAACTGTCTCCATCCCCGTATCGACTGCCGTCGTGCTGTGCTCCTGCGGCTCTCCCACACAGCCTAATCAAGAGTCGGCTCATAACGGCAGTCGATGTCATGTCGTCTTCATACCCTTCGCGCGCTTACGGGCGCACCCGTGGATGCGCCCGTAGGTCGTGCCCCGCGGCCGGTCGCGGACGCGCTGCGCACAGCGCTCCGCGGGCGACCGGCCCGGAATGACGGTCAGTCCATTCGGCGCGGCCCGCCGAGCAGGTTGGTCTCCGCTTCCGTCGGCTGCGTCATGACGAACTGGTGGCCGTCGCGCGAGCACCACAGCATGGCGTTGTCGCTGAGCGTCGGCAGCACCGCACCGACCTGCTCCGGCAGCCGCATGATTCGCGTCACAACCTCGGCCTCCTCGGGCGAAAGCCGCTGGAGACCGACCAGATCGGCGCGGCTGAGCATCTGCGGCGACCGCGGCCCGAGGAACGGCAGCACGGTCAGCACCGACTGCCAGGGGCTCGGGGCGAGCTGATTACGCGGCGGGCGTGCGCCCATGTCCCGTACGACCAGCACCGGGCTGGAAACCGAGGGGCCCTGGGGTGCGATCTGGCGCACGTCATGGACCGACACACACTGCTGTCCGCCGCCCGCGGCCTGCGCCATCTGGCCCCAGGCCGGCGGCCGCGCGGTCTCGACCGCGACCCGGGCACCGACGGCGACCGTACGCAGCGCCAGCACCTGCGCCATCCACATGCTGCCGACCAGCGCGATCTCCATCGGCGCGGGCCGCAGCAGGCTCAGCACGGCGGGCTGGTTCTGCGGGTCGATGCCGATGATCACGCCGTCGTCGCCGACCGGCAGGGTCAGGGAGGCGAGCGACTCGGCCGTCAGCACATGGGGGCTGCGCCGCGGACCGCGCAGGCCGTAACCGGGCCGCGGCTTCGGGCCGGTCGGCCCCGACTGGTCCTCGTCCGGACGCGGCTGGTGCGAGAGCCGGTGGCCGCCGTCGCCGCCGCCGAGCGGGGGGTTGCGCCAGCCGTTGCCGCTGGTGTTGACGCGGGGCTGATAGGTGGGAGAGGCCATCAGCGGGTACCTCCGAGGGGAAGCGTGGCCAGCAGGCCGGGCAGCTGTTCCCGGTCGAGCCGTACGAGGCCGACCTTCACGGAACCGGAACGGCGCTCCAACTCACTCTGTGCGGCGTTGAGTTCGTTCTCGCTGCGGGTGGAAAGACGGACGTAACCCGAGATGGCCGGGGCGCGGCCGCTGCCGTGGGTGGCGGTCAGCGCGAAGGTGCTGGCCATCGCCCTGGTGCTGGTCAGCAGCTGGGTGACGGCCGCCAGCGGCGCGCCGCCCTGGCCCAGTTGGGGCCACCGGCCGATCCAGTACGTGGAGTGCCAGCGGTCGTCGCAGCGCATCGCCCGGGTCGTCTCCTGGGTGCGGCGGGCGGCTCGTCCCTCGCGCCCCATCGCGCCGTTGGCGGCCCGCGGGCTGACGCACACCGCGGTGCCGATCGCGGCCACCACCTCGCGCTCGGCGAGCACCTTGGCGCGCACGCCGTGCGCGGTCAGCCGGCTGACGAGCTGGTCGGCGGCGCGCAGCAGCGAACGCTTGGCGCCCTCCATCCCGCCGCCGCGGGCCTCGATCGCCTCCGAGCACAGTTCGGGGTCGAGCTTGAGCGCGATCCACGTCAACTGGAGCGCGGGCGTCTGGGCCTGGGCCTGGAGCGGCGCGTACGAGCGGGCCGCGACGGCCTGTTCGGGCAGGTGCGGGGCCGGCGCGGGCTGGGTGTACTGGACGAACTGCACCGACTCCAGGTGGATGTCCTCGATGTCGAGCGCGGTGTGCAGCACTTCGAGCGGCAGCATGTGGCTGCCGCGCTCCGGACGCAGCGGCTCGTCACGGGCGTCCACCTGGACAAGGGCGGTCAGGAACGTGCCGTCACCGACGAAGCCGATGGCGCGCTGATCCGACTCGGTCGTGAACTCGTAGGTGCGCAGCGCCGGTTCGCACTCGACCACGGGGGCGATCGCCGGGTCGACGCCCTGGGTGGCCGCGAGCGCGGAGGCGCTCTCCTTGCCGCGGCGCTTCATGGCGCGCACGGTGGTGATCCATTCCGGCAGCGGAATCCGCCGCCGCCGGCCGAGCGCGAAAATGACCAGAACTGCCGCGATCACAATGGCCGCGGTCAGTGCGGCCGGGTGGATCGACCAGCCCACCAGTACCAGGGCCGCGGCGAGTTCGATGATGGCCAGCTGCTGAACGCGGACCCCGCCGATGGTTCCGGCCTGTTGGCGCAGCCGCGGTGCCACCGGACCTGCCGGGCGGGCCGCGGAACCCCGGCCGCCATTTTCTCTGTTGCCCGGAGCTGTGCCGTTTTGGCCAGCATTTCCCGCGTATTGCGGTGCAGCGGAAGGCTGTTGCTGCTGTTGCCGCCCGTTGCGGCGTCGAGCCCTGGTGGCGCTGGACATCCCCCGGCCTGCTCCTCTACTGGTGGTGTGGGCCTCTAGGCGTATCGGCCGCCGCTGAGACTGGTGCGTTGGAAGGTGGCACCCGTACCGTACGGGTCGATCGACACACGGCATAGTAGAGGGCGCTACGGCGTGAGTGCCGGGGGCGGTCGATGTGGATCCGACAGGCGGGGAGAGAAAGCAACAATGGCATCACGTCGGGACGAGCTGAATGCGTATTCGTTCGCTCGAAAGCGCACGAATGCGGCATTTCTGAAGCCGCTGCCGAACGGTTCGATCGAGAGTGCTCCCAGGCCCCTGAAGGCGGTGGTGCCGAGCATCATGATGGGGGTCGTGATGCTCGTGGGATTTGGTGCCTGCGGCATTCTCAAGCCTGTTGCCCCGCAAGGCTGGGACGAGGTCGGAAAGAATGTCATCGTCGGGGACAAATCCACCACGCGCTATATCGTCCTGAAGCAGGGCAAGCAGAAACTGCTGCACCCGATCCTCAACCTCGCCTCCGCCCGGCTCCTTATCGACCCGAAGTTCACGGTGGTCAAGGTCAAGGAATCCGAACTGGACGGAAAGATCCCGCACGGGCCGGCCATCGGCATTCCCTACGCCCCCGACCGGCTGCCCACCACGGAGGACGCCGACAAGCCCAAGACCTGGGCGGTGTGCAACCGTCCCGGCAGCGGCCTCAACAGCAAGCCCCAGCAGTCCGTGTTCATCCTGGCCGGCAAGGACAAGCAGGCCGTCGAGGGCAAGGGCAAACTCGGCCCGAGCCAGGCGCTGTTCGTCGAGGACCCCCAGCACAAGAAGTGGCTGGTCGACAGCGAGGGCAAGGCTTTCGAGTTCAACGGGAAGAGCGAAGCGGTCAACGACACCCTGCGCCGCATCATCTTCCGCTCCGCCAAACCGCAGCCGGTGTCCCAGGACTTCATGGACACCCTCCTCGTGCTCCCGCGCCAGCTCGGCATCAGCATGCCCGAGGTCGCCGGGGCGGGGAGCCAGACCACCGACCCGAAGGTCCCGGCCCGGGCCAGGACCGTCGGCTCGATCCTCCAGGACAGCAGCGGCCAGAAGTACGTCGTGGAGCAGGACGGCGTCGAGCAGGTGACGGACTTCGTGGCGAACCTCCTGGAGGAGGGCGCGAACGCCGACAAGCTGCACAGCGACGGCTCGCGGGTCAAGCCCGAGCAGATCGCCGTCAACAGCATCGACCCGAAGCGGGACGACTCGGATAACCCGACGTTCTTCATGGGGAAGTTCGGCACGTTTCCTTCACCGTGGCCCACCGAGAGCCTCTCGGTGGCCAACGAATTCGAACACGGCTCCCAGACCGGCGGACTGACGCGTCCCACCCGGAACGGCGTCTCTTGCAGCGTTTACAACGGCAAGAACATCAAGCTGCCGGGCGGTGAGGAGAAGCAGCTCGGTTACAAGAACGGCGTGCCCGACATGCAGACCTGGGTCGGCAACGACTACCCGGTCAAGATTGCCACCGGAGCCAACTCGTACGTCACCCCCGGCAGCGGTCTGCTCTACACGGAGGTGCGCACCTCCGCGTCGACGAGCGGCAGCCAGTTCCTGATCACCGACACCGGACTGCGCTATCCGCTGCCGAGGAACAACGACAGCGAAAGCAAGGCCGGCAAGGCCGATGACGAACAGGACAAGGCGAAGGTCCACCTCGGCTACGAGGGCACGCATCCGCCGCTGATCATGAAGGCATGGTCCGAACTCCTCTCCACCGGCCCGTCGCTGGACATTCAGAGCGCCAAGAAGCCGCAGTCGTCCTGATATGAGCGAAGGCCGTACCGGGCCCCGGAAAGGGGCATCCGGTGCGGCCTTCGGCGTCCCCCGGATTCCGCCGCCGCGGTTTTCCCGCCGGGATCGCGACGGCCTTCTCGGTGTGATCTCCGCCGGTCCGGGCCTGTTGGCGAATGACCGATAGCGGCACATCTGTCCGTTTCCCGTGAACGCCGTTTCACCGATGGCCAGTTGGCATTGTTGTGATCCCGTCACAACAGCCGTCCCCCTGTTGGGGACAGCCATATCGAGTGGTTAAAGTAGCCAAAGGCGTCAGCAGGAGATGCCTGCCGCGCGAGCGCCTGTGGCTGCCCGGTGCGGTACGACGTACGAGTCTCATGGGGGACGTTGACTATGGCTGGTCAGCAGTACACAACCACCGAGGAGGAGATGGTCGCGTTCAGCGGCAAGATCTCCTCGGTCAACCAGTCGATCCAGGGCGAGATCTCGCGCCTGAACACGGTCGTCGACACCATCACGTCTGGGTGGAAGGGTGCTGCGGCCTCCTCGTACAACCAGCTCCAGTCGCAGGTGAACGAGGACGCCAACCGTCTCAACCAGCTCCTGGCCGAGATCAAGGAAGCGATCGACGAGACCACCAAGAACTACTCCGCCTCCGAAGAGGAGCAGGCGCAGTCGATCACGCACATCTCCGCCTCGGCTTCCCCGTTCGGATGATGGGGCCGCGCCGCTGACCCGCGGCGCAACGGCCCAGCCGCCGCAGCCCGGGCCCGCCGGCCGATGCCGCCGGCCCGCTGTGGTGTGTGAATCGACCAGGCATCATCAACTCCTGAGGAGACACCATGTCAGGCCAGATCCTCGTAAATTTCGCGACGATCTCGCAGGCCAGTTCCGACGTGCGCGGTACGGCCAACAACATCCGCCAGCAGCTCGACGACCTCGAGGCGGGCGTCAAGAAGATCGCCGCCAGCTGGGAAGGTGCGGCGCAGGAGGGCTACCAGGCCCGCCAGCGCGAGTGGGACCAGCGTGCCGCCTCCCTGCACTCGACGCTCGAGGCCATCGCCAAGGCGCTGGACCAGGCCGCCCAGAACTACCAGGCCACTGAGCACAAGAACTCCGGCATCTGGGGAGGCTGACCTCCGGTCAGTCGGGCCGGAAACGGCCAGACCTGAGCAGCACGGCTGCTCGCACAGTGGTCCATGAGGGCGAGCGCGCTGCATCAGTGCGCTCGCCCTTCTGCCGTCCACCACCCCTTCACCCCTCCGCCTCCTTCCTCTCACCCCTCGTTCCTGCCCAATTCGCCACACATGGAGAGCTGAAAGCCCGTGGGATCTCGCGCCATTGGTCACCGAGCCGGGCACCGTCGCCGAGCGGCGGGTGCGCTGGTCACGGCGGCGTGCATCGTCGGCCTGTCGGGTGCCACCGCCGCACCGGCGGTCGCGGACCCGAACGTTCCGCTCAACAGTGGTGAGTGCAAGTTCGGCACCAGCGACATCAAAGAGACACCCTGGTCGCTCCAGCGCCTCCTGACGAATCAGATGTGGGCCGACACCAGGGGCAAGGGCGTCCGGGTCGCCGTCATCGACACCGGCATCGATGCAGGCAACTCGCAGATCAAGCCCAACATCGAAGGCCCCGGGAAGAAGTTCGTCTCCGGTGCCGGCAAGCCGACCGTCGATCAGGTCGGCCACGGCACCAAGGTCGCCGGCATCATCGCCGCCCAACGGAAGCTGGGTTCGGGTTTCTACGGAATCGCCCCCGAAGCAAAGGTCATTCCGCTACAGCAGACCAGCGCAGAGAAGGCCGGCACCGCCGACAGCCTCGCCGCCGCCATCGATTACGCGGTCCGGCTGAAGGTCAACGTCATCAACATTTCCCAGGGCACGGACGCCGGCGAGGAAAAGCTGGGCCCCCTCAAGGCAGCGATCCAGCGGGCCGCCCAACAAAACATCCTCATCGTCGCGTCGGCCGGAAACGACGGCGCGAGCGGCAAGGTGAAGAACATGTACCCCGCCGCTTTCCAGCAGTTCGACAATGTGCTGTCCGTGGCCGCCTCGGACCGCAACAACGAGCGCGCCCCCTTCTCCCAGCCGGGATCCTGGGTCGACATCGCCGCGCCGGGCGTGAACATGGTCTCCACCGTCCCCGACGGCGGTAACTGCGTCGACCAGGGCACCAGCTTCGCCGCACCCTACGCCGCGGGCGCCGCGGCCCTCCTGATCGCGAAGCACCTGAACGAGGTCCCGAAGTGGACCCCGCAGCAGGTCATCTGGCACCTGGAGAAGACCGCGGAGCGCGTGCGCCCGAAGGCGGACCAGAACATCGGCTGGGGCGTCGTCGACCCGGTCGCCGCCCTCAACGACGACACCAGGCCCACTGCCTCACCCGAGCCGGACAAGCCCTCCAACGCGGCCGACGGCTCCAACATCCAGCCGGCCGCCGTCACCATCGGAGAATCCACCGAGGAACGGCGCGCCCGCATCTCCATCTACATCGTCGGCGGCGGACTTCTTGCCGTCGCCGCGGTCGTCGGCTCCTCGATCGCCATTCGCGACTGGCGCCGCAAGACCGGACTGACATCTCACGGGGAGGCCAGTAATGGCTAAGGAATACCGCGTCGATCTGGATGCCTTGGACCAGGTGGTCAAGGAGCTCAACGGCGTCCTGAAGGACATGAACGGGACGAAGGGGAAGGCGGGGAGTGGGACTTACCTGCCGTCGAGTGCTTTGGGTAAGAAGTACGTGGAGCACGAAATGCTGCACAACGCTCACGCTGGCATGAAGAAATTCATCGAGGACGAGATCGTCGGCAAGATCGAGAAGTTGGTCGATGAATTTGGTCAGAAGTCGAAGAAGACGAAGGAAGCCTACGACGACGCCGAGCACGATAACAAGATGTGACATCGAGTGCATCGGTTGATTGTCAGCTGACGGGAAAGGGGGCCCACAGGTGGGTGGAGAAGGAAAGAGCGGCGTGCCTGAAGACAGGTACGAGAGCTATCGGCATGTGACGGATTTCAACCAGAGCAACTTCAATGGCCTGAAGGACATGCTCGATGGTGCCGATCCCGAAGTGCTTTACTCTGTCGCTCAGCACTGGCAGGACGTTGCCGACGACCTGGAGACACACAAGAAGAGTTTCTCCAAGGCCGTGGACAAGGTGATGGAACACTGGCAGGGCGAGTCCGCTGAACGCTTCCAAAAGAAGGCTCAGCAGATCATCGCGAACTTCGAGTCCGGGAAACCTTGGTGCACGCACACGGCACGGGTCATGGACGAGTCGGCCAAGGCCCTTCAGACGGCCATCGAAAAGGTCCGGATGAAGTCGGAAGGCTGGGAACTCGGAGATCTCAATGACTGGGGGTGGTCGATCTCCGACGACGAGCTGGACGAAGCCCTCAAGAGGGGCGATAGCGCCGCGGGCCTCCTGGAGGCGAACAAGGACGATCTGGACGACGAGCAGACGCTTCGGCTCGAGTCGACCATCGCCATGGAGCAGTTGGGCTCGTCGTTTGTGAGGGCTTCTAAGGCGCTGAAGGCGCCGGCGCCGGGGGACCTTCGTGGCCGTGACGACAAGATCCCCGACCACGAAAAGGACCCGTCAAACGATCCAGGCGCCATTAACACCCCCATGATTCCGGCGGGTGGCGGGTCGAAGGGGGGCGGGGGTGGACTCAAGCTCCCGAAGCGGGGTGCGAACTCCGGTAGCACCCCCAAGATGCCCAGCTCTCCGAGCCTCAAGCATCCGGGTGTCAGCGGCGGTCTGGGTGAACTGAAGCCCAAGGGGCCCACTGTGGGGACTGGCCTCGACAGCCTCCGCGATGGCCCTAACGGTGGTCTCAAAGCCCCCACCGGCGGCCCCGGTGGTGGTGGTCTCCATACGCCCACCGGTGGCGGTCCCGGCGGTGGACCTGGCTTGTCTGGAATGCCGGGCGGAATGCCTGGGACTGGCGGTCTCAAGAGCGGCGGCCCCGGTGGTCTCAAGGGCGGCGCCCCTGGCGGTCTCAAGGGCGCCGGCCCCGGTGGTCTCAAGGGTGGCGGTCCCGGTGGTCCCGGCGGTCTCAAGGGCGGCACACCCGGTTCCACCCCAGGTGGTGCACACGCGGGGGGCCGTGCCGGCATGCCCGGCATGGCCGGCGCACATGGTGGTGGCGCAGGGAAGGGTGCGGGCGGCGGGGGAGTCAGCGCCGGCGGTGCCCAAGCGCGGCAGAAGGGCGGGATCATCGGGTCGCCCGGTGGTAAAGCCAGCGGCGGAGGACAGGGGGGATCCGGCCTGCACCGCAGTCGAGGGGGATCGGCATCCGGGGACAACTCGGGTAGCGGACGTCGCCCGGCAGGCATGATGGGTGGCGCGCATGGTGCGCCCGGCGCCAGGGGTGAGGGCGGAGGCGGCGACGCGAGCCGCCCTGACTACCTCGTGGAAGACGAGGAAACCTGGACAGCCAAGCGTAATGTGGCTCCCCCGGTCATCGAGTAGTAACGGCCGGTCAAGCAATCGGCGGACGTGCTGGGGCCCGCAGTCCCTCGGGCTGCGGGCCCTGACTCTGTAAGGAAGGTGTTTACGGCATGAGCTTCACGCGGACGCTGCGTGCGGTGGGCGGCGCGGTGGTGGCGGGAGCACTGCTCTTCGGCACCGCGCCGGTTGCTTCGGCAGACCAGATCAGGCATGAACAGTGGCCGTTGAGGTCCTTCGGAGCTGACGACATCTGGAAGGTGTCAACCGGCAAGGGCGTCACCGTCGCGGTCATCGACGACCCGGTAGACGGAAGTCACCCTGACCTCAAGGGAAGTGTGCTTCCCGGGAAAAGTTTCCTCCCTGGTGGAGGAACGGCAGATAGCCCGGATGGGAAGAATGAGCACGGCACTGCCATGGCTTCGCTCATCGCTGGGCACGGACATGGGCCTGGAGGCGGTGACGGCGTCAAGGGGCTGGCGCCTGACGCCAAGATCCTTCCTGTAGGAATTTACCTCGGGAACGGCGATGCAGCGAAGAAGTCCTATGCCGAACCGTTGAGGTACGCCGTGGACCACGGTGCGAAGGTCGTCAACATGTCGTTCGAGGTTTACTCGGAGACGTCACCTGCTGAAAAGGCAGCTGTTGAATATGCCCGGAAGCATGATGTCCTGGTAGTTGCGGCATCTGGAAACTCTGGCTCTAGCACTCCTCGTCTTCCTTCTGCGGTACCGGGGATTCTCGCTGTCGGAGCGGTGGACATCGACCTGAAGGTCTGGAAGTTCTCCAACTACGGGCCTCATATCAAGTTGCTGGCGCCAGGGCTTCATATCCGGTCGGCGGGAGTTGAGACCCCCTATCGCTTGGCCAACGGCACCTCAGACTCCACAGCGTATGTATCCGCCGCCGCTGCCCTCCTCCGCTCCAAGTTCCCGGACCTGACCGCCGGCCAGATCGCCAACCGTCTGGTGAAGACTGCCGGTCTGCCGGATGACATGAAGGGGAAGAAGCTTCCTGACCCCCACTACGGCTACGGATTCATCAGGCCGTCCAAGGCACTGACCGCGAACATCCCCGCGGGGTCGGAGAACGGGCCGTTGCCTGCTCTCAAGGATGGTTCGTCCAAGGCGTCCGGTAGCGGCAAGGACGCTCAGCAGGCCACCGAGAGCGATGAGGGCATGAGTACGGGCGTCATCATCGGCATTGTTGGTGGTGTGGTCGGTCTTCTCGTCGTCGTGCTGATTGTTGTGCTGGTGGTCAAGAAGAAGAACGGGCGTAATGGTCCGCCTCCGGGTGGCCCCGGTGGCTACGGCGGACCGGGCGGCCCCGGTGGCTTTGTGCCGAACCCGGGCCATCAGCAGCCGAGCGCGCCCGGTGCGTATCCGTCGGCGCCGCCCACGCAGCCGCCTGGACGGTAATTGCGAACTGTTTCATCAAAGGCGCGGCCCGCAGCTTCGAGCTGCGGGCCGCACTGTTGGGGAGAGGTATTACAGCGTGAGTTTCACGCGGACGCTGCGTGCGGTGGGCGGCGCGGTGGTGGCGGGGGCACTGCTCTTCGGCACCGCGCCGGTTGCTTCGGCAGATCAGATCAGGAAAGACCAGTGGCCGTTGGCGGTCTTCGGTGTTGACGATATTTGGAAGGTGTCAACAGGCAAGGGTGTCACGGTTGCGGTTATCGATGCCCCGGTAGACGGCAGTCATCCTGATCTCAAGGGAAGTGTGCTTCCCGGCAAGAGCTTCTTCGATGGTGGGGGGACGGCAGATCGCCCGGATGGGAAGAATGAGCACGGCACTGCCATGGCTTCGCTCATCGCCGGGCATGGGCATGGTCCTGGGGGATCCGAAGGGGTAAAGGGGCTGGCGCCTGACGCCAAGATCCTTCCTGTCGGAATCGACCTTGGCAACGCAGAGGGGTCCTACGCGAAACCGTTGCGGTATGCCGTGGACCACGGCGCCAAGGTCGTCAACATGTCGTTCGAGGACTACGCGGACACGTCCCCTGCTGAACAGGCGGCTGTTGACTATGCAAGAAAGCGTGACGTGCTGGTAATTTCGTCATCAGGAAACACCGGCTCCAGTATTCCTCGTCTTCCTTCCGCAGTACCTGGTGTCCTTGCAGTTGGGGCTATGGACATCGATCTCAAGGTCTGGAAGTTCTCCAGCTACGGGCCTCATATCAAGCTGCTGGCCCCTGGAGTTCATATCCGGTCGGCGGGAGTTGAGACTCCTTACCGCTTGGCCAACGGTACGTCGGACTCCGCAGCGTACGTATCTGCCGCCGCAGCGCTCCTGCGCGCCAAGTTCCCTGACCTGACGGCAGGCCAGATCGCTAATCGTCTGGTGAAGACCGCCATTTTGCCGGCCAGCATGAAGGGCACGAAGCTTCCCGACCCCCACTACGGTTACGGCATCGTCAACCCCTGGCAGGCGCTCATCAAGAAGATGCCCGCGGGGTCGGAGAACGGGCCGTTGCCGGCCCTCAAGGATGGCTCGTCCAAGGCATCCGGCGGCGGCAAGGATGCTCAGCAGGTAGCTGAGAGCGATAGGGGCATGCGTATGGGCGTCATCATCGGCATTGTTGGTGGTGTGGTCGGCCTGCTTGTCGTCGTGCTGATCGTTGTGCTGGTGGTCAAGAAGAAGAACGGGCGCAATGGTCCGCCTCCTGGTGGCCCCGGCGGCCCCGGCGGCTTCGCGCCCTACCCGTCGACCCCGAACCCCTACCACCAGCAGCCGACCGCCCCCGGTTGGCACCCGCCGGCGCCACCCACGCAGCCGCCGGGACGGTAATCCCCAACTCGTTTCAGCAAAGATGCGGCCCGCAGCTTTCGAGCTGTGGGCCGCAGACTGTTGAGAAAAGGGGCGCGGCGCCGGGCGCTTCGGCGGACGGGCAGCCGGGACGGGCAGTGCGGGCTGGACGCGTTCCCTCCGTAGGGGGCCGGGTCAGCCGAAGACCGAGCGGACCTCGTCCGTTACGTCCGGGTTGTTGGTGGCTGCGCCGCCCGTGCGGCGGTCGACGTGGCGTTGGGCGTGGTTGAGGCCGCGGTTGGTGAGGTCTTCCTTGGCGTGGTCGATGTAGGTGCCGGGGTCGGCGAGGCTGGCGACGCCGTCCTTGTAGTCCTGGGCGCCTTCCTTGATGCCGTCGACGTATTCGCCGGCCTTGTCCTTGGCGATGTCGCCGGTTTCGCCCCAGTCGATTCCGTCGCGGGCGCCGAAGTGACTTTCGATGCCCTGCTGTGTGACGTTCTGGGCCATCTCCGTCGCGGCCTCTTGGGCCTTGGCCTTGCCCTCTTCGACGATCTTGTCCCTGGCGATTTCCTTCGCCTGGTCGACGACCTTGTCCTTGACGGTCTCCTTGACCGTCTTCTTCACATAGTCCGCCGCGATCTTGCGGGCTTCCTTGGAGACCGCCTTCTTCGCCATCTTCTTGATGGCGTCCATGGTGGCGTGCTCCATCGCCTTGGTGGCCGCCTCCATGACCTCGCGTTTGATCTTGTCGAGGATCTGGCGGACGATCACGCGGGTCGCTTGAGTGGCCCCCGCGGCACCGAGCTCGGAAAGGCCGAGGGTGAAGGGTGCGGCGGCCTGGGCCGCGATGATCTCGGTGGCAAGGATGACGAGTTGGACGATGACCGCGATTTTGCCGGCGAGAACGGCAATGGCGGCCGCGTCGAAGGCAAGCGCGATGACCTCGGCCGCCGCGGCGGCGTCGCGGAGATAGTTGTCCCCGCTGTCCCCGCCGCCGGAGAAGGAGCCCCATTCGTTCGAAAAGCCCTCGATCGCATCGCCGGAATTGGCGGAGACGACTTCATTGGCTGCCGAAGAGCCCTTGGAGGACGCCTGGTTGACGGACTCGGCGAAGTTGCGCCAGGTCTGCGCGCATTCGTGGAGCTTGTCCTCGTCGGCGTCCGGCCAGTTGTAGCCGAGGAGGTCCAGGACCCAAGCTACCTCGCCTGGCAGCGTCAATGACACAGTGATCGTCCCCCGTGCAGTGATGACCGATTGTGGAATGGAAGGGAAGGGTGGTGGAGAAAGAGAAGAAGGGAGAGGGAGAGAGGGTGAGGGTGGGGCGGGGTGAATGCCGCGCGCCCGGGCTCACGTAGGGCAGGGGTGGCGTCAGATGGCCGGACGGCCTACCGCGCTGATGGTGTGAATGCCCTGCTGGTCGGAATCGGAGTACGAGTCGCCCATGGTCTGGAGCTTGTCGCCGATGCCTTCGAGGCGCTCGCCCAGGGAGTCCATCGACTCGAACATGCCGTCCCTGATGGGCGTGTAGACCGTTTCGAAAATATCGCCGAAGTCGCAGTTCTCCCAGGGGCTGCCCAGACCTTCAAGATCGTCTTGAAGCTTCTTCGACGCCTTGGAGAAATCACTGCCGATGTGCACGAACGCCTTGCCCTGCGTGCGCAGCACATCCGGATCGACGTCGAACGCCTTGCCTGCCACCATTGCCCCCGTTTTGCGGTGTCCCGCGCGATACTTGTCGCGTTCTTAACGAGCCCACATTAGGCGATCTGAATGCAGGCATGTCAAGGCGAGAGGTGTGGAGGGAACGTGGGCATCGTGGTGTGGCAACGTCGTTGAGATTCTGGGTAATTGCCCCACCTGGGGCGTTGGTGAACCTTCTGGGTGGCGGGAATGCGGGCGCCACGGCGACGTACTGAAAGGGAAGGTTAAATATTGGTACGCCGCTGGTCAATCATTTGCGGAGTGCGGAGTGCGGAGTGCGGAGTGCGGAGTGGCGGAGTGCTCCGGTGCGCTGATCGCTCCGGTGTCGGGCCGGGACCGGTGCGGAATCCGTTCCAGGAGAGTGTGGGCGTCTGGTCGATTCGTCCATGTGCAACGTGAGTTGAGTCCCGGGGCGGGGATCGGCGCCGCCCGGCGATCACTCGTCCCGTAGCATTCCCGCTCATGGACGTAGCCGGCGATGAAGAGCCCCTCCCCGAGAACCGTGTGGGACTGACACCTCGTCAGGCCCGACGAATACGCATCGTCCTGGCCTCGGTGCTGATGGCCGCGATGGCGGGGGTGCTCGTGGTGCGCCTGGCGTCGCGTACGTCGGTGCTGGTGGTCGGGGTGTACGGAGCCGCGCTGGTGCTCTGCGGTGTGGTGATCGAACTCAGCCGTCACGGGCGCACCCGGCTCGGCACCTGGTTGCTGGGCATCGGCCTGGTGGCCGCGCTCGCCTCGGACTGGCTGTTGTTGCCCTGACGCCCGGGGTGGGAGAGACGGGGGCCGAAGCCCCCGAAGCCCCCGTCGTTCAGAAACAGGCCCCGCGGTTCCTCAGAACAGGCCCCGGCCCTCAGAACAGATCCCCCGGTCCCTCAGAACAGCCCCCCGGCGTCTCAGAACAAGCCGTGCCACATCTGCTCGATGACCAGCGACCACCAGTTGCTGTCGTCGTCCAGTGCCCACGAGTCGAGCGCCGCGATCTGCTCCTGGAAGGCGGCGACCGCCGCTCCCGCCGCGTACGGGTCCATGCCCTGCATCTGTGTGCGCGTGGTGACCAGCAGGGCGAGCGAGCGGAGGTAGGCGGACAGCGTCCGGTTGACGAACCGGCCGCCGCCCGAGGACGGCTGGACCGCCCAGACGGTGCCGACCAGGTTCTGGTTCTCCTCCGCGGCCGTGCACTGGACGGCGAGCGTGTAGAGGCCGTCGGTGCCGAACCGGACGTAGCCGGCGAGGGTGGCCAGGGTCTGTTCCTTGGCCTCGGTGCCGGTGGCGCGCAGGGAGGTCGCCACGTCCGCGAACAGTCCGCCGGCGGGCGGGGCCGCCGGCTGGTCCGCGGTGAAGAAGTAGGGCACCTGAGCCGGCAGGCCGGCCCAGACCAGCGTGTTCTTGGTGGCCTCGGGCAGCTGCGTCGTGGCGAGATCGTCGGCGTCCG
Source organism: Streptomyces sp. NPDC127097 (assembly GCF_042724075.1). NCBI lineage: Bacteria > Bacillati > Actinomycetota > Actinomycetes > Kitasatosporales > Streptomycetaceae > Streptomyces > Streptomyces sp. NPDC127097. The sequence continues at coordinate 5,097 of NZ_JBHXFI010000090.1, read as the reverse complement.
GACGGGTGACGCCCTGGGGCCCGAAGACCTCCACGAGGTGCTTGCCGAGTGCCACGTCGCGCATCTGCGGTGCGGGCTCGACCCGCTGCGGCACCGGCACCCGGTGCGGGCGCGGCGGTGCCTGCCGGCCCGTCAGCTGATGCATCATCTCGACGTGCCGCAGCACTCCGGCGACGCCCTCGGCGCGCTCCTCGGGCCGCATGCCGTAGCCCTCGGTGCAGGAGAACGAGGCGTTCGGGAAGGTGCGCAGGATGAAGTCGCCGGGGTAGCCGCCGGGCAACAGGGCCGAGCGCAGATCGGTGTGCACCGCGCGGACGTTCGCGGGGTGCACACCCAGCCGCTGGAGCTCGTCGTAGAGCTGGAATTCGGCGGGCGGCTGTCCGGGCGCCGAGACGCGGGCGAGGCTGGTCTCCTCGCCGGTCGACGGGTCGGGGTAGGTCGCGACGGCGGTGTTGCCGGGGCCGGTGACCGGCGGCTCGGCGGGGGCCGCCGGAGCCGCGGCGGCCCCGGCACCGTGCTTCTGCTGATACATCCGGACGACCTCGTCGACCGGCACCGACGGCCACACCGTCAGCTCGCCGGACGCCCGGTCGACGACCCCGCAGGCGGCGCCGACCTCGGCGGGCGGGCGCCGCTGTCCCGTCTGCGGGTCGACCTCCGGGGGCGGCGGTACGGCCCACACCACCCAGCCGAGGTCGAACTCCTGCATGGCCACCTCACGCGGGGGACCCTGATGTCCCTCGGGGTTGAGCCAGCGGGCGGCGGTGGCGTGTGCCTGCGCCTGGTTGATCACGAGTGGTCTCCTTCGAGGCCGTCGGAAGCAGCGGAGTCGGCGGCGCCGGTGCGCTGGGCCGGCACGGTGGGGGCGACCGCGGGGGCCGCGGCGAGGATCTGCCGGGCGGTCACCCCGCGTTCGGTGGCGACGACCAGTACCCCGTCGGGCGAGAGGTCGGCGCCGGTGAGCGGGGCGTCCGAGAGCAGCGCGGCCACCACCTCCTGGTCGGCGCGGGACCAGACCCGCAGGTAGTCGGCGCCCCGGCTGAACCCGAAGGGGGCCGCCGCCTTGGTCTCGTCGGAGGGCAGCTGCACCTGCGTCGGGTCGGCGTCGACATAGCCGGGCCGCAGCAGATCGTGCAGGAGCAGCGCCCCGCCGCCGTCCTCGGAGGTGTCGTCGTCCGCGCCGGGCACCGTACGGGAGCCGGGGGTGCCCTCGGGGACGACGAAGGCGGCCACGGGACGGAGCGCGGTCGCCGCTGCCGGTCCGTCCCCGCCGTCCCCGGCACCGTCCGCGCCCGTCTCCGCCGCCGTGCCCTCGCCGCCCTCCTGGGGCAGGGCACCGGTCGTCACGGCGCGGACGCCGGCCAGCGGCACGCTCCACAGCGTGCGCCACGGCAGGTCGAAGCCGAGGGTGTGCAGTGCCTCCGCGTACGGCGCCAGCCCGTCCTCGACGAACGCGCTCTCCAGGAACGCCGCCCGCATGTCGGCCGGAGCCTGCGAGCGGGTCAGCAGCGGAGCGGTGCGCAGGTACGTACGGGCCGGGGCGCCCAGCTGCTCCAGCGGTACGGCCTCGATGGCGGCCCGCAGGGTCACCGGGTCGGCGTGTGCGAACAGGCCCGGGTCGGTGAGGAGTTGGGGGAGCAGCCCGGCTTCGAGGGTGTGTGCGGCGAGATGGTCGCGGATGTAGGGATCGGCCTTGGCCCAGTTCTGCTGGGGCACCGCTTCCAGCAGCGCCATGGCGATCTTGGTCTGGGCGTCCCGGACGTCCGGCAGACCGGAGCGGATCTCCTCGGCGATCGCCGGGTGCTGAAGACGCAGCAGCATACGGCCGTCGTCGGCACCGTCCCCGGCCGCCGCGTCGTCCCCGGACACCGCGTCGTCCGCGTCCTCCGCCGCGTCCGCCTCGACCGGCTGGATGAACGGCGCCGCCAGCAGCATGCCGTCGGCGAGATCCTGGCTCATGTCCCACCCGGCCACGGCGTTCGCCAGCGGACCCCACAGCTGGGCGGGCAGCCCCTCGCCCTCGGCGAACGCCAGCGGCGCCAGCAGCAGCCGCAGGGTCTGCGGATCGACGCCCAGCCGGCGGGCATGCAGATCGAGGGCCTCGCCGACGGTGGCGGGCAGCAGCGACTCGTCCGCCGGGTCGAAGTTCTCGGGCTGCAAGAGCAGCGACTGCACGGCGAGCTGGGCGGTCAGCCGGCTGCCGTCCGCACGCCGCGCAAGGGCCTCGGCGAGCGGCCGGCGCACCGCGGGGTCGGTGGTGAAGGGCAGGTCAGGCGCCCCGGCGCCGGGGTCGAGCGCGGTCTCGGCGTGCAGCAGCAGACCCTTCGGGTCGGCCCACTCCGGCGCGTCGAGATCGATGATCTGCGCCTGGCCGGACGGCAGCGCCCCGGCCAGCTCCGCGGCCAGTTCGCGCGGCACATCGGCGAGCAGCTGCACCGTCTCGGTGGCGGCGAGCGGCTTGAGCACGTCCCGTACGAGGCGGGCCGGCTCGTACGCGGCACGGACCGGGCCGGCCCGGTCGACGTCCGGCACCACAATCGTCACCGGCTCTTCACGAGCGGCGAGTTCGGGAAAGATGTCGTCGGCGCGCTCCGCGCTCAGCCCGAAATGATCGGCGATGACCCACAACAGCTGGGCCGCGGTGCGCCCCGCGGGGCTCGGCACGGCGGGCGCCGGGAGGTCCGGGGGCACGGTCGCCGGGTCCAGGTCGTCCAGCGGCAGCTGCTTGCGGTAGCCGGGGTCGCACATCATCAGGAAGCCGGTGACCAGGCGTGAGCGTCCGCTGCCCGGGTTTCCGGTGAGCACGATGACGCGCGGGGCGCCGGGCCACCGCATCCGCCAGGCCGCGAGCGCGCGGAGCGCCGCGGTGCGGCCGCCGACGTACGGATGAGGTGCATATCCGGCCGGTGCGGCGATTCCTTCGTCTGAGGCGCTCATGGCTTCCTCGTCCCCCATCAATCCCGTCTCCACCTTTGTGGATTCCTGCGTGTACCGGCTCGATCCTATGATCCGGACCGCACGCCCGGGACCGTGCGGGGGTGGCTGTGCCGGAACTGGAACACGCAGGCCGGGCCCCTTGCCGAGTGACTGCGCAAGGTGGCCCGAGTGGCCCGCGTCAAGTGCGTTGTCCCTGGGGCGCGGTGTGGAGAAAGAGGAAATGCCGTGTGCGGAAAGGAAGCAGATCCGTCCATGATTCCGGCGGCCGGTCTGCTTTCTTCCGCGGTGCCTCTATGGACTCTTTGATCGGATTTCGGCGGGCAAAAAGATCGGGCCCGCCGCACCGCCGCCGGTCAGCCCCGGTGCCCGCCGCCCCGGCCGCCGCGCCGCGGAGTGGTGACGATGTTGCCCGAGGGGCCGTCGCGCTCGGCGCGCTCCTCGTCCTCCTTGGCTTCCTGCTCCTTCTGCCAGGCGGCGAACTTCTCGCGGGACTCCTCGCGCTCCGCCATGGTCTGGTTCTCCGCGGCCCGCCGGATCTCGGTCATCCGGTCGCCCAGCGCGTCCATGTACCCCGGCGTCTGGATCGCGTCCTTCATGCCGATACGGCCGGAGAGCACCTCCTGGGCCATCTCCTGGAGCTTGCCGCCGACGTTGGGGTTGTCCGCCAGCACCTTCAGTGCCTTACGCAGCCGGTGCGCCTGCTCCGGATCCTGGGCGACGTCCATCAGGTCCTCGTCCTGGATCTGCCGCTCGTTGCTCATCCTTGCCCCCTTGAACGTGGTGGCACAGCAACCGCATGTGCTGCACCGGCGTCCTGAAGTCTAATGACGGGTGTGAACAGGTCGTCAAGGCGGGGGTTGTCGGTATTGCCGCATATTGCTCCGTATGCATTCCGCGGTTCGCTGTCCGCCCGCTCCGGAGAGAGCTTCGGGCCTATTGCGGGTGTGCTAGACCTGAGGCGATGTTGGCAGGTAGCTGTCATTCAATTCGGGGAGAAAAGATGTCCGACGAAGTCCGGCTCAGTACCGAGGAGTTGCACAAGCTCGGTGCGACCTTCGAGATACGCGCGGAAGAACTGAGCCGGCAGCTGGCCGCATTCAGACGGCGGGCCGATGCCGAGGCCCTCCGGGAGGGCTTCGGCAGCGACGAGGAGGCCCAGCCGTTCCGTGAGCTGTACGAGCAGGCCGAGCAGGCGCTCGTCCAGCTTCAGCAGCGGCTCGCCGAGGTCGGCGGAGGGATCAAGGAGACCGTCGCGAACGCGCAGGCGGCCGAGGACGAGCTGGTCGAGATGATGCGGAGCGTCAAGTGAGCGAGCGACGCAACCCCCAGGCCCTGCACGAAGCGGCGGCCGGCTGGCGGGAGATGGGCAAGCACCTCGACGGCCTGGTCCGCGATCTGGACCGGCATGTCGGCACCGCCGCCGCGGCCAACTGGCACGGCCCGGCCGGCGAGGCGTTCGCGGGGGAGTGGCACCGCCTCAAGCGGTCCGTCGACGACTCCCTGCCGGCCTTCGAACTGGCCGCCGCCGACCTGGAGAACGCGGCCGCCGCACCCCCCGAGGACAAGGGCGGCGAGGAACACCACGAGGCGTCGCCGGCCAGGAACTCCGCCAACTCCTCGTCCTCGTCGGGCACCGAGGTCGCCTACGGCTTCATGGCGCTCGGCCAGCTCGCCAACGGCCTCGGCGGCGCGTTCGGCAAGCGCGGTGGCGGGGGCGGCCAGTCGCGGGGGCCGGCCGTCCGCCACACCTGGGAGACCTCCACCGCCGCGCAGGGGCCCGACCCGTTCGGACCGGCGAAGGCCGGCGAGGCAAAGACGCGGGGCGGCGAGGGCCTCGCCAAGGGCGTACGGACCCAGCCGGCCGTCGCGGAGCCGGCCCCCGGCGAGGAGCCGAAGGCCGGACAGGAGAAGAAGGGGACGGCCGACGGGCCCGCCACCACAGCCGAGGCCCCGGCCAAGGGCACCCCGGCGACCGGCGGCGAGGCCCCCGGCCGGCCCGCTCCCGACGTCACCCAGCACGGCGCGTTCGGCTGACGGCGGCCGCCGGCACCGGCGGGCACCGATGCAGAACGGCGGGGGGGGGGGCCCCGGCGCTGCGGGCGACCCCCCCCCCGCGGGGGACGGGGGCGCGCGCGCCGGGGGGGCGCGGCCGCCCCGCGG
>NZ_JBHXFI010000089.1:0-22926 GCF_042724075.1 Streptomyces sp. NPDC127097 | reverse complement strand
GAGGGACACACCCCTTCCGGCCGGGCCGGCCGCGTCCGTGCGCCCGCACGAGCCGTCGCGCGCTCCACGGGCCCGCATCTGAGGTAGCGGATGGGGAAGTCGCCCGAGGGCCATTGTCAGTGGCTGCCCCTACCGTTTTCCGTACGCGCACGATGCGGACGGGGGGCGGCATGGCGGACAGCGGGACGGACACCGGGCCGGACACCGGAGCGGGGCACACGACAGGGGCGGGCGCGCTCGCCCCGCGCGGCGGCTTCGGCCGGCTGTGGGGCGCCGCCGCCGTCTCCCGCTTCGGTGACGCCCTGCGCGGCACGGCGCTGCCGCTGCTCGCCTACACCCTGACCGATTCGCCGCTGCTGATCTCGCTCGTCACCGCCTGCGGCTTCGTCCCCTGGCTGCTCTTCGGGCTGCTGGGCGGCGCGGTCGCCGACCAGGTGGACCAGCGGCGGGCGATGTGGGCGGTGGATGTGCTGCGCGGGCTGCTGATGGCCGGCTTCGCCGTGGCCGTGGCGCTCGACCGGGCGGGCATCGGGCTGCTGCTCGCGCTGTCCTTCGCGCTCACCACCCTCCAGACCCTGTTCGACAACGCCGCCACGGCCCTGCTGCCCGCGGTGGTGCCCAAGGAGCGACTGGCCGCCGCCAACGCCCGGCTGATGACCGGTCAGGAGCTGGCCGGCCGGTTCGTCGGCGGACCGCTGGCCCCGGTGCTGATCGCGCTCGGTGCCGCACTCCCGTTTCTGGCCGACGCGGCCACCTACCTCGTCGCGGCCGCCCTCGTCGCCTCCCTGCGCACCGGCCCTCCGGCCGGGCGGCCGGCCACCTCCGGGCGCACCGTCCGGCGCGAAATCGCCGCGGGGATACGGCAGTTGTGGCGCGACCGGGTGCTGCGCGCGTTCTGTGTGTCGGTGGCGCTGGGCAATGTCGGCATCGGTGCGCTGATCGCGACCCTGGTGGTGGTCGTCAAGGGCTGGCTGGGCGCCGGGGACTTCGGCTACGTCGTCGTGACCACCGGCTACGGCATCGGGATGGTCCTGGGCGGGCTCCTCGCGGTCCGTACGGTCGCCGTGGCCGGCGGCACCGGCCGCACCCTGCTGCTCGCCGGGGTGCTCCAGGCCGTGACCCTGGTGGGCTTCGGGACGCTGCGCTCGGTCTGGCTCGCGGCGCTGCTCCTGGGTCTGTTCGGCTTCGCCGGGATGGTGTGGAACGTCCTGGAGACGACGGCCGTGCAGCAGCGCAGCCCGGCCGGGATGCTCGGCAGGATCAGCTCCGCCTTCCGTACGGTCTCCGTCGCCGGGACACCGCTCGGCGCGCTGTGCGGCGGTGCGGCCGCCACGGCCTTCGGGCCCAACGCCCCCGCGCTGCTGGCCGCCGCCCTGCTGGCCCTGGGCACGGTCGCGCTGACACCCGTTCTTCAGACGGCCGACGGTGCCCCGTCCGACAGCGGACAGATACCTCCTACCGGACGCTGATCAATTAGGTTGGGAGATGGCGGGGCCGGTACGAGATGAAGAAGGCTGATGTCCGAGATGAACGCAGAAGGCCGCAGCAGGCTCGATCAGATGCCTGAGTGGACGGCGCTGGGCAAGCACCGGGAGCAACTGGCGCAGGTGCATCTGCGCGAGCTGTTCGAGCGCGACCCGGCGCGCGCCGAGCGCTACACCCTCCAGGTCGGCGATCTGCACCTGGACTACTCCAAGCACCTGGTCACCGACGAGACGCTGGGGCTGCTGCGCGAGCTGGCCGCGGCGGCCGGCGTGGCCGAGCTGCGGGACGCGATGTTCCGCGGCGAGAAGATCAACATCACCGAGCGGCGGTCCGTGCTGCACGTCGCGCTGCGCGCGCCCGGCTCGGCGGTCATCATGAGCGACGGCGAGAACGTCACCCCCGGCGTGCAGCACGTCCTGACGAAGATGGGCATCTTCTGCGACCGGGTCCGCTCCGGCGACTGGAAGGGCCACACCGGCAAGCGCATCAAGACCGTCGTCAACATCGGTATCGGCGGCTCGGACCTGGGCCCGGCGATGGCGTACGAGGCGCTGCGCGCCTACACCCACCGGGACATGCAGTTCCGCTTCGTCTCCAATGTGGACGGCGCCGATCTGCACGAGGCGGTCCGCGATCTGGACCCGGCCGAGACGCTGTTCATCATCGCCTCGAAGACCTTCACCACCATCGAGACGATCACCAACGCCACCTCGGCCCGCGACTGGCTGCTGACCGGTCTGGGCGCCGGGGGAGAGGCCGTCGCCAAGCACTTCGTGGCGCTGTCGACCAACGCCGAGAAGGTGACGGAGTTCGGCATCGACACGGACAACATGTTCGAGTTCTGGGACTGGGTCGGCGGCCGTTACTCCTTCGACTCCGCGATCGGCCTGTCGCTGATGATCGCGATCGGCCCGGAGCGCTTCCGCGAGATGCTGGCCGGCTTCCACCTCGTCGACGAGCACTTCCGCACCGCCCCGCCGGAGGAGAACGCCCCGCTGCTGCTGGGGCTGCTCGGTATCTGGTACGGCAACTTCTGGGACGCCCAGTCGCATGCCGTGCTGCCCTACAGCCACTACCTCTCCAAGTTCACCGCCTATCTCCAGCAGCTGGACATGGAGTCCAACGGCAAGTCCGTGGACCGCGAGGGCAACCGGGTCGGATGGCAGACGGGGCCGGTCGTCTGGGGCACGCCCGGCACGAACGGTCAGCACGCCTACTACCAGCTCCTGCACCAGGGCACGAAGATGATCCCGGCCGATCTGCTCGGCTTCGCCGAGCCGGTCGCCGACCTCCAGCCGGGCCTGGTCGCCCAGCACGACCTGCTGATGGCCAATCTCTTCGCCCAGGGCCAGGCGCTGGCCTTCGGCAAGACGCCGGACGAGGTGCGCGCCGAGGGCGTGGCCGAGGAACTGGTGCCGCACAAGACGTTCCCGGGCAACCGCCCCACCACCACCATCCTGGCTGGCGAGCTCAGCCCTTCCGTGCTGGGCCAGTTGATCGCGCTCTATGAGCACAAGGTGTTCGTCCAGGGCGCGGTGTGGAACATCGACTCCTTCGACCAGTGGGGCGTGGAGCTCGGCAAGGTGCTCGCCAAGCGCGTCGAACCGGCCCTGACCGAGGGCGCCGAGGTGCCGGGGCTGGATGCCTCCACGGCCGGTCTGGTCGCCAAGTACCGGGAGCTGCGCGGGCGTTGATCCCCGGGACCGCCGCAGGGCCGTCGCACTGACGCCGTAGGCCCCGCACCCTTCGGGGCGCGGGGCCTACGGTCTTGCTGCGGTGATCCTCAGGCCGAAGCCGGCGGGTAGAGATCGCGCGGCAGCTGGGACGCCGCCGCCTCGTCCAGCAGCCACAGGGTCCGGCTGCGGCCCCGTGCGCCGGCCGCCGGGGCCTGGACCTCACCGGCACCGGAGAGGGCGATGGCCGCGGCATTGGCCTTGTCCTCGCCGGCCGCCAGCAGCCAGACCTCCCGCGCCGCACGAATCGCGGGCAGGGTCAGCGAGACCCGGGTGGGCGGCGGCTTGGGCGCGCCGTGCACCCCGACCACCGTCCGCTCCGTCTCGTACACCGCGGGCAGCTCCGGGAAGAGTGAGGCGACATGGGTGTCCGGGCCGACGCCCAGCAGCAGGACGTCGAAGGACGGCACCGGGCCGTGGTCCTCGGGTCCCGCGGCGGCGGCGAGTTCGGCCGCGTACGCCTCGGCGGCGGCGTCGGCGTCATGGCCGTACGGGCCGTCCGACGGGGGCATGGGGTGCACCCGGGCCGGGTCCAGCGGGACGCTGTCCAGCAGCACCTCCCGGGCCTGGGTGTGGTTGCGCTCCGGATCGCCGTCCGGTGCGAACCGCTCGTCGCCCCACCACAGATCGAGCCGGGACCAGTCCACCGCGTCCCGGGCGGGCGCCTCGGCGAGGGCCGCGAGCAGCCCGTTGCCGTTGCGCCCGCCGGTCAGGACCACGGAGGCGGAGCCGCGGGCGGTCTGGGCGTCCACGATCTTCGTGATCAGCCGGGCCGCCGCGGCCTTGGCCATCAGCTCCTTGTCGCGGTGCACGACGACCTGCGGAGCACTCACTTGGCGGCCGCCTTCTTCGCGGCCTTCTTCGCCGCGGGCTTGGCCTGGCCGCTCCCGTCCGACGCCTTCTCCCCGTCCGACGTCTTCTCCCCGGCGGCCGGCTGCTGCCCGTCCGCCGGCTGCCCGCCGTTGCCGTGACCGAGCCGGTCCACGCCGAACTTCAGCGCCCGGGCGTAGATCTCGTCCGGGTCGAGCCGGCGCAGCTCCTCGGCGAGCAGCTCGGAGGTCTCCCGCCGCTTGAGCGCCACCGCCCGGTCGGGCTGGCCGTGCATCGAGAGCGTGGCCAGCGAGCCGTCCGGGCGGTCCAGCACGATCGCGCCGATGCTGGACTCCATCCGGACGGCCGTCAGACCGGGGCCGTCGGACACCTTGCGGGTGACCGGGACGTTCAGCCGGTCGGCCAGCCACATGGCGAGCAGCTCGCAGCTGGGGTTGAACTCCTCGCCGGTCACCTCGGCCGAGGTGACCGTGCACGGAGCCTGGTCGAGCGCCGCCGCCAGCATCGAGCGCCAAGGCGTTATCCGGGTCCAGGACAGATCCGTGTCGCCCGGAATGTAGGTCTCCGCGCGGGCGGACAGCTCATGAATGGGCTGCTCGGCGGCGTAGGCGTCGGTGACCCGGCGCTGGGCCAGCGCACCGAGCGGGTCCTGTGCGGGGGCCGCCGGGGCGTTCACCGCCCACCAGACGACGACCGGGGCGTCCGGCAGCAGCAGCGGCAGCACCACGGACTGGGCGTGGTCGATGACCTCGCCGTACAGCCGCAGCAGCACCGTCTCGCCGGTGCCGGCCTCCGTGCCGACCCGCACCTCGGCGTCCAGACGGGCCTTGGCGCGGTCGCGCGGCGACCGGCTGACCCGCTTGATGACGACGAGGGTGCGCGAGGGGTGCTCACGGGACGCCTCGTTGGCCGCCTTCAGGGCGTCATAGGCGTTCTCCTCGTCGGTGACGATGACGAGGGTGAGCACCATGCCGCTGGTGGGAGTGCCCACCGCGCGGCGGCCCTCCACCAGGGCTTTGTTGATCTTGCTGGAGGTGGTTTCCGTCAGATCGATCTTCATGGCCGACGCCAGCTCCGTCCGTCTCGTGCGAGCATTTCGTCCGCCTCGGCCGGGCCCCAGGTGCCCGCCGGGTACTGCGCGGGCTTGCCGTGCCGGTCCCAGTACTCCTCGATCGGGTCGAGGATCCGCCAGGACTGCTCCACCTCCTCCAGTCGCGGGAAGAGGTTGGCGTCGCCGAGCAGCACATCGAGGATCAGCCGCTCGTACGCCTCGGGGCTGGACTCCGTGAAGGACTCGCCGTACGCGAAGTCCATCGACACATCGCGCACCTCCATCGAGGTGCCCGGCACCTTGGAGCCGAACCGCACGGTCACGCCCTCGTCCGGCTGCACCCGGATGACCAGGGCGTTCTGCCCCAGCTCCTCGGTGGCGGTGTGGTCGAAGGGGGAGTGCGGAGCGCGCTGGAAGACCACCGCGATCTCGGTGACCCGGCGGCCCAGGCGCTTGCCGGTGCGCAGGTAGAAGGGGACGCCCGCCCAGCGGCGGTTGTCGATCGACAGCTTGATCGCGGCGTAGGTGTCGGTCTTCGACTTGGGGTCGATACCGTCTTCCTGGAGGTAGCCGACGGCCTTCTCGCCGCCCTGCCAGCCCGCCGCGTACTGCCCGCGGACGGTCTCCTTGCCGAGCTCCTTGGGCAGCCGGACCGCGCCCAGCACCTTGGTCTTCTCGGCGACCAGCGCGTCCGCCTCGAAGGAGGCGGGCTCCTCCATCGCGGTCAGCGCGAGCAGCTGGAGGAGGTGGTTCTGGATGACGTCACGGGCGGCGCCGATGCCGTCGTAGTAGCCGGCCCGGCCGCCGATGCCGATGTCCTCGGCCATCGTGATCTGCACGTGGTCGACATAGCTGCGGTTCCACAGCGGCTCGAACATCGTGTTGGCGAACCGCAGCGCCAGGATGTTCTGGACCGTCTCCTTGCCCAGGTAGTGGTCGATCCGGAAGACCTCGTGCGGCGGGAAGACCTCGTGGACGATCCGGTTGAGCTCCTGGGCGCTCTCCAGGTTGTGTCCGAAGGGCTTCTCGATGACCGCGCGGCGCCAGGAGTCCTCCTTCTGGTCGGCCAGCCCGTGCTTCTTCAGCTGCTGGACGACCTTGGGGAAGAACTTCGGCGGCACGGACAGGTAGAAGGCGAAGTTGCCGCCGGTGCCCTGCGCCTTGTCGAGCTCGTTTATCGTCTCCTTGAGCGTCTCGAACGCCTCGTCGTCGTCGAAGTTGCCCTGGACGAAGCGGCAGCCCTGGACCAGCTGCTGCCAGACCTCCTCGCGGAACGGCGTACGGGAGTGCTCCTTGACCGCCGCGTAGACCTCCTGCGCGAAGTCCTCGTGCTCCCACTCGCGACGGGCGAACCCGACCAGCGAGAAGCCCGGTGGCAGCAGCCCCCGGTTGGCGAGGTCGTAGACGGCGGGCATCAGCTTTTTACGGGACAAATCGCCCGTGACGCCAAAAATGACCAGGCCCGACGGCCCCGCGATGCGCGGGAGCCGTCGGTCCAGGGCGTCACGGAGCGGGTTGGCTCCGTGGGAATCAGTCAAGGGAGATCAGCCCTCCGAGGGAGCGAGGCGCTTGAGCTCCGCCTCCGTGGACTTGAGCAGGTCGTTCCAGGACGCCTCGAACTTCTCCACGCCCTCGTCCTCCAGGAGCTGGACGACCTCGTCGTACGACACCCCGAGTCCGGCGATCGCGGCCAGGTCGGCCCGGGCCGCGTCGTAGCCGCCGCGGACGGTGTCACCGGTGATCCGACCGTGGTCGCCGGTGGCCTCCAGGGTGGCCTCCGGCATGGTGTTGACCGTGCCCGGCGCGACCAGCTCGTCCACGTACAGGGTGTCCTTGTACGCGGGGTCCTTGACGCCGGTCGAGGCCCACAGCGGACGCTGCTTGTTGGCGCCGGCCTTGTCGAGAGCGGCCCAGCGCTCCGAGGAGAAGACCTCCTCGTAAGCCTCGTAGGCGAGCCGGGCGTTCGCCAGCGCGGCCTTGCCCTTGAGGGCCTTGGCCTCGTCCGTGCCGATCTTCTCCAGGCGCTTGTCGATCTCGGAGTCCACACGGGACACGAAGAACGATGCCACCGAACGGATCAGCGACAGGTCCAGGCCCGCGGCCTTGGCCTTCTCCAGGCCCGCGAGGTAGGCGTCCATGACCTCGCGGTAACGCTCCAGCGAGAAGATCAGCGTGACATTGACGCTGATGCCCAGGCCGATGACCTCGGTGATCGCCGGCAGACCCGCCTTGGTGGCCGGGATCTTGATCAGCGTGTTCGGGCGGTCCACCAGCCACGCCAGCTGCTTGGCCTCGGCGATGGTCGGGGTGGTGTGGTGCGCCAGGCGCGGGTCGACCTCGATGGAGACCCGGCCGTCCTGGCCGCCGGTGGCGTCGAAGACCGGCCGCAGGATGTCGGCGGCGTCCCGGACGTCCGCCGTCGTGATCATGCGAATGGCTTCCTCGACGGTGACCTTACGGGCGGCGAGGTCGGCGACCTGCTGGTCGTAGCCGTGGCCGTCCGAGATGGCCTTCTGGAAGATCGAAGGGTTGGTCGTGACACCGACGACGTGCTGCTGGTCGATCAGCTCGGCGAGGTTGCCGGACGTGATGCGCTGGCGCGACAGGTCGTCCAGCCAGATCGCGACGCCTTCGTCGGAGAGGCGCTTGAGTGCGTCTGTCATGGGTTCTGCATCTCCTACTTGTCGTGTACGGGCGTCAGCGCGCGGCGGCTTCGAGCGATTCCCGGGCGGCGGCGGCCACCGCGTCGGCGGTGAAGCCGAACTCGCGGAAGAGGACCTTGCCGTCGGCCGAGGCACCGAAGTGCTCCAGGGAGACGATGCGCCCGGCGTCACCGACGAAGCGGTGCCAGGTCAGCCCGATGCCGGCCTCGACGGCGACCCGGGCCCGGACGGACGGGGGCAGCACACTGTCGCGGTAGTCCTGGTCCTGCTGGTCGAACCACTCGACGGACGGCATCGACACCACGCGGGTGGGAATGCCCTCGGCCTGGAGCTGCTCGCGCGCCTCGACGGCGAGCTGCACCTCGGAGCCGGTGCCGATCAGCACGACCTGCGGCGCGGCGTCCTGCCCCTCGGGGCCGGCGGCGTCGAAGAGCACGTAACCACCCTTGGCGGTGGCCTCGTTGGCGGGGTACGTCGGCACGCCCTGACGGGTCAGCGCGAGGCCGTGCGGGGCCCCCACGCCGTACTCCTTGGTGTAGCGCCGGAGGATCTCGCGCCAGGCGATCGCGGTCTCGTTGGCGTCGGCCGGGCGCACGATGTTCAGGCCCGGGATGGCGCGCAGCGAGGCGAGGTGCTCGATGGGCTGGTGGGTCGGGCCGTCCTCGCCCAGACCGATGGAGTCGTGCGTCCACACGTACGTCACCGGCAGGTGCATCAGCGCGGACAGCCGGACGGCGTTGCGCATGTAGTCGGAGAACACCAGGAAGGTGCCGCCGTAGATGCGGGTGTTGCCGTGCAGCGCGATGCCGTTCATCTCCGCGGCCATGGAGTGCTCACGGATGCCGAAGTGGATCGTGCGGCCGTAGGGGTTGGCACCCGGCAGCGGGTTGCCCTCGGGCAGGAACGACGAGGTCTTGTCGATCGTGGTGTTGTTCGAGCCCGCGAGGTCGGCGGAGCCGCCCCACAGCTCGGGGATGACCCCGCCGAGCGCCTGGAGCACCTTGCCGGACGCGGCACGCGTGGCCACGGACTTACCGGTCTCGAACGTGGGGAGGTGGTCCTCCCAGCCCGCGGGCAGCTCGCCCGCCGCGATCCGGTCGAATTCCGCGGCCCGCTGCGGGTTGGCGGCGCGCCAGTCGGCGAACGACTTCTCCCACTCCTTCTTGGCGTCGCGGCCGCGGTCGAGGGCGGCGCGGGTGTGCGCGAGCACCTCGTCGGCGACGTCGAAGGACTTCTCCGGGTCGAAGCCCAGGACCCGCTTGGTGGCCGCGACTTCCTCGTCACCCAGCGCCGAGCCGTGCGCGGCCTCGGTGTTCTGGGCGTTCGGGGCGGGCCAGGCGATGATCGAGCGCATCGCGATGAACGACGGCCGCCCGGTCTCCGCCTTGGCGGCCTCCAGGGCCTTGGCGAGACCCGCCGGGTCCAGGTCGCCGTTGGGCAGCTGCGCGACGCGCTGGACGTGCCAGCCGTACGCCTCGTAGCGCTTGAGGGTGTCCTCGGAGACCGCGGTCTCGGTGTCACCCTCGATGGAGATGTGGTTGTCGTCCCACAGCAGGATGAGGTTGCCGAGCTTCTGGTGGCCCGCCAGGGAGGACGCCTCGGCGGAGATGCCCTCCTGGAGGCAGCCGTCACCGGCGATGCAGTAGATGGTGTGGTCGAAGGGCGAGGTGCCCTGCGCCGCGTCGGGGTCGAACAGGCCGCGCTCGTAGCGCGCCGCCATCGCCATGCCGACCGCGTTGGCGACACCCTGGCCCAGCGGGCCGGTGGTGGTCTCCACGCCGGTGGTGTGGCCGTACTCGGGGTGGCCCGGGGTCTTCGAGCCCCAGGTGCGGAACGCCTCCAGGTCGGCCAGCTCCAGGCCGTAACCGGCGAGGTAGAGCTGGATGTAGAGGGTCAGGCTGGAGTGGCCCGCGGAGAGGACGAACCGGTCGCGGCCGGTCCAGTTCGCGTCCGCCGGGTCGTGCCGCATCAGCTTCTGGAAGAGAAGGTAGGCGGCCGGCGCCAGGCTCATGGCCGTACCGGGATGGCCGTTACCGACCTTCTGCACGGAATCCATGGCCAGGACACGGACGGTGTCCACTGCCCGCTGATCCAGTTCGGTCCACTCGAGATCTGTGGTGGTCGGCTTGGTGCTCACCCTGAGTCAGGGCTCCTCTCCACATGTCGAATGCCGCGGACGGTATGTCCGCCAGGCGGTGTCGAGCCTACCCCCGCGAGTGCGTGCGTCTTTTCGACGCTCAGTCGGTGTTTTCGGCGCTCAGTCGGTGCTGCGCGGGCCCAGCGGCCCGTCGCTTTGGGCAACCAAATCAGGACTTCTGGCGTTCCGGTCCCAGTTGCGCGAGCCATACGACCAGACTGCCGGGCAGCCGTCCGGTTCGCCTCCTGAACGCCGGGCGAACGGCCGGGGAAAGGTGCCGGGCGCGCGCACCCGCCCGCCGCCCAACACGACCCCACCCCCGCGAAGATCGCTGTATGGCCAGCGTCTAAAGTGGCGTGGTACGCGCAAGCCCTACACCGCGTCTTCACCGCCGGACGGGCTTGCATGCCTTTCTCTTCCGCGGCAGAGGCCGCTGACGTTACTTCCAGGGGTGTGCGTGACGGCCGTCGAATCCCGTCCTGCGGGGGCGCTCTCTCGGGTCCCGGGGAGTCCCGGTCCCGGTGAGCGGCCGTTCGGGGCCCGCGTCAAAGGGTTCGTGGCGCTGACCAAGCCACGGGTCATCGAGCTGCTGCTGATGACCACGGTGCCGGTGATGTTCCTGGCGGCCAAGGGCGTGCCCGATCTGTGGCTCGTCCTGGCGACCTGCATCGGCGGCTACCTCTCCGCCGGCGGCGCCGCGGCCTTCAACATGTACCTCGACCGCGACATCGACGCGCTGATGGACCGCACGTCCCAGCGGCCGCTGGTCACCGGCATGGTGAGCCCCGGCGAATGCCTGGTCTTCGCGACCGCCCTCGCGGTGGGCTCCACGGCCTGGTTCTGGGTCCTCGTCAACCCGCTGTCGGCGATGCTGTCGCTCGGTGCGCTGCTCTTCTACGTCGTCGTTTACACGATGATCCTCAAGCGGCGGACCAGCCAGAACATCGTCTGGGGCGGTATCGCCGGCTGCATGCCGGTCTTCATCGGCTGGTCGTCGGTGACGAACTCCGTCTCCTGGGCCTCGTTCGTCCTCTTCCTCGTCATCTTCTTCTGGACGCCGCCGCATTACTGGCCGCTGTCGATGAAGGTCAAGGACGACTACGAGCGCGTCGGGGTGCCGATGCTGCCGGCCGTCGCGGGCAACAAGGTCGTCGCCCGGCAGATCGTCGCCTACAGCTGGGTGATGGTGGCGGTCTCGCTGCTGCTCCAGCCGCTGGGCTACACCGGCTGGTTCTACACCGCGGTCGCGCTCGCCTGCGGAGCCTTCTGGCTCAAGGAGGCACACGGTCTCCAGGCCCGCGCGAAGGCCGGCATCACGGGCGCCAAGCTCAAGGAGATGCGGCTGTTCCACTGGTCCATCACCTATGTGTCGCTGCTGTTCGTCGCCGTCGCCGTGGACCCCTTCCTGCGCTGAGAGGTGTGGGGGATCACCCTCTCCAAAAGCAGTACTCGCGGGTAGCATGCTGGGTATGGCAGACACCCAGCAGGCGGAAGAGCAGGTGGAGGCGGCGGCCGGCACGGCGGCCGACAAGCGGGCCGGCCGGCGCACGGCCCGGCTCACCAAGCAGATCCGCGCCTTCGCCGACAGCCACGGCGGCAGCGCCGAGGGCCAGCTCGCGCACATCGGCCGCGGCCGCGTCCGGATCGCCCTCGTCGGGGCCAACGGCGAGTGGGGCAACCTCGTCGCGGACTCCTTCGACTCCGCCAAGGACGCCGCCACCGCGTCCGGCATCACCCTTCAGGACGACTTCGACGGCGACCTCGCCGCCAAGGTCCGCACCGGCCGCTACGAGTGGTCCCGGATGGCGGGCATCCAGGTCGGCGGCCCGTCCAACGGCTGACGCGCGCTACCCGGGCGCCGTGCGCCGGAGCGTACGCCGGAAGCGGAGCCCGCTACCTCACCACCACCTCGTCCGTTAAGCCCACCAGGCGCGGCGCTTCGGCCGCGTCCGGCGGGCTCTCGGCGAGGAGAAGCGGATGGACGGCCTTCCCTTCCAGGTAGATCAGCCACCGCTCATCGACCAGTACAGCTGCGGCGCGGTGCACGACGAGCTCGGCCTCGGCTCCTTCGAGACCCACCTCGCCGCCGCGGCCGGCGCCCATGGCCCGGCCCCCGCCGGCACCAGCTACTTCGACAGCTTCACCGGCCTCGCGATACGCCGCTGGTGCCCCCCGCTGCTCGGCCTGGAACCGCACTGCCCGCCCGCCCACTACCTGGCACGCCGCCGCGAGATGGGCGCCTACCGGGCCGGACGCATGCTGCTGCGCGGCTCCGGGATCGGCACGTTCCTGCTGGCGGCCGGGGCGCCCGGCGATCTGACCTCGGCCACCGAACTCGCCACCGCCGCCGCGGCCCACGCCCACGAGGTGGTCCGGCTCGAACCACTCGCCGAGCAGGTCGCCGACACCTCCGGCAGCGTCGACTCCTTCATCGGCTACACCGCCGAGGCCCTCTACGCCGCGGCCCAGCACGCCACCGCCTTCGCCTCCCGCGCCACCCACTGCGAGGGGCGCGCCCCCGAGGCCGGAGAGGTGCGGCGGGCCGCGGACCGCTGGCTGCGCCGCCGCCGGCCCGGGGAGCGGCTCGGGGAGCCCGCGCTCGTACGGCATCTGCTGTGGAGCGCGGTGGCGACCGGTCTGCCGGTGCAGTTGCACTGCCCCGATCCCCAGCCGCTGGCGGCCTTTCTGCGCGCCACCACCGGCATCGGCTCGGACCTGGTCCTGCTGCCGGAGGCACCGCACCACCGGCGGGCGGCGCAGCTCGCCGCGGTGCACGCCCATGTGTACGCGGACGCCGGGCCCTGCCCCGAGGAGACGCTGAGCCGGGCGCCGTTCGGCAAGCTGCTGTTCTCGTCGGGGGCCCGGGGGCTGCCCGAGCTCTATGTGACCGGCGCCCGGTGCTTCGTACGGGCCATGACGCGGCTCGTACGGGAGTGGACCGACGAGGGCCTGTGCGGGCCCGGGGACGGGCGGCGGATCACCGAGACGGTGGGGTTCGGGACCGCGCGGCGGGTCTACCGGCTGAGCGCGGAGGCCGCCTGAGGCTCCGCTGCCTCGTGCGCGCCGGAGGGGACGGGCTCGCCGGGGTCCTCCTCCAGGAGCGGACCGCGGTCGCGCAGGGAAAGACAGACCCGCAGCACCCAGATCCACACCAGGGACGAGCCCAGCATGTGGAGCCCGATGACGATCTCGGGCAGACCCGTGAAGTACTGGACGTAGCCGATGACGCCCTGCGCGGCGATACAGCCGAACAGCTCCAGGAGCATCCGGCGCGGGGCGGCCGGTGCCTTGACGGCGCGCAGCGTGAACCACAGGGCGACGGACAGGCCGACGACGATGTAGACGAAGTCGACGTGGAGCTGGGTGATCTCCTGCCAGTCCAGCGGGATGCGGTGGACCTTCTTGGCGTCGCCCGCGTGCGGGCCGGTGCCGGTGACGACCGTGCCGATGACGGTGAGCGCGCCGGTCGCGGCCACCAGCAGCCAGGCCAGCTGCCGCGCCGGACGGGCGACCAGGTCGCGCGGCTCCTCGTCGCCCTCACCCGCGCGCTGCCAGCTCAGCACGGCGACCGTGAGCAGGGCCGTGGCCGCGAGGAAGTGCGAGCTGACGATGTACGGGTTCAGACCGGTCAGGACCGTGACACCGCCGATGACGGCATTGCTCATGACGAGCCAGAACTGCGCCCAGCCGAGCCGGGTGAGCGAGCGGCGCCGGGGGTGACGGGCGCGGGCGGCGATGATGAACAGCCCGACGACCGCGCACAGCACATACGTCAGCATGCGGTTGCCGAACTCGATGAGGCCGTTGATGCCCATCGCGGCAGTCGGAGTCAGGCTGTCCGGCGTGCACTTGGGCCAGGTCGAGCAGCCCAGCCCGGACTGGGAGAGCCGGACCGCGCCACCCGTGACGACGATGATCACGGCCATCACAACGGTGGCCAGCGCGGCCCGTCGTACGAAGGCCGCGGACGGCTGCCAGCGGCGGGCGATCAGCTCAAGGGGGTTCAGCGTGTTCGGCACGGGAGCCATCGTAAGCGGCCCCTTGTGCAAACTTTCACGAGGGGTGCGTTCGCGACGGAACCACCCGGCCGAGCCGTGCCCGGCCGCTCACTCCCAGCGGAAGAACCGGGCCGCGGCCCCCAGTCCGAGCACCGCCCACCCCGCGAGGATGCCGAGGTCGGCCCAGGGGAGGCCGGCGCCGTGCTGGAGCACCTCGCGCAGCCCGTCGGACAGCGCCGTGATCGGCAGCAGCCCGAGCGCGCTCTGCGCGGCCTCCGGGAACTTCTCCAGCGGGACGATCACGCCGCCGCCGACCAGCAGCAGCAGGAACACCAGGTTGGCCGCGGCGAGGGTGGCCTCCGCCTTGAGCGTGCCGGCCATCAGCAGGCCCAGGCCCGAGAAGGCGGCGGTGCCCAGCAGGAGCAGCGCGGCCACCGCGAGCGGATTGCCCTGCGGGGACCAGCCCAGGGCGAGCGCGACCGCCGTCAGCAGCGTGATCTGGAGGACCTCGGTGACCAGCACCGCACAGGTCTTGGCGGTCATCAGCCCCCAGCGCGGCAGCGGCGAGACGGCGAGCCGCTTGAGCACGCCGTAGCGCCGCTCGAAGCCGGTCGCGATGGCCTGGCCGGTGAAGGCGGTGGACAGCACGGCGAGCGCCAGGATGCCGGGCGCCAGGAAGTCGACGGAGCCGCCCGCGCCGCCGGCCGTGGCGGTGGGCACCGCGATGATGTCTACGGCGGAGAACAGGACCAGCAGCAGCGTCGGGATGATCACGGTCAGCAGCAGCTGCTCACCGTTGCGCAGCAGCATCCTGGTCTCCAGGGCCGCCTGTGCGCGGATCATCCGGGGCAGCGGAGCCGCACCGGGCCGCGGGCTGAAGGTGCCGGTGACGCCACCGGCCTCGGTGGTGGTCATGCGCGCAACTCCTTGCCCGTGAGCTCCAGGAAGACGTCCTCCAGGGTGTGGCGTTCGACGGCTATCGCGTCGGGCATCACGCCGTTCTGGGCGCACCAGGAGGCGACGGTGGCCAGCAGCTGCGGGTTGACCTTGCCGTGGACGCGGTAGACGCCGGAGGCGGGCTCCGTGGCGGCGCTGTCCGCGGGCAGCGCCTTCAGGAGCGAGGCGAGGTCGAGTCCGGGGCGGCCGGTGAAGCGCAGGCTGTTCTCCGCGCCACCGCGGCACAGCGAGTCCGGGCTGCCCTGGGCGATCACCCGGCCGCCGTCGATGATCGCGACATCGTCGGCGAGCTGCTCGGCCTCGTCCATGAAGTGCGTGGTCAGTACGGTGCTGACGCCGTCGGCGCGCAGTTCCCGTACGAGGTCCCAGGTGGCGTGCCGGGCCTGCGGGTCGAGTCCGGCCGTCGGCTCGTCCAGGAAGACCAGCTCGGGGCGGCCGACCACGGCCATCGCCAGCGCCAGCCGTTGTTGCTGGCCGCCGGAGAGCCGCCGGTAGGGGGTCCGGCCGCAGCTGCCCAGGCCGAGCCGGTCGATGAGGGTGCCGACGTCGAGCGGGTGGGCGTGCAGGGTGGCGGTGTGCCGCAGCATCTCGTCGGCCCGGGCGCCCGCGTAGACGCCGCCGGACTGGAGCATCACGCCGATGCGCGGCCGCAGCGCCGCGGCGTCGGCGACCGGGTCCAGGCCCAGGACCCGCACCCGGCCGGCGTCCGGGCGGCGGTAGCCCTCGCAGGTCTCGATGGTGGTGGTCTTGCCGGCGCCGTTCGGGCCGAGCACGGCGGTCACCGCGCCGCGTGCGACGGTCAGGTCGAGTCCGTCCACGGCGGTCTTGGTCCCGTAGCGCTTGACCAGGCCGGTGATCTCGACGGCGGGCTCTCGGCCGGGGGGCCGGGGGTCGCCCCCCGGGGAGGTGCTGGGCATGCCGGGCAGTCTACGGAGAGTGGCGGGCCGGGCTTCAACGGGGGCGAGGGCCCGGAACGGTCTCGTTCCCCGATCCGGCGGTGTGCGGCCGAACGGATTTCGGGGGCCGCGACCCTTGCCGCACCGCTACCGGGCCGGCGGACGCCCGTGCAGGTCGGCCCGGCTTTTCGCCGTTCCGCCGGGTACTTGAATTAGGTAACCCTAAGTGATAGAGGCCACCCCTCGGTGCTCCGGCGAGGCTTGAATCGCTTTGACGAATTACGCAACAATGGCGTTGTGAAATACGCGAGCGAGGAACAGGAAGGGCCCGCGGTCGAGCAGACCGATGGGCCGGCCGCCTCCGCGCCCGAGAAGACCGAGCGGCGCGGGTCCGCCCCCCACGCCGCGGCGCCGCACGACGAACAGCAGGGCACCCGCAACCGGGTCGCCCGCTCCATCCTCGACCACGGTCCGTCCACCGCCGCCGAGCTCGCCCTGCGCCTGGAGCTGACCCAGGCGGCCGTCCGCCGGCATCTGGACGCGCTGGCCGCGGAGGGCGTCGTCGAGCCCCGCGAGAAGCGCGTCTACGGCACCCGTGGCCGTGGCCGCCCGGCCAAGGCGTTCGCCCTCACCGACTGCGGACGGGACGCCTTCGACCAGGCATACGACCAGCTCGCCTCCGACGCGCTGCGCTGGATCGCGCAGAGCGCGGGCGGCGGCGAGAAGGGCGAGGCGGCGGTCGCCGCGTTCGCCCGCGCGCGCCTCGCCGCGCAGGCCGAGGGTTACCGCGAGGCGGTCGAGGCCGCCGAGCCGGAGGCCCGTACCGAGGCCCTTGCGAAGGCGTTGACCGCCGACGGGTACGCTGCTACGGCGCGCAGCGCCCCCAACCCCCAGCTCGGTGAACAGCTCTGCCAGCACCACTGCCCGGTCGCCCATGTCGCCGAGCAGTACCCGCAGCTGTGCGAGGCGGAGACCGAGGTCTTCTCCCGATTGCTCGGGACCCATGTACAGCGTCTTGCCACCATCGCCCATGGCGACGGGGTGTGTACGACCTTCGTCCCGAAGGCCGGTGCCGGCAAGGCCGCTCACAGCACCGCACGCACCAGTAAGACCACCACAGCATCTGCAAGCACGGCCGGGAGGAACCCCGCATGACGCTCCCCACGGAGACTGCTCACCCTGAGCTCGAGGGTCTGGGCAAGTACGAATACGGCTGGGCCGACTCCGACGTGGCCGGCGCCTCGGCGAAGCGCGGTCTTTCCGAGGCCGTCGTCCGCGACATCTCGGACAAGAAGAACGAGCCGGAGTGGATGCTCAAGCTCCGCCTCAAGGGTCTGAAGCTGTTCGACAAGAAGCCCATGCCGAACTGGGGCTCGGACCTGTCGGGCATCGACTTCGACAACATCAAGTACTTCGTCCGTTCCACCGAGCAGCAGGCCGCCTCCTGGGAGGACCTGCCCGAGGACATCAAGAACACCTACGACAAGCTCGGCATCCCCGAGGCGGAGAAGCAGCGCCTGGTCGCCGGTGTCGCCGCGCAGTACGAGTCCGAGGTCGTCTACCACCAGATCCGTGAGGACCTGGAGGAGCAGGGCGTCATCTTCCTGGACACCGACACCGCGCTCAAGGAGCACCCGGAGCTCTTCCAGGAGTACTTCGGCACGGTCATCCCGGTCGGCGACAACAAGTTCGCGTCGCTGAACAGCGCGGTGTGGTCCGGCGGCTCGTTCATCTACGTGCCCAAGGGTGTCCATGTCGACATCCCGCTCCAGGCGTACTTCCGGATCAACACCGAGAACATGGGCCAGTTCGAGCGGACGCTGATCATCGTCGACGAGGACGCCTACGTCCACTACGTCGAGGGCTGCACGGCGCCGATCTACAAGTCGGACTCGCTGCACTCCGCGGTGGTCGAGATCATCGTGAAGAAGGGCGGCCGCTGCCGCTACACGACCATCCAGAACTGGTCGAACAACGTCTACAACCTGGTCACCAAGCGCGCCGTCGCCTACGAGGGCGCGACCATGGAGTGGGTCGACGGCAACCTCGGCTCCAAGGTGACCATGAAGTACCCGGCCGTCTACCTCATGGGCGAGCACGCCAAGGGCGAGACCCTGTCCATCGCCTTCGCGGGCGAGGGCCAGCACCAGGACGCCGGCTCCAAGATGGTCCACATGGCGCCGAACACCTCCTCCAACATCGTCTCCAAGTCGGTGGCGCGAGGCGGCGGCCGGACCTCCTACCGCGGTCTGGTCGAGATCGGCGAGGGCGCCGCGGGCTCCAAGTCCAACGTGCTGTGTGACGCCCTGCTGGTGGACACCATCTCCCGTTCGGACACCTACCCCTACGTCGACGTCCGCGAGGACGACGTGTCGATGGGCCACGAGGCGACCGTCTCCAAGGTCAGCGAGGACCAGCTCTTCTACCTGATGGCGCGCGGTCTGTCGGAGGACGAGGCCATGGCGATGATCGTCCGCGGCTTCGTCGAGCCGATCGCCCGTGAGCTGCCGATGGAGTACGCGCTGGAGCTCAACCGCCTGATCGAGCTCCAGATGGAAGGCGCGGTCGGCTGACGGCCACGGCACACTCAACGACCGACGCGGCGGCCGTCCTGCGGGCAGGCCGAGGATCGCAACCAGAAAGCGAGCACTACGACAGCCATGGCTGAGGCTCAGAACATCCCGGCGGGTTCCACCACCACCGGCTCCCTTGCGGTGGCGGCGGAGTCCACCGTCGCCACCCGGATGAGCGCCCCGCCGTCCTACGACGTGGCGGACTTCCCGGTGCCGCACGGCCGCGAGGAGGAGTGGCGCTTCACGCCCCTCGCGCGCCTGAAGGGCCTGCACGACGGCAGCGCCGAGGCCGGCGGTCCCGACCTGAAGATCGACATCACCGCGCCCGAGGGCGTCACGCATGAGCTCGTCGACCGCGCCGACCCGCGGGTCGGCAAGGCCGGCAAGCCCGTCGACCGGGTCGCCGCCCAGGCGTACAGCTCGTTCGAGAAGGCGTCGGTGATCTCGGTTCCCAAGGAGGCGCAGCTCTCCGAGCCGATCCGGATCACCGTCCACGGTGAGGGCGGCACGGCCTACGGCCACCAGGTCATCGAGCTCGGCGCGTTCGCCGAGGCGGTCGTGGTCATCGACCACACCGGGGACGCGGTGCTCGCCGCCAACGTCGACTACCTCCTCGGTGACGGCGCCAAGCTGACCGTCGTCTCCGTCCAGGACTGGGACGACCACGCGGTGCACGCGGGCCAGCACAACGCCCTGGTCGGCCGGGACGCGAGCTTCAAGTCCGTGGTCGTCACCTTCGGCGGCGACCTCGTCCGGCTGCACCCGCGCGTCAGCTACGCCGGCCCCGGCGGTGAGGCCGAGTTCTACGGTCTGTACTTCACCGAGCAGGGCCAGCACCACGAGCACCGGCTCTTCGTCGACCACGAGGCGACCAACTGCCGCTCGAACGTCGTCTACAAGGGCGCGCTCCAGGGCGACGACGCGCACGCCGTATGGATCGGTGACGTGCTGATCCAGGCGTCGGCGACCGGTACGGACACCTACGAGCTCAACCGCAACCTCGTCCTCACCGACGGCGCGCGGGTCGACTCGGTGCCCAACCTGGAGATCGAGACCGGCGAGATCGTCGGCGCCGGCCACGCCTCGGCGACCGGCCGCTTCGACGACGAGCAGCTGTTCTACCTGATGGCCCGCGGTATCCCGGCCGACGAGGCCCGCCGGCTGGTCGTGCGCGGCTTCTTCGCCGAGCTGGTCCAGCAGATCGGTCTCCCGGACGTCGAAGAGCGTCTGATGAGCAAGATCGAGGCCGAGCTGGAAGCGTCCGCGGCATGACGTACGTACGCGCAGCGGCGCTCAGCGAGCTGGAGGAGGACACCCCCAAGCGGGTGGAACTCGACGGCACGCCCGTTTCCCTCGTCCGCACCGAGGGGGAGGTGTTCGCGATCAACGACATCTGCTCGCATGCGAACGTCTCGCTCTCCGAAGGCGAGGTCGAGGACTGCTCGATCGAGTGCTGGCTGCACGGTTCGAGCTTCGACCTGCGCACCGGCAAGCCGAACGGCCTTCCCGCGACGCGCCCCGTCCCCGTATACCCCGTAAAGATCGAAGGGGACGACGTGCTCGTCTCCGTCACCCAGGAGTCCTGAGTTCCCCATGGCAACGCTTGAGATCCACGACCTGCACGTCTCCGTCGAGGCCGAGAACGGCCCGCGCGAGATCCTGAAGGGCGTCGACCTGACCGTGAAGCAGGGCGAGACGCACGCCATCATGGGCCCCAATGGCTCCGGCAAGTCGACCCTCGCCTACTCCCTCGCGGGTCACCCCAAGTACACGATCACCGGCGGCACCGTCACCCTCGACGGCGAGGACGTCCTGGAGATGTCCGTCGACGAGCGCGCGCGGGCCGGCGTCTTCCTCGCCATGCAGTACCCGGTCGAGGTGCCCGGCGTCTCGGTCTCCAACTTCCTGCGCACCTCCGCGACCGCGATCCGCGGCGAGGCCCCCAAGCTGCGGCTGTGGGTCAAGGAGGTCAAGGAGGCCATGCAGCGCCTCCAGATGGACCCCTCGTTCGCCGAGCGCAACGTCAACGAGGGCTTCTCCGGCGGTGAGAAGAAGCGCCACGAGATCCTCCAGCTGGAGCTGCTCAAGCCGGCCATCGCGATCCTCGACGAGACCGACTCCGGCCTGGACGTCGACGCGCTGCGCACCGTCTCCGAGGGCGTCAACCGCGTCCGCGAGACCGGCGAGGTCGGCACCCTGCTGATCACCCACTACACGCGCATCCTGCGCTACATCAAGCCCGACCGCGTCCACGTCTTCGCCAACGGCCGGATCGCCGAGTCCGGCGGCGCGGAGCTCGCGGACAAGCTCGAGGCCGAGGGCTACGAGGCATACACGAAGGGTGGCGCAACCGCGTGACACAGCTGCCGGGCCTCCTCGACACAGAGGCGATCCGTAAGGACTTCCCCCTTCTGGACCGCCAGGTTCACGACGGGAAGAAGGTCGTGTACCTGGACAACGCGGCGACCTCCCAGAAGCCGCGCCAGGTCCTCGACGCCCTGAACGCCTACTACGAACGTCACAACGCCAACGTCCACCGCGGCGTGCATGTGCTCGCGGAGGAGGCCACGGCGCTGTACGAAGGCGCCCGTGACAAGGTCGCGGCCTTCATCAACGCGCCGAGCCGCGACGAGGTGATCTTCACCAAGAACGCCTCCGAGTCGCTCAACCTCGTGGCCAACATGCTCGGCTGGGCCGATGAGCCCTACCGGGTGGACCGCGAGACCGAGATCGTCATCACGGAGATGGAGCACCACTCCAACATCGTCCCGTGGCAGCTGCTCTCGCAGCGCACCGGCGCGAAGCTGAAGTGGTTCGGCATCACCGACGACGGCCGCCTCGACCTGTCCAACATCGAAGAGGTCATCACGGAGCAGACGAAGATCGTCTCCTTCACGCTGGTCTCCAACATCATGGGCACCGTCAACCCGGTCGAGACGATCATCCGCCGCGCCCAGGAGGTCGGCGCGCTGGTCTGCATCGACGCCTCGCAGGCCGCCCCGCACATGGTGCTGGACGTGCAGGCGCTCCAGGCCGACTTCGTGGCCTTCACCGGCCACAAGATGTGCGGCCCGACCGGTATCGGCGTCCTCTGGGGCCGCCAGGAGCTGCTGGAGGACCTCCCGCCGTTCCTCGGCGGCGGCGAGATGATCGAGACCGTCTCGATGCACTCCTCGACCTATGCGCCCGCGCCGCACAAGTTCGAGGCCGGTACGCCCCCGATCGCCCAGGCCGTCGGCCTCGGCGCGGCCGTGGACTACCTCACCTCGATCGGCATGGACAACATCGCCGTGCATGAGCACGCGATCACCGAGTACGCCGTCAAGCGGCTGCTGGAGGTCCCCGACCTGCGCATCATCGGCCCGAGCACGGCCGAGGACCGCGGGGCGACGATCTCCTTCACGCTCGGCGACATCCATCCCCACGACGTCGGCCAGGTGCTGGACGAGCAGGGCATCGCGGTCCGGGTGGGCCACCACTGCGCACGGCCGGTCTGCCTGCGCTACGGAATTCCCGCGACCACGCGAGCGTCGTTCTATCTGTACTCCACGCCGGCCGAGGTCGACGCCTTGGTCGAGGGCCTGGAGCACGTCCGCAATTTCTTCGGTTAAACAGACACAGCCGGTTGATCAAGCACAGCGGATGAGGACGAGGACTGACTGAGCCGTGAAGCTGGATTCCATGTACCAGGACGTCATCCTGGACCACTACAAGCACCCCCATGGGCGCGGTCTTCGGGACGGCGACGCGGAGGTGCACCATGTCAACCCCACGTGCGGCGACGAGATCACGCTCCGCGTGCGGCTCGACGGCGCGACGATCGAGGATGTCTCCTACGAGGGCCAGGGCTGCTCCATCAGCCAGGCCAGCGCGTCGGTGCTCAACGACCTCCTGGTCGGCAAGGAGCTCGGCGAGGCGCAGAAGATCCAGGAGACGTTCCTGGAGCTGATGCAGTCCAAGGGGCAGGTCGAGCCGGATGACGCCATGGAGGAGGTGCTGGAGGACGCGGTCGCGTTCGCCGGTGTCTCGAAGTACCCGGCGCGTGTGAAGTGCGCGCTGCTCAGTTGGATGGCCTGGAAGGACGCCACGGCCAAGGCCCTCTCCGAGGAGGCGAAGACCGCATGACCGACACCCCGACCACCACGAAGCCTGCCTCCGAGGAGGAGGTCCGCGAGGCGCTGTACGACGTCGTGGACCCCGAGCTGGGCATCGATGTCGTCAACCTGGGACTGATCTACGGCATCCACGTCGACGAGGCCAATATCGCCACCATCGACATGACGCTGACCTCCGCGGCCTGTCCGCTGACCGACGTCATCGAGGACCAGGCGAAGTCCGCCACGGACGGCATCGTCAACGAACTGAAGATCAACTGGGTCTGGATGCCTCCGTGGGGCCCGGACAAGATCACCGACGACGGCCGCGAGCAGCTCCGCGCGCTGGGCTTCAACGTCTGACGAGATCTCCTCAAGCGCTACGGCCGTGCCCGCCCCAGCCCACAGGGGGGGCCGGCCGGGTGGGCGGTGAGGGGGCCCCCCCCGGGGATTTTGAGGCCGAGGCCAACCTTTGTTAACACGGGGTCTTATTAAAAAAAGGACCAGG
>NZ_JBHXFI010000088.1:2440-23357 GCF_042724075.1 Streptomyces sp. NPDC127097 | reverse complement strand
GCCGCGCCGACGGGGGCATACGCGCTCCACTCGGGTCTCGGGGGCTCTTAGATCTCAACAAGCTACCGTCTCAGGCCGGTGCGTCCGCCAGCCCGACCGCCGGGGCCTGCCCGTGGGTCGGCGTGCGCCCGCGCCGACCCACCGGACAGGTTCTACGCTCGGCGGGTGCGGAATTCCGAGGAGCGTGCCGAGGGTGCGGGACCGTTCGTCTCCCGGCTGACCTGGCGCCTCGAAGAGGGCGGCACCGCCGTCTGGGAGTCGCGGGCGGCCCGTAAGCGCGGGACGCTCGCCGTACGTCCCGAGGGCGCCGCCGAGACCGGTGCGCGGCGCGCCGGCGCCACGGCGCTCGGCCGGCTGCGCAGGCTCAACGGCGTGGCCGCGGTCTCCTTCACGATCGGCGGGACCCTCTTCGCCCTGGGCGCGGCGCTCGCCCAGTTCAGCGCGGGCCCGGCCACCAGCGCCACGATCTACTTCGCCGGCGGGGTGTTCTTCACCCTGGGCGGCTATGCCTCACTCGTTCAGGCCATCAACGCCCCGCGGCGGGAGAGCACGGCCGGTTCGCTGACCACGCACCACTTCCGGTGGTGGAGCTACGAGCCGGGCCGGATCGACTGGCTCAGTACGTTCGTGCTGTTCGCGGGGACGCTGGTGTTCGGCGTCAATCTGCTGGACTCCTTTCTCCAGGGGCTCACGTCCCAGCAGCTGAACCGGCTGGTCTGGGCGCCGGACATGATCGGCTGTCTGCTGTTCCTGATCTCGGGTCATCTGGCGATCGCCGAGATCTGCCACGGCCGGCCGTGCGTCCACCGGCGCAGCCTCGGGTGGTGGATCGTCGCGGTCAATCAGCTGGGGTCGGTGCTCTTCATGGTCTCCGCGGTGGCCGCGTTCACCCGTCCGGAGACCGGCAGTGAGATCAGCGTCGGTGTCGCCAACTGGGGCACCCTCACGGGAGCCCTCTGCTTCGCGGTGGCCGGTGTGCTTCAGGGCTTCGAACGTCCCTGACATGCGGCCGACCGGGCCCTGTGTAAACGTGGAATGCACTGCATGGCCACCTGCGGGTCCGGTACGGGCGGCCAGGTTTCTCACAGTGAGGAGTGACCCATGGCCACTCAGAAGCAATATGTGGGCGGCTGGACGGCGTTCGCCGCGGTCCTGATGATTTTCGGCGGCGCGATGGCCTTCCTGGAAGGCATCTCCGCCATCGCCAAGGACCAGGTCTTCGTCACCACACAGAACTATGTCTTCTCCTTCAACCTCACGGGCTGGGGCTGGATCCACCTCATCCTGGGCATCATCATCCTGCTCGCGGGCGTGGCACTGCTCGCGACCGGGGCGATGTGGGCACGGATCATCGGTGTGATCCTGGCCGGCCTGGGTGCACTCGCGAACTTCCTGTGGATTCCGCACTACCCGTTCTGGGCCATCGTGCTGATCGCCATCGACATCTTCATCATCTGGGCGCTGTGTACGAACAGCCACCGCCACGCCGCCACCAGGTGAGCTGAACCCCTCCGGCACCGGCCATGGCCACCGGACCCAGCGCACAGGAACGCGCGGAACAGGGCAGGGCACTTCGCTCCGAAGTGCCCCGCTCCCGTCATGCGGACTTCCGGCCCACGGCGGACCGCGCCGATCCGGTGGACATCATCGAGCGGCAATCCGCGCTCCGCGTACCGGAGTTGGTGCCCATCCGCTACGGGCGGATGCTGGAGTCGCCGTTCCGCTTCTACCGCGGTGCCGCCGCCATCATGGCGGCGGATCTGGCGACGACCCCGTCGACGGGGCTGCGGACCCAGCTGTGCGGGGACGCCCATCTGCTGAACTTCCGGCTGCTGGCCTCCCCCGAGCGGCATCTGATGTTCGACATCAACGACTTCGACGAGACCCTGCCCGGGCCGTGGGAGTGGGACGTCAAACGGCTGGCGGCCAGCTTCGCCATCGCGGGCCGCGGCAACGGTTTCAGCGAGACGGTCCGGGCCGGCATCGTCCGGGCCGCCGGTGCGTCCTACCGCGACCGGATGCGCCAGTACGCGGACCTGCGGACCCTGGAGGTCTGGTACGCCCATCTCGACATGGCCGACGTGCAGGCCGAGGAGGCGCGGGAGCTGGGCAGCAGGGGCCGGGCGGGGCTGGCCCGGGTCATCGCGGAAGCCCGTACGCACGACACCGTGGAGGCGTTCCGCAAGCTGACCCGGAAGAGCGGCGGGCGGGCCCGGATCGCCGCCGATCCCCCGCTGATCGTGCCGCTGGACGAGCTGCTGCCGGAGGTGGAGCGTGACGAGTTGGAGGACCGGATCCGCGGGCTGATCCAGGGCTACGCCGGCAGTCTGCGCTCGGACCACCGGCGGCTGCTGGAGCAGTACCGGGTGGTCGACGTGGCCCGCAAGGTCGTGGGCGTCGGCAGTGTGGGCACCCGCTGCTGGGTCATCCTGCTGCTCGGCAAGGACGCCGACGACCCGTTGCTGCTCCAGGCCAAGGAGGCCGACGAGTCGGTCCTCGCCCCGTACGCCGGTGCGGCCGTCCACCACAACCAGGGCGAACGCGTCGTGGCCGGCCAGCGGCTGATGCAGGCCGCCAGTGACATCTTCCTCGGCTGGGACCGGGTCACCGGGATCGACGGCCGCAGCCGCGACTTCTACGTCCGCCAGCTGCGCGACTGGAAGGGCATCATGCCCGCGGACGAAATGGTCCCGGTGGGCATGCGGCGGTTCGCGGTGCGCTGCGGTGCCACGCTGGCCCGCGCCCACGCCCGGTCCGGCGACCGGATCGCGATCGCCGCCTACCTCGGGCGGGGAACGGTCTTCGACGAGGCGCTGGTGCGGTTCGCGGAGCGTTACGCGGACCAGAACGAGCGCGATCACCAGGCGCTCGTGGAGGCGGTCCGGGAGGGCCGGGTCACCGCCCGGCCGGGCTGAACCGGCGGGAGGCCCCGCAGCGGCGAGGGGCGTCCGCTGCCGCCGCCACCCGTTCGGCGCACCCGGTACCGCCCGGGATGTACGGTCCGTCCGCCCCGCCTAGCATGGTGCCGAATGGCTCCGATGAAGGCGGCCCGCATGCGCCCCACGGCGAAGTTCTCCATCAGCTTCGGCCTGGTCACGATCCCGGTCGCCGCGTACAACGCCACGGACACCTCCGCGTCGGTGAGCTTTGTGCGGATCCATACGGCGGACGGCGGACGGGTGCGCAACCAGCCGGTGTGCTCACTGGAGGGCGTGGAGATCCCCCAGGACGAGATCGGCCGGGGGTACAAGCCCGGGGACGGCGACACGGTCGTCCCGCTGAGCGACGAGGACCTGGACGCGCTGCCGCTGCCCACCGCGAAGACCCTGACGATCCTGGCCTTCGTCGCCGGCGGCGACATCGACCCGCTCCAGATGGGCAAGGGCTACTACCTGGGCATCGACAGCCCCGCCGCGGCCAAGCCCTATGTGCTGCTGCGGGAGGCGATGGAGCGGCATCGGCGCGTCGGGCTCGGCAAGATCGCGCTGCACGGGCGGGAGACCCTCGCGATGATCCGCCCGATGGAGGGCGCGCTGGTCATGCAGGTGCTGCTGTGGCCGCACCAGATCCGTTCGATGGACGGGGTGCTGCCCGAGCGGCAGGCGGCGGTCGCCCGTAACGAGGTGTCGGCGGCCGAGGCCCTGATGGATTCCTTCGGCGAGCTGTCCGAGGACGATCTGCACGATCACTACCGGGAGTCACTCGAAGAGATCGTGGCGGCCAAGCTGGCGCACCGCGAGCCGGAATTCCCGGCCGGCGAGGAGCAGCCCGCCGGAGAGGTCATGGATCTGATGTCGGCCCTCCAGGACAGCGTCCGGGCGGCCAAGAGGTCCCGCGGCGAGGACGAGGAGGCCGGCTCCCCGTCCGGCCGTACCGCGAAGAAGAGCACCGCGAAGAAGAGCACGGCGAAGAAGTCCACCGCAACCAAGACCGCCGCCACCAAGACCGCTGCCAAGAAGCAGCCCGCGGCGAAGAAGACCGCGGGCAGGGGTGGACGGCGGGCCGGCTGAGCCTCCCACGGGGCCCGGGCCGCCGGTGGCCGCCCGCCCCGCCTGTGCACATAAGGCGTCCGTCGCGGGGTACGCGAGCGTCATCGGGCCTTACTGCCAATACAGTTATGGAGGCTGACGCCATGGGTATCGGCGGATGCATCGGTCTGCTCGCGGTGGGGGCGATTCTCACCTTCGCGGTGGACTGGCACATGGCCGGCATCAACGTTGACCTGGTCGGCATCATCATGATGATCGTCGGCATCATCGGGCTCGCGACCTATGTGAGCATTCTGAAGCGGCGGCGCACCCAGCCGCCGTCCCCGGGCGCCCCGGTCGTCGATGTCGAGGACACCCGTTACTACAAGTAGTTCCCGGTCATGCGGACTTCGTTCCGCCGCCGTCCCGGCCCGTCAGCCGCAGGACGTACCGTCCTTCGGCAGGACCCCGTTCAGCAGGAAGTCATCGACATGGCGCTGCACACAGAGGTCTCCGGTGGTGTAGGCGGCATGTCCCTCCCCGTGGAAGGTCAGCACGACACTGGAGTTGCCCAGCTCACGGGCCATGTTGAAGGCACCCTCGTAGGGCGTCGCCGGGTCGTTGCTGGTCGCGACGAGCAGCAGGGGCGGCGCATCGGGCGCCGCGACCTCGCGGGAGGAGTCGTCGCCCGCCACCGGCCAGTCGTAGCAGTCCAGCAGGAGCGGGGCGATGTCCGGGCCGAAGAGCGGGGACGCCTTGGTGAGTTCGCGCTCCGCCCGGGGGTAGTCGTCGGCGCCATAGCGTTCCGAGGTGTCCCGGCACGAGATCGCCCGGAGGGCCAGCTGGTCCTGCGGCGGTAGCTCGTCCCGCCCCACCTGCGGTGCCGGGACCGTACGGGCGGCGCTGCCGCCGCCGCTCTCGCTCAGGCGGAGGATCCCGGCGGCGTCGCCCCGCCGCAGCTGCGCCAGCGCCTGGCGCAGCGCCGGCCAGTCGCTTCTGCTGTACAGGGCCTCCCGCAAGGCGTACACATAGGTGGTCTCATCCACCGTCTCCCCCTTCACCTTCATCGGCCGTTCGCTCAACTCCTGGTACCACGTGCGTAGTTGCTCCTGTGCCTGGCGCTTGTCGGAGCCCAGCGGGCAGCCCGTGCCCTGGAGGCAGTCGGCGGCGAAGTCGTCCAGCGCCCGCTGGAAGCCCCGGGCCTGGGCCAGTGCGGTCTGCCAGGTGTTCTTGGTCGGGTCCTCGACGCTGTCCAGGACCATCCGGCCGACCTTGTCGGGGAACTCATGGGCGTAGACCGCGCCCAGCTTGCTGCCGTAGGAGAAACCCAGGTAGTTGAGCTTGTCGTTGCCGACGGCGGAGCGCAGTACGTCCATGTCCCGGGCGACGTCGGGGGTGCCGACCCAGCGCAGCAGCCCGCCGGAGTACCGGCCGCAGGCTTCGTTGATGCGCTTCTCCTTCGTGGCGAGGCTGTCGTCGCTGCCCGTGGCGAGTTTGCTGCCGCAGGAGATGGGTTCGGTGTGGCCGGTGCCGCGCGGATCGAAGCTGACGATGTCGTAGCGCTGATTCAGCCGGGCGAAGGCGCTGCCGCTGTCGATCAGATAGTTGACGCCGGAAGCACCCGGCCCGCCGGGGTTGATCACCAGTGAGCCGAGGTGCTCGCCGGGCCCGGTCGCCTTCAGCCGGATCAGCTGGACCTGCATCGTGCTCCGCCGGGGGTTGGCGTAGTCCCGCGGCACCTCCATCCGGGCGCACTCCAGGCGTTCCCGGAAGCCGGGCGGCTGGGAGGCGCCGTCGCTCCGCGCGCCGCTCTGGAGGTCCTGGCCACAGGGCTCCCAGGACAGTGTCTGCTGGTAGAACGGCGTCAGCCGCGGGTCATCGACGGCCCCCGCGGCCGGAGTTCCCGCGAAGACGCAGAGCAGCGCCACCACCGCCGCCAGGGCCGACAGCCGCAGCGATGTCATGCGCCGGCGAACACACCGCGCTCCCCCTACTCCCACACGAGACGGTGCACGGCGTGTTCCCGGCATATTCCGAGCCTAGGGCCGTCGCGCAGCTCCCGCACACCTGCCGTGCGCCCGCCTCCGCGACACCTCTCCCGGGTCGGCGACAACCGACGGTCACGGCGTCATGACCCGGCCACCCAGCGGGACCGGGCCCTCTCACAGCGTGGTCCCGGGGGCATTTCAGCCCGCTCAAGATGCGGAGGTCACGACTCCGACCACTCTGGAAAGTAGGGCAGAACGATGCCACCGCGTGGCGGGGCCCTGCACAGACGTCCATCGGCTGCACGGCCGGGAAAAGGTGACGTACCCATGAATGACGGAACCAAGGTCCTGCTGGCCGCCGCTTTGGCCGGTGGCTATGTGCTGGGCCGGACGAAGAAGGGCCGGTTCGCGCTCACGGCGGCGTCCTATATCGCCGGGCGTCAATTCGGGCTCGAACCACGCCAGCTCGTGGCCCAGGGGATGCGCAAGCTCAGTGAGATCCCCCAGGTCGCAGAGCTGGGTGACCAGCTGCGCGGAGAAGTGCTGGACGTCGGCCGGAAGGCCCTGACGACCGCGGCCAACCGCCGTCTGGAGACGCTCGCCGACACCCTTCACGACCGTACCCGCGTGCTCGAATTCGGCCCGGAGGAGGAAGAAGAAGGGGAGGAGGAAGAGGGGGAATCCGAGTATGCCGAGGAGGAAGAGCCGGAGGAGGAAGAGGAAGAAGAAGAGGAAGAGGAGCCGGAAGAGGAGTACGACGAGGGCGAGGGCGCGGAGGAGGAGCCCGAGGAGGAGGAAGAGGAGCCCGAGGAGCGGCCCCGTCGGCGTACGCCACGAGCCGCCGCACAGAAGCGGGGTGCGCCGCCCGCCAAGAAGGCCGCCGGGAAGCAGGCGGCGGCCGGCCGGAAGACCGCGGCGAAGAAGGCCGCGCCCGCCAAGAAGGCAGCGGCAAAGAAGACCACGGCAAAGAAGACCGCCGCGAAGAAGACAGCCAAGAAGGCACCCGCCAAGAAGGCGGCCCCGGCAAAGAAGACCGCGGCCAAGAAGACCGCCGCGAAGAAGACGGCAGCGAAGAAGACCGCGGGCAGGACGACCGCGGCCAAAAAGACGGCAGGCAAGGCCGCCGCCAAGAAGGCTCCCGCGAAGAAGACTGCCGCGCAGAAGAAGGCAGCCCCTGCGAAGAAGAGCGCCAAGAAGACAGCATCGCGCGTCGGACGCCGGAGGTAACCGGTCATGGCCAAGACGGGACAGGACAACGTGGGCTCGGGCCTCGATCGGCTGCGAGAGGAACTGGGGAACTACGCGACACAATGGGTCGGGAACCTGGCCGAAAAGGCCGGCGACAAACTGACGGATGTGACCGGACAGCTCACCGATGTCGCCGAGAACGGCGGATCGCTGGGCAAGATCGCGGGCAATCTCCTGGGCGGTGACTCGCCCGTCAAGGCCGCCGTCAAAGGGACGGCGGAGAACGTCAAGGACACCGTCACCGGAAAGGCCAAGGAGCTCTTCGGCGGCGGAAAGGGAAAGCGCAAATCAGGGGACCAGAAGGTCACCAACATCATCGAAGTCCTCGATGTCGGGGTGCCGCTGCGCACCGCCTACGACCACTGGACGCAGTACGAGAAGTTCAGCGGCTTCACCAAGGGCGTCCGCAATGTGTCGCTGCACGATGAGACGACCAGTGACTGGAAGGCCAAGGTCGGTCCGTCGACACGGGGCTGGAAGGCCACCGTCCAGGAGCAGGTGCCGGACGAACGCATCGTCTGGACGTCCGAGGGCGCCAAGGGAACGACCCGCGGTGCCGTCAGCTTCCACGAACTGGCGCCCAATCTGACCCGCATCGTGCTGGTCGTCGAGTATTACGCCTCGGGATTCTTCGAGAAGACCGCCAATATCTGGCGCGCCCAAGGCCGGCGGCTGCGGCTGGACTTCAAGCACTTCCAGCGCTACGTCACGCTCACCGACGAGGAGCCGGAGGGCTGGCGCGGCGAAATCCGCGAGGGCGAGGTCGTACGGACCCACGAAGAGGCCATCGAGGACGAAGAGGCCGAGGAACGCGAGGGCGAAGAACGCGAAGGCGAGGACGAGGAAGAGGAATACGACGAGGACGGCGAGTACGAGGACGAGGACGAAGCCGCGGACGAAGACGAGGAAGGCGAGGAGGAAGGCGAGGAAGAAGAGGAGGACGAGGACGAGGACGGCGAATGGGATGAGGAAGAGGAAGACGAGGAGGAAGAGGAGGAATGAACGCCGCACTCGTGAAATCACTGGACGCGCTGGGCCGTTGGGAGCAGCTGGACGCCGTGATCGGCCCGGTGCAGCGGGTGGTGCGCGGCCTCCCCCTGGGGCGCTTCCGCGATGTGCTGCACGGCCTGCCGATCGGCCATCCGCTCCATCCGGCGCTGGTGCAGCTGCCGATGGGCGCCTGGATGTCCGCGGCGGTGCTGGACACCGTCCCGGGTACCCGGCGCGGCGCCCGCCTCCTGGTGGGGGTGGGCGTGCTGTCCGCCATCCCGGCCGCCTGGGCCGGCTGGGTGGACTGGGCCGAGCAGCACGAGGACCAGATGCGTACCGGGCTGGTGCATGCGGCGTCGATGGCCCTGGCCATCGGCCTGTACGCGAGGTCCTGGGTGCATCGCGGCCGCGGCAGCACCGCGCGCGGCAAGCTGCTCGGGTTCGCCGGGCTGTCCGCGGCCGGCGCCGGCGGCCTGCTCGGCGGGCATATCGCCTTCCGGCAGGCCGCGGGCGCCAACAAGACGGAGCCGGTACCCCACCTGCTGGAGGAGGGCTGGCACCCCGTGGGCAGCGTGGAGGACTTCCCGGTCGGCGAGGCCGTGCGCCGGGAGCTCGGTGAAGTGCCCTTGCTGGTGGTGCGTCAGATGGGCGGTGAGATCCATGTGCTGGCCGGGCGGTGCAGCCATCTGTCCGGACCGCTGACGGACGGCACCCTCGCCGACGGCTGTGTGACCTGCCCCTGGCACGGCAGCGTCTTCCGGCTGGCGGACGGCGCGAACCTCGCCGGCCCGGCGACCGCTCCCCAGCCCTCCTTCCGGGTGAGCGTGGAGGGTGACGGCACCGTTTACGTGCGGTTGCCCGGCGCGGGCTGAGCCGTTCGGGCGAACGCCCTGCTCAGCGGCCGTACGCCAGGCCCGCCGCGGGCCCCCGCCCGCTACCGTCGAAGAGCGTGCGCGGCCGGCCCCGCCCCGTGGGGCTGCGCCCCGTCCGTGCCGGTCCGCGTCCAGTGGAAGGGCTCATCATGCGTATGCTTCCGGCCGCTCCCCCGATCGCAGGGCTCACCGCTGTCGTCACCGGCGGCTCGCGGGGGCTCGGGCTGCTCATGGCCCGGCAGCTGCTGCGGCGCGGCTGCGATGTCGTGCTGCTGGCCAGGGACGAGGCCGAACTGGGCAGGGCCGTCGGGAAGCTGAGGCAGTGGGGCGGCGGGACGGTGCGCGCCGTGGTGTGCGATGTACGGGACCGCGCGGCGGTGCAGGACCGTCTCGCGGAAATCGCCGAGGAGCACGACGGGCTGGACATCGTCATCGCCAACGCCGGCATCATCCAGGTCGGCCCCGCCGACGCGCTGGGCTCCGACGGTTTCGACGAGACGATGGACTCGGTCTTCAACGGGGCCCTGAACACCGCGCTCGCCGCCCTCCCCCATCTGCGGCGCAGCCCGGCCGGTGGCCGGCTGGCGCTCGTCGGGTCGGTCGGCGGCCTGCTGGCGGTGCCGCATCTGCTGCCGTACTCCTGCGCCAAGTCCGCGGTGGCCGCACTGGCCGAGGGGCTGCATGCGGAAGAGGCCCCGCACGGTGTCACGGTGACCGCGGTGCACCCCGGTCTGATGCGCACCGGGTCGCATCTGCACGCCCTCTTCGGCGGGGACCGCCGCCGGGAGTACGCCTGGTTCTCGGCGCTGGCCGGGGCCCCGGTGCTGTCCATGAACGCCGAGCGGGCGGCGGAGCGCATCGTGACCGCACTCCAGCGGCGGCGGCCCCGGATCGTGCTGACGCCGGCGGCCAGGCTAGGCGCCACGGCGCACGGGCTGGCCCCGGTGACCACCACCCGGCTGGTGTCCGCGGTCGCCCGGGTGCTGCCCCGCAACGGTGCGCGGGGCACCGTCGACGGTTCGACGGTCGCCGCCGGGGAACGGCCACCGGCCCGTCGGCTCCGCGGTGTCCTCGGCGCCCTCAACGAACGGGCGGCGGACCGCTTCAACCAGCGGTGAGGGTCCGTACGGGCGGCGTGTGGCCGGGCCCGCGACGAAGGCCGATCCCAGGCGCCGGCTCCGCTCCCGGAGCGGCTCAGGAGCGGAGGCCGCCGCCGCGGTCTCCGGGCACCTCGGCCACCAGGCCCTCTTGCGCCGCGGGTGAGGGCGGCGCGCTCGCGTCGGAGTAGCAGCGCCAGAAGACCTGAAGGGTGAAGTCGGGGTCCTGGGTCTCGGTCAGCGGCCGCAGGCCGGGCAGCGCGGTGAGCAGCGGGGCGAGTTCGCGGCCGGTGCGGTGATGTTCGGGGACGGGGTGGTTCCCGTGCACGGTGACGAGGGTGCCGCCGGGTGGGCGTATTTGCGCTGCTCGTACCAGCGTCCGGCGAGGTCCCAGGGGTCGACCGCGCCGGCGTACATCGCCTCGAAGTAGGCGGGCGGCGTACTCATCGGCAGGCCGCCTGCCAGGTGCCGGGCACCGGTGCGACGGCCGGATCGGCCACCCGCGCGGCGAACCGCCGCCGCCCCTGGTCACCGTCGGTCGTCACATCGGCTCCTCACCGGAAGTGGTCCGGTCGCCTCAACAGTCTGCGGTGATCCGCGCACACCTCGCACTTCGGAATCGGCCGGACCGCGGCGGCGGAATTCGGAAAGCGAGGCGTCCCGGTGTTTCCTGGCGGAGTTGCCGGGCACGCGGACTGGCACGACAGGAAGAGCCGACCTGTGGTGAAAGGAGAATGCATCGTGGCTGCGAGCAATTCCCCCGCCTATACCGTTCCCGGTATGACCGAGGCCGAAGGGGGAGAGGTCATCGGACGGCTGCGGATGAGGCTGCACGCGCTCAATGACCTGGCCCTCACTCTCAAGCATGTGCACTGGAATGTCGTGGGGCCGCACTTCATCGCCGTCCACGAAATGCTCGATCCGCAAGTCGACGCGGTCCGTGCCATGGTCGACGCGACCGCGGAGCGCATCGCGACGCTCGGCGGCTCCCCCACCGGGACACCCGGGGCGCTGACCGCCGAGCGGAACTGGGGGGACTACTCCGTCGGCCGGGCGCAGGCCATCGAGCACCTCGGTGCGCTGGACGTCGTCTACTCGGGCGTCATCGAGGACCACCGGGCGGCGGTGGCCGCCACCGAGGGCATCGACCCGGTGACCCAGGACCTGCTCATCGAGCATCTGCGGTCCCTGGAACTCTTCCAGTGGTTCGTCCGGGCGCATCTGGAGAGCGCCGGCGGCACCCTCAGCACCGGCTCCGCCAACGGGCTGTCCGAGGCGGGCCGGGCGGCCGCCGAGCAGGCGCGCCGGCAGCCCTGACCGGGGCGCCGCGGGTGGCACACCCGAGGGCGCCGGCCCCGCCGTCGCGAAAAGGCGACGGCGGGGCCGCGGTGGTCAGTGCTTAAGACTGTCCCGGCCCTTTTCCACCGCCTGCTTCACTTTCCCCATGGCCTGTTCCGCCTTGCCGCGCCTTTGGAGGCCCTTGTTTCCGAGGGCTCTCCCGGTCGTCTCCTTGGCCTTTCCCTCGACGATATGGCCGAGGTTCCTGGTCTTCTTCGCGATGCCCATGGCGTGCTCCCTTCAGGGTTCTTCGGCGGGTGGCAGCAGGGTCCCGAGCGGCCCCAGATCCAAATTGAGGTCTTGCATCGTCAGCTCATAGCGGGCGCAGAGTTCCACCATGCGGTCGTGCAGAATCATCAGCGTCGCTCCCAGGCGTTCCTCCTGTTCCTCGGTGAGGTCCCCGGCATCGACGCGTTGCAGGGCCTGGCGTTCCATCAGCTGCCGCAGCAGCTCGACCAGGGTGAGGACGAGCTTGATCAGATCCCGCTCCACCGTGTCGGGGTCGGCGCTGATCCGGTGCGCCGGATGCCGGGCCGCCGGG
Source organism: Streptomyces sp. NPDC127097 (assembly GCF_042724075.1). NCBI lineage: Bacteria > Bacillati > Actinomycetota > Actinomycetes > Kitasatosporales > Streptomycetaceae > Streptomyces > Streptomyces sp. NPDC127097. The sequence goes on along the minus strand of NZ_JBHXFI010000088.1, from coordinate 11,315 downwards.
CCGCCGGGCATCGGAATGTCCTGCGGTGCCGCGGGCAGCAGACGGAAGGCCCGGTCGGCCGCGTCGGCGACATCGTCGAACCGGTTGCCGGGCCGGCGGTCCTCAGCCGTCATGGTCGTCCCGTACCGGGGATGTGAGGGCGGACCACGGGGAGGGGTTCTGTTCGCTGATGGAGACGATCAGGGCGCGCAGCGAGATGCGGACCAGGTCGATGTCGGCGATGGAGAGCACGACATCGCCGGTGAGGACCACGCCACCGCTGAGCAGCCGGTCCAGCAGATCGATCAGCGCGATCTGCCGGTCCGGCAGGGGTTCGTCCGTCGTTGCCGGCGGCCCGCCCGCCGGCCTCATGGCGCGGCCCCCCGCACCGGTTCGGTCTCGGGCGGCGTGGCGAAGGAGTACGGGGCCCAGGGCCCGGTGACCTCCACCCGCACCCCGGACAGCCCCTCGGCGGCCCGGCTGACGTCCGCGCGGAAGCTCTCGGCCTGCCCGAGCGGCACGAGGTAGGCGTCGTTGACGACGTTCTCGCCCGGGCCGCGGGCGAGTTCGCCCTGCTGCACCCGGTGCTGGACCCGGTCGACGGCATGGCCGCGGGCGGCGGTCTCGACGCGCCGGGCGACCTCTTCGGCGTCGCGGTAGGCGTCCTCCCGGGCGTGCCGCTGTGCCTTGCGGTGGCTGAGGTAGGCCCGTCCGGGGCTCAGGCCCGCGTCCGCGTCCGGGGGCGGCGTGGCCGGCCGGTCGGTGGGCGCGGGCGCCTCGACATAGATCTTGACGCCCCACTCGGTGTGCGCGGCCAGCTCGGCCAGCCGGCCGGCGAACGCCTGCTGACGGGCCTCCAGCATGCGCCGCACCCGCTCGTCGTCGAGATACACCGTCGCCAGCCGGAGCGGCAGGACGGTGGTACGGGCGGCCAGCGCCTCGATCACCCGGTGATGGGCGCGGGCCACCGACTCCAGCCACTCCAGATCCTCCAAGTTGGCGCGCAGCGCCGCCTCGTGGAAGTCCTCTTCGGGCACCGGGCTCACGGCGACCACCACGTCACCGCGCTCCCCGGCCCGCACCAGATGCACCGGTGCGTCCGCGACCCCCGGCAGCCCGGACAGCGCCTCCGTCAGCGATCCGCCGGCGTCCTGCGCGACCGCGTACGCATAGCTGATGACCTCGGTCATGAGGTGTCCCGCCGCTTCTTGCCACGGGGGCGGGGCTCGGGCCGCTTGGCGCGGGTGCCACGGGCAGCGGTGGCTCGGCGGGCGGCGGGACGGGGCTTCTCCTCCTCGTCCGCGGCCTCGGCCTCGCCCTCGTACTCCCCCTCGTCCTCGTCCTCGTACTCGTACTCCTCCTCGTCCTCCTCCTCGGCCGCGGGCAGTTCGTCGCCTTCGCGCAGGGCCCGGATCTCGGCGCGCAGCCGTTTGTTCTCGTCGGCGAGCGAGCGGTAGCCGTCGGACGCGCGGGACGAGAGCGAGGGGTCGTGCTCCCACCAGTCGATGCCCATTTCCTTCGCCTTGTCCACCGAGGCGACCAGCAGGCGCAGTTTGATGGTGAGCAGTTCGATGTCCAGCAGGTTGATCTGGATGTCGCCGGCGATGACGATGCCCTTGTCCAGGACCCGCTCCAAGATGTCGGCAAGGTTGGCCGACGAGCCCTGCCCGCCGTACGGGCCGGCCCGGGAGGGATAGTCGCCCATCCGCCTGGCGACGGGTTCGTTCACGGCCGCTGCACCTCGATTCCCGGTGTCGCGACGGGAGCACGGGGCGGCGCTCCCGTTCCGCGGCGGCCACCGCGGTCAGCTGTTGGTGCCCTGGGCATGGGCCCTGATCTCGTCCAGCCGGTCCAGCAGCTCGTCCTCGCGCCGGTCGAAGGTCTCCTCGGAGATCTCTCCCGCCAGCAGCGCGCGTTCGAGCTCGGCGAGCTCCCGCTCGATGGGTTCGGGGTCGTAGTACTCCTGCTCCGCGGCGTCGAGGGCGCGTTCCATGACCCAGGCCACGCCGCGCACCGGCGCCAGCGGAAGGGTGGCAAGGTGACTCAACAGGCCCATGAGGACCCCCTAAACGAAACTGTAGGCGGGCAGCGGGCCGAGCAGCCGGAGGTCGAAGTCCTCCCCCAGCTCCTTGGCGAGATCCCGCTGCGCACTGAGGAAGCTCTTCTCGTTGTCCTGCTCCACCAGGAAGGACACGCTCAGGAAGTCGTTCCCGGTCGGTGGCGAGGTGCGCTCCTCCCGGGCGAAGCCGCGCAGCGCGTCGAGGACCCCGGCGGCGAGCTGCTCCTGCCGCGCCTGCACTTCCTGGGAGACCATCTCACCGAGGGCGAGCGGGAGTTCGGGCGTGGCGTCGCCGCTTCTGATCTGCTCGTTGAGCTGTCGTGCCTGATCCGACTCCGTGAGGATCTGCCGCAGCAGCGCATCCTCGTCCTGGGCGGCCTTCAGGTGGTATTCGACGCAGCCCTCCAACGCCTCCAGCCGCTCGGCGAATTCGTCCGCCCGCTCCTTCAGGACGGCCCGTACGGCCTCGTCGTCCGTGGTCGTGAAGCCGAACTGCAAGGGCAGGATCGTGCCGTCGGTCATCAGCCGTTCCTGGACGGCCTGGTGCGCGCCGAGGTCCCGGCGCTTGGGCCGCAGCTCCTCCGGGGCGTCGCTGACGACGGCGGACAGCCGCTTGCTCTGCACCGTGCGGAGGTCGGACGGGGGGTCTCCCACCCCGTGGAGGCCCTCCAGGTTCTGCGGATGGGTGGTCGCGAGGATGGAGTAGACGTAGACCGACATTCCTCACTCCTTTCGGCGCCGGGCCGGCCGGCGGGCGGAGCGCTCGCGCCGCTCGGCGGGCTCCTTGCGCCTCGACTCGTGCTCCTCGTCGTCATCGCCGCCGCCCTTGAGGGCATCGGTCACCGCTTCCGCGGCCCCGGACAGCGCGCCCTTGGTCTTGCCGTGCGAGCCGCCCTCGGTCACCTCACCGACGAGGTCGGTCAGCTGGGAAGGCGCCTTGCGTCCCGACTCCAGGTCGAGGCGGTTGCATGCCTCGGCGAAGCGCAGGTAGGTGTCGACGCTCGCGACGACGATGCGGGCGTCGATCTTGAGGATCTCGATGCCCACCAACGACACACGCACAAAGGCGTCGATCACCAGACCGCGGTCCAGAATCAGATCGAGGATGTCGTAGAGGTTTCCGGAGCCCGCGCCGCCACCTGCGGCAACGGCACCTCCGCTTTGCGGCACCACAGTCACGGTGCCTCCCTTCACCGGCTCGCTCCGACCTGCGGAGCGGCCGTCTCGTTCGCCCGGCGAACGGTCCTGGGTGGCTTCCCGGGGCCCTATCGGCGGTCGATCTGGCCGCGGGTGTAGCGGCGGGTGCGCTCGTACGCCACCAGTTCGCCTTCCTTGTCCAGCATCACCCGGTAGGTCGCCATCACGCTGGTCGTCCCGGGGACGCGTTCCAGCTCCAGGACTTCCACGTCCGCCTGCCAGCCGTCCTCGGTCGGCTGCACCGCGGAGACGGACTCGGGGGCCCGCCCCAGCAGTTCCTTGAGCTGGTCCGCCGCGTACCGCATGGCACGTGGCGCCGAGACACGCCGTCCCGTGCGCGGCGGTTCGCTGTCGCTTTCGCTCTCGCGGTGGCCCGCCCGGACACTGCCGGCGCTTTTGGCGGTCTTTTTGACGGTCTTCTTGGCGGTCTTCCTACTGGACGGACGCCGAACTCGTTCGGTCTCGTCCTCTTCGCCTGTGGCCATGTTCCTCTCCGAAATCGGAGGCGACATGCTGCCCGCGCCACTACAAAGAGGCGCCACTTCATGATACGCGGCTTGAGCTGAGCGCATCTTGGCGCCGAAGTGCCTGGTCCCGAGGCTGCCGGCAGCCGTCCGGCACCAGCCCGGCACCGGTCCGGCAGCGAGTGCCGCGGCCCGGTGAGCGGCGTAACGTCAGCACTGTCCCGGGAGAGACGTCATGACGGTCTCGGCACGGGGAGAAACCGGCGGGCCGGAGTGGGTCTCGATGGCACGACGACACTGCGCAGGTGCGCGATGACCGGCGAGGCCGGTCCCGGCCCGGCGGGCGACCCGGTGGGCCGGGCGCTGCTGCGTGCGATGGAGGAGACCGGGGCGTCCGTCGGCGGGGTCTATGTGCTGGCCGCCGACGCGCCGGTCCTCCAGCTGACCGTCATGAGCGGGGTACCGGCGCCGTTCCTGGCGCCGTGGGACCGGGTCGCGCTGGCGGCCCCCATCCCGGTCGCCGTCGCCACCCGTGAACAGCGCCTGGTGTGGGCGGGCGGCCAGCAGCAGATGGCCCGCGACTTCCCGCGGACGGCGGTGGCGGTGCCCTACGACTTCTCGCTGGCGGCGGCCCCGGTCAGCAGCCCGGCCGGCAGCCTGGGCGCCTTGCTGCTGCTGTGGCCCGCCGACCATCCGTCCGAGCTGTCGGCGGCGGAACGCGACGCGGTGACGGCCGCGTGCCGGCGGCTGGCGGCGCTGCTGGCCCGGCACCCCCGGCCCGACGGCTCCGGTCCCACCGAGGCGCCGCGGGTCCTCACGCCGCCGCCGGCGCGCGCCGTGGGCCCGGCCGAGGCGCTGGCGGCGGCCGACTACCTGGAGCGGCTGCCCGGCGGCTGCTGCGCCCTCGACCTGGAGGGACGTATCACCCTGGTCACGCAGGGCGCGGCGGAGCTGCTCGGCGAGAAGGGCACCCGGCTGACCGGCACGCGCCCCTGGGAGGCGCTGCCGTGGCTGCGCGACCCGGTCTTCGAGGACCGCTACCGCGCCGCGGTGATCAGCCGCCGGCCGACGTCGTTCACCGCCAGCCGGCCACCGCACCACTGGCTCACCTTCCGGCTCTTCCCCGACAGCAGAGGTCTGAGCGTGTGGATCAGCCCGTCGGACAAGGACTACGGCCCGGTGACCCCCGAACCCGCGCAAGGGGAGACCGTGCCGGTGCGGGCCGGGCAGATCTACCACGTGCTGCATCTCGCGGCGGCCCTCACCGAGGCCGTGGGAACGCAGGACGTGGTCGATCTCGTCGCCGACCAGATCGTGCCGGCGTTCGGCGCCCAAGGCATGATCATGTACGTGGCGGAGGCCGGCCGGCTGCGGACCATCGGGCATCGCGGCTACTCCGCCGAGGCGGTCGCCGCCTTCGAAGGCGTCGCCCTCGGCGCCGCCAACAGCCCCGCCGTCCATGCCCTCGCCACCGGGGAGCCCCGCTTCTTCTCGTCCCCCGAGGAGATCGAGCACGACTACCCGGGACTGCCGCGGCTGACCGGCAAGGCGGCGCGGGCCGTGCTGCCGCTGATCGTGTCCGGCCGTCCGGTCGGCTGCTGCATCCTCGCGTACACCCGGGCCCGCACCTTCAGCCTGGAGGAACGCCAGGTCCTGACCTCACTGGCGGGGCTGATCGCCCAGGCGCTGGACCGGGCCCGGCTGTACGACACCAAGCAGCAGCTGGCGCACGATCTCCAGGCCGGCCTGCTGCCGCACGGGCTGCCACCGGTGCCGGGGTTCGCCGTCGCCGCCCGTTACCTGCCGTCGACCCGCGGTATGGACATCGGTGGCGACTTCTACGATCTGATCCGCCTCAACGAGCACAGCGTCGCCGCCGTCATCGGCGACGTCCAGGGCCACAACGCGGCGGCGGCCGCCCTCATGGGGCAGGTCCGCACCGCCGTCCGCGCCTACGCCACCGCCGGGGCCGCGCCGGACGAGGTGCTGGCCCGGACGAACCGGCTGCTGACCGATCTGGACCCGGGGTTGTTCACCAGCTGTCTGTACGTCCACATCGACCTGCGCACCCGCCGGGCGCGTCTGGCCGGTGCCGGCCATCCGCCGCCGCTGCTGCGCCACCCCGACCGGCACACCACGGTGCTGCATGTGCCCCCGGGGCTGCTGCTGGGCATCGAGCCCGGGGCCCGGTACTCCGCCACGGAGATCACCCTGCCGCCGCGGTCCGTCCTGGCGCTCTACACCGACGGCCTGATCGAAACGCCGGGGGCCGATCCGGACCGCTCCGTCGCCGACCTCGCCGGACGCCTCAACGACGCACCGCCCCTGGGCCCGGACCGGCTCGCCGACTCCCTCCTGGAGATCCGGCACGGCGACGCGGACCGGCAGGACGACGTGGCCCTGATGCTGCTGGCCGCGCTGCCGGCCGGACCGGCCGCAACCGCTTGAGCCGCGGGGGGCCTGGATAGCGGGCCGACAGCGGATGAGACACCTAGGTGTGCGTCCTGGGAAGGATTTTGACACCCCGTCACGTCAGTCCTCCAGCGTGCGCGGTGCTGCGCTGCCGCGGTGGAGTGCGCGCTGTGCCCGGCCGAGGACGCGGGTCGGTGTGCGGGTGCGCAGCGCCGCGCGGGCCGCGTTGGCGCCGGGGGCGCCGTGCACCCCGCCGCCCGGGTGGGCCCCGGCGGAGGCCAGGTAGAGGCCCGCCACGGGGGTTTCCGGACGGGCGAGACCCGGCAGCGGGCGGAACACCAGCTGCTGGTGGAGGGCGGCCGTACCGCCGTTGAGGGCGCCCCCGTGCAGATTGGCGTCCAGCGCCTCCAGCGTGGGCGGGGCGAGGATACGGCGCGCCTTGATCCGGGACCGGAAGCCCGGCGCGAAGCGCTCGACCTGCTCCTCCAGCCGGTCCGCCATCGCTTCCTGGTCCCCCTGGCCCCAGGCGCCGCCGATCCCGTCGTCCCCCGCGTCCCCCCGGATCCGGTGGGGCACATGGGTGTAGGCCCAGGCCGCCTCGGTGCCCGGCGGGGAGCGGGTGGCGTCCGCGGTGGTCATCTGGCCGAAAAGCGCGAACGGCCGGTCGGGCACCTGGCCCGCGGCGATCTGGGCGGCGAAGCGGGTGAGTTCGTCCATGCCGTCGGCCAGATGCACGGTGCCCGCGGTGGCGGCGGCCCCGGCGGTCCACGGCACCGGGCCGCCGAGCGCCCAGTCCACCTTGAAGGTGGCGAAGTCCCATTGGAAGCGCCGCAGGTCCGCCGGCAGCCGGCCGGGGAGGTGCCGGGAGTCGACCAGCCGGCCGTACAGGGCGGGCACGGACACATCCGCCAGCACGGCGCGGCGGCCCGGCACGGTCTCACCGATCGCGGTACGCACCGCTACCGCGCGCCCGGAGCGTACGACGATCTCGTCGACCCGCTCCCCGCAGCGCAGCACCCCGCCCCGGCGGTGCAGGCGCCGCACCAGGGCGGAGGTGAGCGACTGGGCACCACCGGCCGGTACCGGAAAGCCGTAGTGCTGGCCGAGCATCGACATCAGCCATCCGAAGCCGCCACTGCCGGTGGCCTCGGGGGCGAGGTCGGCGTGCAGGGCGTTGCCCGCCAGCAGCAGCCGGCCCGCCTCGCCGTGGAACTCCTCCTCGCCCAGGCGCCGTACGGGCAGCAGCAGCATCCGCGCCAGCCGCAGCCCGCCGGCAGCGCGGAGCCGGGCGGCGAGCCGGGCCAGGACGCGCAGCGGCGGGAAGGGGGTGAACAGCGCGTCGAGGAGGTCGCCGCCGACCCGGTCCCAGACGTCGCACAGTTCCTGCCAGGCCGCGCCGTCGCCGGCGCCGAAGGTCTCCAGCCCCGCCACCGTGCCGGCCGTGGCGCGGCCCAGCAGCGCGCAGCGGCCGTCGGTCAGCGGATGGGCCAGCACCTGGGGCGCATGACTCCAGACCAGCCCCTCTTCGTACAGCTTCAGGGCGCCGAGGACCGGGGAGGCGACGGCCAGCGGATAGAACGAACTGCACAGGTCGTTGACGAAGTCGGGGTGCACCGCACGGTCACTGCGGACCGCGCCGCCCGGCTCCTCCTGCTCCTCCAGCACCTCCACCGTCCACCCGGCGTCGGCCAGCAGGTTGGCCGCGACGAGTCCGTTGGGTCCGGCACCGATCACCACTGCGTCCGGCATCGCTGCCTCCTGTTCGCCCGGCCGTGGTGCACCCGCCCGCCCCGGGCGGGACGCCGGTCAGGCTCCGCCGGGTGTGCGGACCGGGGCCTCTTCGGCCACCTCGGCGAGCCTGCTGAGCATGCTGCGGTGGCGCAGCTGAAGCAGCAGGTCGAGCGCCGCGTTGTGCAGCCGCCCGCCCGGTCCGGCCAGGGGGTGTTCGTCGACGATGACCAGGGAGTCGGCGCCCCAGGGACGTACCTCGACGGCGATCCGGGCGGTGCCCAGCCGGCCGCTGTCCACCTCCAGTTCGAGGGTGCGCGGCGGATCGCTGTGGCGGACGACGGTGTGCCCGGCGGCCTCCCAGGGCCCCAGGCGCACGGTGTATTCGAGCGTGGCGCCGACCTCCGGCCAGTCGCCGTCCTTCGGCCGCGAACGCGCGGTGCCGACCACCCAGTCCTGGTAGCGGGAGCGGTCGGCGAGCACCGCCCACAGCTCCTCGGGCGACCGCCTGATCAGCTGGTGTCGTACGGCCACGAGCCTTCCACCGCCTCACCGCACTCGGTCGCCGGCTTCCTCACCCAGCGTAGAGCGCGCTCCGGGGCCCGGCCTCCCGAGCGGTACGGCCGTCCGGGCCCGGCGGCCGCGGCCAACCGGGCGGTCCGGTGTGGCCGGGCGCTACGGCTGATCTCCGCCGACGAGCGGTTGCCCCAGGGGCAATACAGGATCAAAGTGATGAATACACACGCATGCCAGATCGGAGCGCATCGTGATCGTTCTCGGAATCATCCTGCTTGTCATCGGGTTCCTGACCGGCATCGGCATTCTGTGGACCATCGGCATCATTCTCGCCGTCATCGGCTTGATCCTTTGGGTCCTCGGTGCCATGGGGCATGCGGTCGCCGGCCGCAAGCACTACTGGTAGCCGGACGGCTCCGGGCCGGGGGGGGGGGGGGGGGGGCCGGGGCGCGCCCCGCCCGCGGGCCGGCTGGTGGGGGGGGGGAGGGTGTGGGGGAAGGGGGGTGGGGAGGGGGGGGAG
>NZ_JBHXFI010000088.1:0-2430 GCF_042724075.1 Streptomyces sp. NPDC127097 | reverse complement strand
GTTGATTTGGGGCCGTGGGTGCGTGGGGCCTGGGGGCCGGCGGCCCAACCAACTCGTGTTCGGGGGTGGGCGGGGGGCGGGGGGGGGGGCCCACCCCCCCCCCCCCCCCCCCACCGGCCTGCCGTTCAGGGCGTGAGCACGGTCTTGACCATGCCGTCTTCCTTCGCCTGGAACGTCCGGTAAGCCTCCGGCCCGTCTTCGAGCGGCAGGGTGTGGGTGGCGAAACCGTCCACGCCGAGCACATCCGCGTCGTTGAGGAGCGGCATGATGTCGTCGACCCACCGCCGGACGTTGGCCTGCCCCATCCGCAGCTGGATCTGCTTGTCGAACAGGGTCAGCATCGGCACCGGGTCGACACTCCCTCCGTAGACACCGATGAGCGAGATCGTGCCGCCACGGCGGACCGCGTCGACGGCGGTGTTGAACGCCGTCATGCTGTCCACCCCGGCCCGGCCCATCACCTTCTCCCCCACGGCATCGGGCAGCAGACCGGCGAGATTCTGGGCGGCCCGCGCCAACGGAGCCCCATGGGCCTCCATGCCGACCGCCTCGATGACGGCGTCGGTGCCGCGTCCCGCGGTGAGTGCGCGGATCTCCTCCCCCAGGTTCTTCCCGTACTCGTTCAGATCGAGGGTGTGCACCCCGCGCTCGCGGGCGCGGGCGAGGCGTTCGGGGACGAGGTCGACGCCGATGACCTTGCTCGCGCCCTTGTGCAGCGCGATCCGGGCGGCCATGTCGCCGATCGGGCCCAGCCCGAGCACGGTGACCGTGCCGCCGGGAGGGACGTCGGCGTAGACGACGGACTGCCAGGCGGTGGGCAGCACATCGGAGAGATAGACGAACCGCTGGTCCGGCGGGCCGTGCGGCACCTTCACGGGCAGCGTGTTGCCGAACGGGACCCGCATCAACTCCGCCTGTCCGCCCGGCACTTGACCATAGAGCTTGGAGAATCCGAAGAGGGCGGCACCCATCCCACGGTCCTTGACCTGAGTGGTCTCGCACTGCGAATGGAGCCCCTGCCCGCACATCCAGCAGGTGCCACAGGAGACATTGAACGGCACCACCACACGGTCGCCGACGGACACCTCCGTGACCTCGGGACCGACCTCCTCGACGATGCCCATCGGCTCGTGACCGAGGATGTCACCGGGGTCGAGATAGGGGCCGAGGACCTCGTACAGATGCAGGTCGGAGCCGCAGATACCGGTGGAGGTGATGCGGACGATGAGGTCGGCCGGCTCCTTGAGGGTGGGGTCGGGGACCGTGTCCACGCGTACGTCGCGCTTGCCGTGCCACGTCAGGGCTCTCATCTTCGCTCCTTGGAGAAAGGGCGGACATCGGAGAACGGGGCGGACTCACGACCGAATCCGCCCCGTTCTGTGCTTCGGGCAGCCGTTACCCAGGGGTGCCGGGCCGCCGGGGTCAGGGTTCCTGCGGGTCGACGCCGGTGTGCGCCTCCGCGTCCTTGCCGCCGCTGGGCCGGCGCGAGGGGCCCTTGCGCCCCATGTCCCGCATGCCCTTCTCCTTGGTTTCGGCAGCCCGGCGCTCACCGGAACGCGTCTCGCTCTTGACCTCGCTCGCCGGCGGGACCTTCTCCTGTCCGCCGCCGGACTCCTTGCTGCGGTCCTTCTCGGGCGCGTACTCCTCCGGGCGGAACGACCGGCCGGCGCTCTCGTTCTTCTGCTGCTCGGTCTGGTCGACGTCGGGCGACCAGCCGTGCTGCTCGGTTCCCTTGTGCATGCTGTGACCCTCGCCCATCTTCGGGTGCGAGGACTTGCGGTGTCTGGTCACTGCTGCTCCCTACGTTGCGCGTCGCCGACGGTCGCCACCGGACACGCTGAGCACGCGGACGACACACCGTCCTCGCCATGCGCACGGCCTCTGGACACGATGCCCATGCCGGGCCGGCTCCCGCGTCACCCGCGTCGGAGACTCCCGTACCTCCAGGCTGCGGGCCAACGGGATCATCCGCATCTCCGCCCTGCCGGGGCGGTCATCGGCGGGCCCGGGGAATGGGCGACTGACGGCGTGGGGCACGCGGCCGGGGAGCAGCCGGCCGGCGCCGTACCCGGGAGTTACGCCGGTCGTCCGTGGCGTGCCCCGCCGGGCGGCCCGGCGGCGCGCGAGCCGGGGTCGGGACCGTGGTCGGGGCGGGGGCCGGGCCGTGGTGTGGGCTCGGGGTCCTGGGCGGGGTCCGGGTCGGGGACCGGCGGCGGCTGGGGCTCGGGGTGGACGGGGTCCAGCGGGCCCGGGGGTGGCGGGTCGGGCACCTCGTGACGCTGCATGGGCCGGCTCCTTCGGGTCGCCTCGTGGTTCACGGCTGCGGGTGCCCGGTCCGCGTCCGCTCACACCTGGGCGCGGCGCCGGCCCCCGGGCCGGGCCGGCGCCGGCTCCCGAAGCAGGTAAGCAACAACTGCCGGCGCCCCCAGC
>NZ_JBHXFI010000087.1:0-23362 GCF_042724075.1 Streptomyces sp. NPDC127097 | reverse complement strand
GCCTACGGCGGGTGGGTGGCGGGTCGGAGGGGACGCCCGGTACCCCGTCCTCGGCGCGGGCGGCCCTGGTCCCAGAGGTAAGGCACCCCGGTGTTCGCTCCAGTCCTGCGGGCGGGGCACCGGGCATCCCCTCCGACCACCGTGCGTGCGCGGCCGTCCCGCCGTACCGATGACCGTTACGGCGATGCGGCGGCACCTCTTGGCAAGCACCTGGCCGGGCCGTCCCCAGCAGCTTGGACGCGGGCCGAGCTGGGCTGTGACGGACGGTGCCACCGACCGGCAGACGGCAACGGGGGACGGTCGGAGGGGATGTACCGGGGCCCGCCCGCAGGACCGGAGCAAACACCGGGGCAATCAATCGCTCGTAGCCGCGTCGCCCGCGCCGAGGACGGGTCCCGGTGCGTCCCCTCCGACCCCCGCGGCAACCACGGACCCCGCAACGGCGCCAGCCACCAACGGCGCCGCACCAAGCGACGTACGGCGACCAAAACAGGGGCGCGGGGAACGGCGCGACCAGCCACAACGGCACCCGCAGCCGAGTACGAGACCCGCCAAGGCCCAAGCCCCCCTACGCCCCCCGCAGCAGATCCAGCTCCGTAGCGAGGTTGCGCCGAGCAGTGTGTTCCCAGAGGTCGTACCCGCGAGGGGTGCGGAAGAGGCGCGGGAGGGAGAGGAGCTGGGTCAGGACGGCGGAGCGGCCCGCGGTGAAGTCGGGGTCGGGGACGAACGCGTACTCGGCGCGGACCGCGGCGGCGTAGGCGGCGTACTGGTCGGGGGACCCGGCGAGCACCGCGAGATCCGCGTCGCAGAGCACCTCGCCGTCGGGGTCGTCGGGCGCCGGGTCATGGGTGACGGTGAGCCGCACCAGGCGGGCGACCTCGGCCGTGCGGGCCGCGCCGATGCCCAGCTCGGGCAGTGCCCGCTCGGCGAGAGCCGCGCTGCGCTCCTCGTTCTCGGAGCGGTCCGGGCGGTAGACCGCGTCGTGGAACCAGGCCGCCAACTGGACGGTGGGCAAGTCATCCGCGTGCTCGGCCAGTTCGTCGATGCGCAGCAGGACCGCGGCCAGATGGTCGACGGTGTGGTAGCGGCGCTGCGGTTCGCGCCAGCGGGACAGGAGGTTGTCCGCGTACGGGGCCGGGTCGGGGGCCGTGGGGTTCTTGGTGCCGCGGGCCGCGGTGACGGTGTCGGCCCAGCGCTGCCGCAGCTCCGGCGCCGGGTCGGTGGTGTCTGCCGTACGGGGCACGGGGTTCATGCCAGCCATTGTGCCTCGCACCCGGCGAAATCCGGGGCGGAGGGTGAGGCCCGGTCAGGTTTGCGGACGGCCGCGGCGAGTGCAGAAGGGGGCGGCGGTCGTCCCGGGGGCCAAAGACGGTCGGCGGGTGGTCGCGCGGGTGGGGGCGGGTAAGGCGTATGGGCGGATTACGGGCGTGCCGGTGAGGGGCTGGTGTCCGGAGGGCCGGGTGGCCCGTACTCTGGGATATTGGACTAGACCTGTTATGGGGTCCGTCCGTCCCGTCATGTCGTCAGCGAAGGATTGGGTCATATGAGCAAGCGCGCGCTGCTGGAGGTGATCGCGCTCGGCCCGCAGGACGCGGTCGCCGCCGAGGCCGGCGGGGCCGATCGGCTGGAGCTGGTGACGGACATGGCGGCCGACGGGCTCACCCCGCCCCGGGCCACGTTCGCGGCGATCCGGGCGGCCGTCGGCCTTCCGCTGCGGGTGATGCTGCGGGCCACCGACGGCTTCGCGGCGGGCGATGTGGCGGCGCTGTGCGAGGAGGCCGCGGCCCTGCGGGCGGAGGGTGCCGAGGAGTTCGTCCTCGGATTCCTCACGCCGGACGAGCGGCCGGATCTGGCGGCGGTGACGGCGCTGGCCGAGGTGATCGACGGCTGCCGGTGGACCTTCCACCGGGCCATCGACCGGGCCGCCGACCGGGACGCGCTGCGCCAGGAGCTGGCCGGGGCGGCCGGAGCCGCCGGGCTCGACACCTTTCTGACCGCCGGGTCCGCGCAGGGCGTCGACCGGGGGCTGCCGACGCTGCTCGCCGAGCAGGCGCGTACGGCGGCGGGCGAGCCCGGCTACGCGCCGCGGATCCTGGTAGGCGGCGGCCTCGGGCTCGGCCATCTGCCGGCGTTGCGGGCGGCCGGTCTCGACGCGTTCCACATCGGGGGCGCGGCCCGCCCCGCCGGCTGGTCGGCCCCGGTGGAGGCGGCGGCGGTACGGGAGTGGCGGGAGGCGCTGGATCTGCCCGTCGCCCAGCGGGTCTGAGGGATCCGAGGCGGCTGAGGCGGCCGGGGTAGCCGAGGCGGCCGAGGTAGCCGGGACAGCCGGGACAGCCGAGGATTCGCCGGGCTGAGAGCGTCGCGCACCCGACGACGCTGAGAGGCGCGGCCCCCTAGGGAAGAGGGCCCATCGGGCCCACCGCGCCCCCACCCGGCCCGCTTCCTCAACTCCCTTTGGCGTGGCACTGTTTGACGAGTGTCACGGTGGGGGGACCAGGGGGAGGGTGACACGGCATGACGGGTATGGGAGTCAAGCCGCTCGGTGGTGACGACCCGCGGCGGCTCGGCGGCTACCGGATGCTGGGACGGCTCGGCTCCGGGGGTATGGGGCGGATCTATCTGGCGCGGTCCGCGGTCGACGGCTCGCTGGCCGCGGTCAAGACGCTGCTCGCCGAGGGCGTCGTCAGCGATACCGACCGGCGGCGGTTCGCCCGCGAGGTGACGCTGGCCCGGCGGATCGACAGCGCCTATACGGCCCGGGTGCGCGACGCCGATCCGGACGCCGAACTGCCCTGGATGGCGATCGAGTACATACCGGCGCCCGCGCTCTCCGAGCTCGTCCGCAGCGCGGGCCGGCTGCCCGGCTCCGCGGTGCGCTGGATCGCGGCGGGTACCGCGCAGGCGCTGGTGATCCTGCATGACGAGGGCATCGTCCACCGGGACGTCAAACCCCAGAACATCCTGCTGCCGCTGGCCGGGCCCCGGCTCATCGACTTCGGCATCTCGCACGCCAACGACATCACGCGGACGACGCTGACGCTGGGCACCGTCGCCTTCACCTCGCCGGAGCAGGCCCGTGCCGAGCAGTCCACCACGGCGTCCGACGTGTACTCACTGGGCGCGACGCTCTTCTATCTGGCCGTCGGCCGCCCGCCGTACCCCGAAACCGACGACACGATCCGGCTGCTGACGCTCGTGCAGCGCGGTGCGCTCGATCTGACGGGGCTGCCCCGGGAGCTGACCCCGCTGATCCGCCCGTGCCTGGCCGCCGATCCGGGCGAGCGGCCCGAACCCGCCGATGTGCTGCGGCAGTTCCTGGAGGAGCTCGACCGGATGCCGACCTCGCGGCGCGGCGAGCGCTGGCTGCCGCCGCGGTGGACCGCCCTGATCGAGAAATACGAGGCGCAGGGGCGGGCCCTGCGCAAGACCACCGGCGCGCAGCCGCCCGCCGCCGACGAGGGGACGCAACAGGTCCCGCCGCCGGGGCCCACCCGCGTCTACACCGAGCAGCGGGCCGCGCACCGGGAGCAGGAGGAGCGGGCGGCGCGGCAGAAGCAGGAGGAGCGGGAGCGCAAGGAGGCGGAGGCGCGCAAGCGGGCGCAGGCGCGGGCGACCGCGCAGGCCGCGGAGAAGCAGCGCCGGGAACGCGCCGAGCGGGAGCGGCAGAAGCGCGCCCAAGAGGCGCTGCGGGAGAAGCGGGCCCGGGCCTCGGCGAACTCGTCCAAGGCCACCGCGTCCGCCTCGTCGAAGACCGGCACGTCCGCCTCGTCGAAGCCCGCCGCCTCCGCCAAGACCGCGCCCACCCCGCAGGCCGCCAACTCCTCGTCCGGCAGTGGCTGTTTCTGGCCGGTGCTCCTGTGCATCGCGTTCGTGGTCTTCATTTGGAAGCCCTGGGAAGCCACGGACACCTCCGGCTCGTCGAGCGGTACGTCCGGCAGCACGGCCGGCAGTACGTCCAGCGGTACGTACTCAAGCGGCGGGGCCGGTTCGCGGCCCACGGCGGGCACGCCCCGTACCCCGAGCCCGGTCGATGCGGCCTTCGCCGCCGTACGGAGCGGGGACTGCCTCGATGCCTACCAGGACGGCTACGGCAACTGGAGCCGCTCGGCGCCGGTGCGGGTCGGCTGCGGGGCCGCCGGTGCGTATCTGCGGGTGCTGCGGGTGACCGGGGCCGGGGGCTGTCCCTCCGGCGGTGGACGGGGTGGCTGGTGGCACGGCGGGACGGGTTCCTCGTCCACCAACCTGTGTGTGGAGCGGCAGTTCCGCAAGGGGCAGTGCTTCCTCGCCAAGGCCCGGGGCGGCCGCCCCGGACCGGCGAACCTGCTCACCGCGTGGAATTGCAGCGCCGACCGGGTGCCCCGGGAGTTCGACTACATCATGCAGGTCACGGCCGTCCTGCGGGCCTCGGCGGGCACCGGCGCCTGCCCGGGGGAGCCGGGCCGCTACCGCTACTCCTGGAATGTCTACGACGGCGCGACGATGATCTGCGCCAAGGTCGCCTGACCGCCTGACCGCCTGACCGCCTGACCGCCTGACCGCCTGACGCCGCCGCGCCTGACGCCGAAAAATCGCGTCAGGCGCCGTGCCCTCGGCGGCCGCCCGCAGAACCCCTCAGCCGTCGGCCAGTTGTTCCGGCAGGGCCGCCGCATGGACCACCGTCAGGCCGGAGACCGCACGGGTCAGGCAGACGTACAGGCGGCGCAGGCCGGTCCGTTCGTCCGGTTCGCCGTCGACGATCGCGGCGGGCTCGTCCAGGACCACGTAGTCGTACTCCAGGCCCTTGGCGAGGGTGGCGGGCACCAGCGTCAGCCGGGCCTCGGCAGAGGTCTCCTCGCCGGGGGCCAGGCAGGTCACGCCCGCCGCCTCCAGGGCCGAGCGCAGCTCCGGGATCCGGGCCTCCGCGGCGATCAGGCCGATCGAGCCCTCCTTCGCGAGGGCGTCGTCGCAGGCCGCGAGGGTGGCGGCGGTCAGGCCGGCCGGGTCGACCGGACGGATCGCGAAGTCGCCCGCCGACTCCCGGATCGAGGTGGCCTCCGTCAGGTCGGGGGCGATGGCGGGGAGCAGCCGGGACGCGTAGGCGATGACCTCGCGCGGCACGCGGAAGCCCTGGGTGAGCTCCTCGACGGCCGAACCGGGCTTGCCCAGGTGGGTCAGCGCCTCCTCCCAGGTGTTGGTCGCCCAGGGAGTGGTGCCCTGGGCGATGTCGCCGAGGATGGTCGCGGAGCCGGTCGTGCAGCGGCGGCCGACCGCGCGGTACTGCATGGGGGAGAGGTCCTGGGCCTCGTCGAGGACCACATGGCCCAGCGACGGGGTGCGCGCGATCAGGTCCGTCGCCTCGTCGATCAACACCGCGTCCGCGGCGGACCACTTGGCGCTCTTCACGCTGCGGGCCGGTTTGTTCCACAGGATCGTCTTCTGCTCCTCCGGGGTCAGAATCCCCTCGGCCTGCTCGGCGAGGAAGTCGGCGTCGCCCAGCAGCCGCAGCACCAGCTTCGCCGGATCGACCGGCGGCCAGACCGCCTTGACCGCGGCCTTCACGGCGGTGTTACGGGCCACCGCGTCCTGCACCCGGTCGTCCGGGGCCTCGCCCGCCTGCTCCATCCGCACCAGCACGGCATGGGCGATCCGCTGCGGCAGGGCGTCCCGGGCCGCGCCGTAGCGGATCTCGCGGTCCCGCAACTCCTGGACGATCTCTTCGAGTTCATAGGCGGGTACCCGCCAGCGGCGGGAGCCGCGGACGACCACACAGGGCTCCTGCGGCGGCGTGATGTGCGAGCGGACCGCCCGCCGCAGCACCTCCGCCATCCGGGCGTCGCCCTTGACGGTCGCGGCGGCCGCCTCGTCCGTACCGCGTACCTCCACATGCCCGACCAGGTCATCGACCGTGGCCTGCTTGACCTCCAGCTCGCCGAGGGCCGGCAGCACCTGCTCGATGTAGTGGAGGAAGGAGCGGTTCGGGCCGATGACGAGGGTGCCGGAGCGGGCCAGCCGCTCGCGGTGCGCGTACAGCAGATAGGCGACACGGTGCAGGCCGACCGCCGTCTTTCCGGTGCCCGGCGCGCCCTGGACGCAGACCGAGCCGCCGATGCCGGCCCGTACGATCTCGTCCTGCTCCGGCTGGATGGTGGCGACGATGTCCCGCATGGGGCCGACGCGCGGCCGCTCGATCTCCGACTGGAGGAGGGCGCTGGTCCGGGCGGCCTCGGCCGGGTCGGTGAGGTGCTCGTCCTCGTAGGCGGTCAACTCGCCGGCCGTGTAACCGAAGCGGCGGCGCAGCTTGAGGTCCATCGGGTCCTTCTTGGAGGCCCGGTAGAACGGCTGGGAGACGGGCGCGCGCCAGTCGATGACCATGGGGTCGCCGTCGGCGTCGTGGACGTGCCGCCGGCCGATGTAGAAGCTTTCTCCGGCGGCGCCTTCGGCGAGGTCGAGGCCCGGCGCGTGGAGATAGTCGAGGCGGCCGAAGAAGAGCGGGGTGTGCGAGAGGTCGGCGAGCGCCTTGATCCGGGCGTCGATCTCGCCCTGGAGAACCTCGGCGTTGACCCAGTTCGCGGTGACATCGGCGATGTTCAGCGCCTCGGCGTCGGCCCGCATCGCGCGCAGGGCGGAGCGGGAGGCCGCGAGGTGGGCCCTTTCGCGCAGGAGCGGGTCGTCGGATGCCGGCTGGGAGCTTTCGGTGCGCGGCTCCGTGGTCGGGTGGGGGGCGTGCGAGGGCACGGCGTTGCCTCCGTGGCGGGTACGTCGGCGGGCGCGCGCCGGTCGAGCGCGGGCGCGGCGGGCCGGTGTCGGTGCACAGCGCGGGTCCTGCGTGTGCGGGTTCAGCGGCGTGAAGCGAAGGGCCGGCCGGTTTCCGACCGGTCGGCGGCACTCCTCGACGGGAGGCAGGCAGACGCGCGATTGTAGTCAGCGGCTCACGGGGGCGCCAACGGATTTACGGCGGGCCGCGGCGGTTTCCGGCGCGACGGCGGGCATCCGTCTCCCGTAGGGGGCGGGGTGGGCCTGAAGACGGACATCCGGCCCACAGGGATGGACCTATGGACCGATGTGCTGCAATCGCGTGAATTCCATCATGGAGTCATGAGCAGCGCAGCGATTCCCCCAGGTCCTGTCCACCCCGTCTCCCTCCACCCGGCCAAGGGCGCCACGGCCCTCGGCGTCGGCCCCGGGCGCGATCCGGCGGACACCCACGAGCACCGCTATGTCGTGGGCAACGCCCTCCGCGCGATCAAGGTCTTCGCCTCGGCCGCCTTCAGCGTCGTCGTCATGGGCGAGTACGCGGACGACTGATGCCGCGGCCCCGCCACATGGAACCGAGCGCGCGCCCCGGCCGCCCTTGTCCGCCCGCGCGGCGCACAATACGGGCAAGAAGCCGCATCACACGCGTGCCGCCCAGGCGCGTACAGATCATGCACACCACACGCGCGATCGGGCGCGCGAAGCCGGCCCCCGCGTCGACATCCGGATGACCGGAAACCGTTACGGACGGTCGGCCTCGATCCACTAGCGTCACCGCGACAGGCGCGCTCAGGGCAACGGGGAGGGGTCAGCGGGTGTCTGCCGTCGAGGGGACATGGACGTGGAGACGCACCTGGGCGCAGAGCACCGCCCATCCCGGCCGGCTGGCGCTCGCCACGGCGCTGCTCCTGGCGTCCTTCGCCGGACTCTGGGTGCTCTACCAGGTCCAGCCGCTGCCGATGTCCGATATAGCGGTCTACCGGGCCGAGGGACAGGCCGCCGCCACCGGCGGTGATCTCTACGGCTTCACGGTCACCAAGTGGGCACTTCCGGCCACCTATCCGCCCTTCGCCGCCCTGCTCTTCATACCGACCACCTGGCTCTCGCTCGGCACGCTCAAGGTCGTCTGCGTGCTCGTCAACGCGGCGCTGCTCGCGCTGCTCATCCACCTCTCCTGCAAGGCCGCCGGCCTGGGCAGGGCCGCCCACACCGCGCCCTTCCTGCTGACCGCCACCGCGCTCGGCCTCTGGCTGGAGCCGGTCTTCCAGACCTTCGTGTTCGGGCAGGTCAACCTCGCGCTGACCTGCCTGGTCCTGTGGGACCTCTCCCGCCCGGACGGCGCCCGCTTCAAGGGGTTCGCCACGGGGATCGCGGCCGGCATCAAGCTCACCCCGGCGCTCTTCGCCGTCTACCTGCTCGTCACCGGCCGGGTGAAGGCCGCCTGCACCGCGCTCGCCGGGTTCCTGTGCTCGGTGCTGGTGGGCTGGCTGGTGCTGCCCGGTGCCAGCATCGAGTTCTGGACCCGGCGGATGTTCGAGACCGGCCGGGTCGGCAAGGTCTGGCTCGTCGACAACCAGTCCCTCCAGGGCCTGATCACCCGAGTGCTGCACCAGCCCGAGCCCGGCCTCCTCTGGGCGGTGCCCGCCCTGCTCGCCGCGGCCGCCGGGCTCTGGGCCGCCCGCCGGGTCTTTCTGCGCCGCGGCCTGGACGGCTGGGGCGTGCTGTGTACGGCCGTCACGGCGCTGCTGGTCTCGCCGATCAGTTGGTCCCACCACTGGGTCTGGTGTGTGCCGCTGCTGATCGCACTCGCCGCTCGCACCCGGCGCAACCCCTGGCGCCGGGCGCTGCTGGCCGCCGTCACCCTCGCCTTCACCGCCCGCACGATGTGGATCGTCCCGCACACCGGCGATCTCGATCTGCGGATCCCCTGGTGGCAGCAGCCGTTCGCGTCCCCGTATCCCCTGCTCGGGCCGGCCCTGCTGGCGGCGGTCTTTTGGTGGACCCGGCGGCCGCCGGTGGCTCCGGGCGGCGGTCTCCCGTCGCCGCGCACCGCACGGGAGCCGGCGGCCGGCCGGTCCCCGGCGGTCTGAGCCCGGCGGCCGTCGGGCTCAGTGGTCGTCGGGCTCAGCGGCCGTCCGGCTCAGACGTCCTCGTCGGCCGCCAGCAGCTCGTCCGCGTCCACGATCCGGTACGCGTAGCCCTGCTCGGCCAGGAAGCGCTGGCGGTGGGCAGCGAAGTCCTGGTCGATGGTGTCGCGCGCGACGACCGAATAGAACCGCGCCTCGTGCCCGTCCGCCTTGGGGCGCAGCACCCGGCCCAGCCGCTGGGCCTCCTCCTGGCGGGAGCCGAAGGTGCCGGACACCTGGATCGCGACCGTCGCCTCCGGGAGGTCGACGGAGAAGTTCGCGACCTTGGAGACCACGAGCACCGAGATCTCGCCCTGCCGGAAGGCTTCGAAGAGCTTCTCGCGCTGGGCGTTGGTGGTCTCGCCCTTGATCACCGGTGCGTCCAGATGCTCGCCCAGCTCGTCCAGCTGGTCGATGTACTGGCCGATGACCAGCGTCTGCTCGCCCTGGTGCCGGCGGACCAGCGCCTCGGTCACGTACTGCTTGCTGGCCGTCGTGGCACAGAAGCGGTACTTCTCCTCGGTCTCGGCCGTGGCGTACGCCAGCCGCTCCGACTCGGTCAGATTGACCCGGACCTCGACACAGTCCGCGGGGGCGATATAGCCCTGGGCCTCGATCTCCTTCCACGGGGCGTCGAACCGCTTGGGCCCGATGAGGGAGAAGACATCCGACTCCCGGCCGTCCTCGCGGACCAGCGTCGCGGTCAGCCCCAGCCGCCGCCGGGCCTGAAGATCGGCGGTGAACTTGAAGACCGGGGCGGGCAGCAGATGCACCTCGTCGTAGACGATCAGGCCCCAGTCGCGGGAGTCGAAGAGCTCCAGATGCGGGTAGACGCCCTTCCGCTTGGTCGTCAGCACCTGGTAGGTGGCGATGGTGACCGGCCGGATCTCCTTCCGCGTCCCGCTGTACTCGCCGATCTCGTCCTCGCTCAGCGAGGTCCGCCGGACCAGCTCGTGCTTCCACTGCCGGGCCGAGACCGTGTTCGTCACGAGGATCAGCGTGGTCGCCTTGGCCTGCGCCATCGCGCCCGCCCCGACCAGCGTCTTGCCCGCACCGCAGGGCAGCACGACCACGCCCGAGCCGCCGTGCCAGAAGCCCTCCACGGCCTGCTGCTGGTACGGCCGCAGCGCCCAGCCGTCCTCGCGCAGCTCGATGGGGTGCGCCTCACCGTCGACGTAACCGGCCAGGTCCTCGGCCGGCCAGCCCAGCTTGAGCAGCGTCTGCTTGATCTGCCCGCGCTCCGACGGGTGCACCACGACCGAGTCCTGATCCAGCCGCGCCCCGACCAGCGGCTGCACCTTCTTCGAACGCAGGATCTCCTCCAGCACCGGACGGTCGGTGCAGGTCAGCACCAGACCGTGCGCGGGGTGCTTGACCAGCGTCAGCCGCCCGTAGCGGGACATCGTCTCGGCGATGTCGACGAGCAGCGCATGCGGCACCGGATACCGGGAGAACTGCACCAGCGCGTCCACGACCTGCTCGGCGTCGTGCCCGGCGGCCCGCGCGTTCCACAGTCCCAGCGGGGTCACCCGGTAGGTATGGATGTGCTCCGGCGCCCGCTCCAGCTCGGCAAAGGGCGCGATGGCCCGCCGGCAGGCGTCCGCCAGCTCGTGGTCCACCTCCAGCAGCAGCGTTTTGTCGCTCTGGACGATGAGGGGTCCGTTCACACGCCTCGCCTTTCGCTTCCGGCCGTCGGCCGCCGGGACCGGCCGCAGCACCGCTCGTTGATCACGACCGCGGACATCGACCGCACATACGGCCAAACGTCCAGTGTGCCGCATCGCCGCGGCGGCCGTCAGCGATGGATGCCGGGCCCTTGTGCGGCGAGGAGGGCCCGCCAGGTGTCGCGGTCGGCGACGCCGGTCACGGGGAGGGCCCGGTCGCGCTGGAAGGTTTCCAGGGAGCGGGTGGTGGAGGGGGTGAAGAGGCCGGTGATGTCGGTGGCGGTGCCGCTGTTGTCGAGCAGGTACTGGAGGGCCACGACCGCCTGCTGCGGGGCGTGCCGCGAATCGATCCGGATGATCAGATGCGACCAGGTCCGCGGGCCGACCTTGCCGTCCGCGAGCAGACCGTGGGCGGCCTGGAACGTCTTCACCGCGGCCGCCGTCCGGGGCCCGAAGTCGCCGTCGGCCTCGACGGCATGACCGTGGGCCCGCAGCAGGTACTGGACGGCACGGGCCTTCCACAGCAGATCGCCCTTGCGGGCCAGCGGCCAGCCGGTGGCCGTAGTGCCCGCCGGGGCGGCCACCGCGGCGACCGGCGGACCGTCCTGGCCGGCGCGGTGGGCGAGCACGCCCCAGCCGAGGCCGATACCGCCGCCGAGGGTGAGCACGCCCAGGAACGCGAGGGCGGCGCGGGCGGCGGCCGTGCGGCGGGGCACGGCGGCCGCCGGGGCCGGAACGGGGGGAGGGGCGGAGACCGGGCCGGGGGGCCGCGGGCCGGCGGACGGGTCCCCGGGGCTCGTGGCCGGGGCATCGGGGCCGTCCGCCGGGGCGGTGCCGGCCGGGCGGGGTGACTTACGGGCCGCGCCGGCCGCGGCGGCCCCGGCCAGCGCGCGGGCCCGGGGAAGGTCGGCGGCCGGTGCGCGCAGCACCGTGTGGAGGAGTTCGACGGTTCTGAGCGGGGCGGTGGAGGGGTGCCGGGGGTTGAGATAGCGGGAGAGGGTCGTCTGGTCGATGCCCAGACGGCCGGCCAGCGACTGCTGGGTGGGCTTCGGCCGGCCGTCCCGCGCCGACAACTCCCACCACGTCCTGAGCAGTTCCGCCAGCGCGCGGACCGCGTCCCGGTCCGGTGCGGTGGGTCCCGTCATGCTTCCCCCGGGGCGTCCGAATGTCCTCAAGCTGTCGCGCTCGGCCACCCACTGCTGCATAAGCGCAGGTCAGCACGGTGCATCGGGGTGCTGCATCGATGCATGAGCCGGAGCCCGGCAGATCGTAGTGAAGTCCCCTGTCGCTGTTGCATCGTTGAGGGGCGCCGCCGGCCGGGCCGCGCACCCTCCGCTCCGTTCCCACCCCTGGCCCAGGGGTGCGCCGGCCTGCGCGAATGCGGAAGCGGAGGGGGTCAACGCACCTGTTCGGCAAGGAAACGAGGGAGCGGGCCATGCCCCTGACATCACCCTTTCGGGGAGGTACGGCCCTTGCCCGTGCCGCGGGCGGGAGCGTGCTCGCCGTCTTGGCGCCTCGCCGCCTCGGCGCCGGCCGGGCCGACGGCAACCACCCTCACCCACCCTCACCTGACAAGGAGTCACTCATGTCCGTACGCACCCTCGCCCCGCGCCTGATCGCCGGGGCCGCCGCGCTCGCCGCCCTCATGGGCACCGCGGCCACCACCTCCGCCACCGCCGCCCCCGGCCGGGCCACGCTGGCGCGGCAGATCCTGGCCACGAAGGGGATCACGCCGGCCACCGGCCACGTCGGCGGCAGCCACGCCGCGTCCACCGCCCGGCAGAACCTCGTCGACACCGCCCACGGCAAGGGCGCGCTCACCAGCCGCTGGAGCGACCGGCCGAATCGCCGGGTCGCCCTGGACACCCGGATGCTCGACGGGATGCTGAAGCTGCGGACCCGGTACGGCTACCGGATCGCGGTCTCCGAGATCGTCGGCGGCGACCACAGCGGCCGCTCCCGCCACTACGCCGGGCTCGCCTTCGACATCAACTACATCAACGGCCGCCACGTCGGCAGCGGCGCCCCGCACCGCGATCTGATGGCCGCCTGCCGGAAGCTCGGCGCCACCGAGGTCCTCGGGCCGGGGAGCGCCGGACACGCCACCCACGTCCACTGCGGCTGGCCCCGCTGACCGCGGCTGCGGCTCGTCTGATCCCCGCCGGTGCCCGGCCGTCCGGAAAGGGCGGCCGGGCACCGGCCCGCCCGCCGCCCGCTCAGACCGAGTCGTCCGCCAGTTCCGCCACGCCGGTGATCCGGTGCAGCGGGTACGTACGGACCTCGTCGGAGGTGTGGTCGTACGCCGTCACGAAGCCGCCCTCGACGCGTACGGGCGCGATGACGCGCTGGCTGGCGGCGCCGTCGGCGTTGACATAGCCGATCCAGAGCGCGGAGTTGGTCAGCACCGCGGCCTGCATCGTGGCGAGGGTCTCGGCGGAGGTGGTGCGGGGGAAGGCGCCGGGGGCCGGGGCGGGGGCCTGGACCGGTTTGCGTTCCGCGGTGGCCGCGAGGTCGCCGGCGCGGATGGCGCGGACCGCCGCCGCGAGCAGGGTGGGGTCGGGGGACGGCGGGCCGTCCGGGACCGGGGCGGGGGCGGTGCGCGGCGGGGTCCGGTAGGAGTCGGCGCGGGCGATCAGGACGTCACCGGCGGCCGACTCGGCGGCCGGGGCGTAGCCCATCGCCCGGAGGCCGTCGAGGAGTTGGTCGGGGGAGCTCTGGGCGGCGAGCACGGTCGGGGCGAGCCGGCGCAGCCGGAGGGGGGCGGCGCGGCGGTCCGCGAGGATCTCGGCGAGCAGCGCGTCGTCGTCACAGCGCACATAGGCGGCGGCCGCGCCGATCCGCAGCTGCCCGTGCTTCCGGGCCACGTCGTCGATGAGATAGGCGAGCGGCTGCGGGACCGGGGTGCGGGAGTGGGCGGCGAGGAACTCCTGGAGCTCGGCGGCGGAGCGGCCGGCGTCCAGGGCGCGGCGTACCGAGCCGGGGGTGAAGCGGTAGACCGTCGCGCCGCCCTTGGACTCGATGTCGGCGAGCACGCCGAGCGCCTCGGCGAGCGGGCGGTGCAGCGGGCCGGGCGCGACCGCGGTCAGGTCCGCCTGGAGGAGCACATGATCGACCGGCTCGGGGAGGAGCGGGGCGAGCAGGTCGGCGGCGCGGGTCGCGGCGGTGGTGGTCTCGGCGGGGGTGGGGGCGGCGCTGTCCGACGGGCTGTCGATCAGGGTGCGGCCGTGGGTGGAGAGGGCGCCGCGTCCGGTCACGCCGAGCAACTCGGCCTCGGTCAGGGTCCATTGGGCGAGCCGTGAGCGGAGGTCGTCGGCGGGGTCGGGGCCGGGCGCGGCGGTGGCGCCGTCGCCGGCCGGCGGCTGGCCCGCGGCCGGTGCGCCGCTGCGCAGCGGCCGCTCCCACCGCAGCCGGGCCAGTACCGCCGACGCCGGGACGGCGGTACCCGGCGGCAGCGCGGCGAGCAGGGCGAGGGCGCGGCGGCGGACCTCGGGGGCGGGAGAGCGGTCGAGGTGCGGACCGAGGGCGGCGAGCGCGCGGCCCTTGGCGTCGGCGCTGCCGACGATCCCGGGGGCGCGGGTCGCGGCGAGCCAGCCGGCCGCCAGCGCCGCCCAGCGCGCGTGGTCGGGCAGCTGGAGCCACTCCTCGGCGGCCGGGGTGGCCGCGAACCGCTCGTCGGCCTCGCCGTCGGAGGCGATCAGCCCGGCCGCGTAGGCGAGTTCGAGCCAGAAGGCGGCGAGCTGCTCGGTGGTGTCCAGGGCGACGGCGGTCCGCTTGAGGTCGCGGACGCTCATCCCGCCGGCGCGCAGGACGGCCGGCCCGCCCAGGTCCCACTCCTTGAGCAGCTCCTCGACGGTCGCGAGCGCGGTGAACGCCTGGCTCGCGGCGGCGTTGTCCACAAGCTGTGGATCACGTTCCGTGGCGGGCGCGAGCGCGGGCGGGACCGGCTCGGGGGTGTGATGGGCGCGGCCGCCCCGCAGATGCAGCGCCGCTTCCCGCGGCAGCACGACATTCCGGGCGCCCGCCGGGATCAGCAGGCCCCGGTCCAGCAGCCATTGCAGATGCGGGGCCGGGCGGTCGGTGACCGCGCCGTAGGGCGGCCCCCACAGCAGCTTGTCGAGCACGGCGACGGACTCGGCGGGCGCGGTGTCCAGCAGCGCCGCCATCCGGGCCCGGTCGGCGAACAGCGTGGTGAGCGCGGCGACCGCGGTGACCGGATCGTGGGTGGTGGGCAGCCCGGCCGCGGCGATGATCTCCTGGAGACGCCCCGGCGACATCCCCGCCATGGCCTCGGCGACGGTCGGGCCCAGGCCGGTCGGCGACGGGTGCGCGGGGCTCGGCGTGAGCAGCTCACGGGCCGTCCGCACCAGCCGAAGCCGGTCGTCCGGGCCCCACACCAGCGCCTGCGCGCGCAGCTCCGCCACCGCCCGGGGCAGCTCGGCGGCGACCGCCGGGTCCCCGGCGTCCCCGCCCATCAGCGCGCCCAGCGTGTCGTACGGGCAGGGGTCGGGCGCCACCGCCAGCGCCTCGGCGGTCTGGAGCACGAACCGGTCGAGCCGCTCCACGGCGCGGACCACCGACGCCCGCGTCCCGGCCCGGGTCGCGAGCTGGGTGACATCGCCCGGCACCGGATTGAGCAGGTCGGGCCGTGCCCGCAGCAGTCCGACGAGCCCGCGGTCGGTGCGGGTCCTGAGCTCCTCGGCGAGGGTGCGGGGTGTACCGGTCATTCGTCCTACGTTAGCGGGGCCGGGGAGGACAGGGGAGCGCGCGGCCGCACGCCGCCGCCCCGGTCCGCCCCGGTCCGTCGGACACCCGCTGCGCCGCCCCCGGGCCGCCTCCGGCCCGGCCGCCGGTCGAAGCGGTACCGTCGGAGCAGCAACCAGCGGACGCCGCAGGGGATTTCGTGGGGATCGAGAGTGATCAGCTCGTCTTTGACTATCTGAGCCGGGTCGGCGACCTGGCCCAGCAGCGGGGGCTGCCCGCCGCCACCAGGATGCGGCTGGTGAGCGGGCTCCGGGCCGAGATCGACGGCGGTCAGGCCGATTCGGTGTCCGGGGTGAAGCGGCTGCTGGCCCGCCTGGGGACGCCGGAGGCGGTGGTCGCGGCGGCGGGGAGCGCGGACGACCGGGTGCCGGGCGCCGCCTGGAGCGGCTCGGCGACGCGGCCGGAGCCGGGAGCCGGTACCGCCGCGGGCGACGGGCCCGCCGTACCTCTCGGCCCGCGGCCCGCCGGGCCGCCCCGGCGGTGGAGCGGCGCCCGCGGCAAACTCACCGGCCTCGCCGCGCGCAGCGGACTCACCGGCAAGGCGGCCGGCGGCGGCGAGGCCCCCACGGGCGGCGCGGTCCCCGCACCGCGCGACGGGGCACCGGACCCCGCGCCGGCCGTCGGCCTGCCCCCGCATCTGGCCGGCGCCGACGAGCTGGGGGACGCCGAGGACGCACCGGACTGGTGGCGGGTCGAGCCGGCGCCGTTCGGGCCGGGGGAGACCGTGCCCGGATTCGTCGGCGGGATCGAGATCCCGGAGATGTGGGACCGGCCCGAGGACGAGCGCCCGCTGTCGCTGACGAAGGACGGCGCGGCCGGGGCCGACGCGGGCGGACAGGCCGCGGACGAGGCCGGAGCGGGGGAGCGCCGGCTGCCCGGGATGCTGCGGCGCGCGCTGGGCCGCCGGCGCGCCGCCCCCGAGCCCCCGGTCGAGGCCGAGGCCGAGGCCGGGGAAGAGGTCGTGGCGGCCCCGGCGCGGGCCCCGCTCAGCCCCGTCCTGACGCTGGCGGTGCTGCTGCTGGTGACCGGTGCGGCCCTGGGGTCGTGGCTCGCGCTGGCGGCCGGCTGGGGGCTCGCCTACGTCTCGCAGCGGCTGACCCGCGCCGAGGCCAAGTTCGCGGCGCTCGGTGTGCCGGGCACGGTCGTCGGCGGCCTGGTGGTGTGGCTGTGGGGCCGGTTCGACGGGCGCTGGGGCGAGCCCCTCGCCCAGGGCCGGCTGGGGGAGGAAATGCTGGCCGGGCTGCCGGTGATGGCGCGGGTGGCGGCCGTCGCCTCGGCGCTGTTCCTGGTGTGGCGGATGCGGCGGATGCCGCGGTGAACGGGCGCGGTGCGCCGGGCCGGACGAACGGTGCGGGGCACCGGGCCGGATGACCGGCGGGGCGCCGCGGGCACAATGGCAGGCATGGCTGCACACACCCTGACGGTCGGCTTCGACCTCGATATGACGCTGATCGACTCCCGCCCCGGCATCAGGGCCGCCTATCACGAGCTGTCCGCCCGGACCGGCACCTTCGTCGACGCCGACCTCGCCGTGAGCCGGCTGGGGCCTCCGCTGGAGGAGGAGATAAGCCGGTGGTTCCCCGAGGAGCGGGTGGCGGAGATCGCCGACCTCTACCGGTCGCTGTATCCGGAGTTCGCGGTCGCGGCGTCGCCCGCTCTGCCCGGCGCCCGGGAGGCGATCGACGCGGTGCACCGGGCGGGCGGCCAGCCGATCGTGGTGACCGCCAAATACGAACCCAACGCCAAGCTGCACCTGGAACACCTCGGGCTCGACGTGGACGCCCTCTTCGGCTCCCTGTGGGCGGCGGGCAAGGCCGAGGCGCTGGACAAGCACCAGGCACAGGTCTACGTCGGCGACCACATCGGTGACGTCGTCGGGGCGCACACCGCCGGCGCGCTGTCCGTCGCGGTCGCCACCGGCCCGTGTGACGCCACGGAACTGCGCGCGGCCGGCGCCGAGGTGGTGCTCGGCGACCTCACGGAGTTTCCGTCCTGGCTGGCGCGCTATGTGGCGGAAGGGGCGGAAGGGGCGGAAGGGGCCGACGGGGACGAAGCCGCCGCCATCTGACGGCGCTGCGCGAGCACGGAACGGATCACTCCGGCCGCCGCCACGAGAAAACCGGCGCCCATCAGCATGCACACGCCGTAGAAGACGGACGGCAGCGGATCGGTTCCCAGGAACAGCGGGGCCACCGTGGCGAGAGTGGCCGCTGCGCCAACTAGGAACATGATCGCGCCGATTCGGACCAGCAGATCCCCGGCAAGGGGCGTTTCATCAGACACCTGACCAGGGTAAGTCCGGGCCAGAAGCACGGAGGATCCACCCGGCGGCGTCTTGTCACCGGCCTTGGGACCATTAGCCTTGGGGTGGCGGGTCCTGCGGCCCGCTGCATTGCTCTCCAGACCTCTTCACCCCGGCCTCACCCGGGCGGAGAGGAAGCCAGCCCGCAGATTCCGCAGTAGACCCGGCCCAGTTATTTTCCAACGAGTACGAGGACGAGGACAGACGTGCCTACCGGCAAGGTCAAGTGGTTCAACAGTGAGAAGGGCTTCGGCTTTCTCTCCCGCGATGACGGCGGTGACGTCTTCGTGCACTCGTCGGTGCTGCCCGACGGCGTAGCCGCACTCAAGCCTGGCCAGCGCGTCGAATTCGGCGTGGTCGCGGGCCAGCGCGGCGACCAGGCGCTGACCGTGACACTGCTCGACCCCGCCCCCTCGGTGGCCGCGGCCCAGCGCCGCAAGCCCGACGAACTCGCCTCGATCGTCCAGGATCTCACCACGCTCCTGGAGAACGTCACCCAGCAGCTCGAACGGGGCCGTTACCCGGACAAGGTGCACGGCGCCAAGATCGCCGGCATGCTGCGCGCCGTCGCCGACCAGCTGGACGTCTGACGCGCCCGGCCGCGGACCGGCGCACCCCGCCCGCACCCGCGGCCGTCCCACCCGGCATCTCTCACACAAAGCTCAGCGCATCGCGGCCGAGGGGCGGAACGAGCCCCTCGGCCGCGGCGCGGGTGAGCAGCCCGCGCACCGCGGCATAGCCGTCCTCGCCGAGGCCGGCGGTGAACTCATTGACGTACAGCCCGATGTGCTGGTCGGCGACCTTCGGGTCCATCTCCTGCGCATGCTCCAGGACGTAGGGCCGGGATGCCTCCGGATCGTCCCAGGCCATCAGCACCGAACTGCGGATCGCCGCCGCGAGATCGCGCAACGTCCGCTCGCCCAGCGACCGCTTGGCGATGATCGCGCCGAGCGGGATCGGCAGCCCGGTGCTGTGCTCCCAGTGCTCGCCCATGTCGGCCAGGCAGAACAGGCCGTAGTTCTGGTACGTGAAGCGCGCCTCGTGAATGACCAGGCCCGCGTCGACCTTGCCGTCGCGCACGGCCGGCATGATCTCGTGGAACGGCAGCACCACGATCTCCCCGACGCCGCCCGGCACCTCGGCCGCCGCCCACAGCCGGAACAGCAGATACGCGGTGGACCGCTCACTGGGCACCGCGACCGTCCTGCCCGCCAGATCCGCCGCCGCGCCCTGCTCCCGGGTCAGCACCAGCGGCCCGCAGCCGCGCCCCAGCGCCCCGCCGCACGGCAGCAGCGCATAGTCCTGGAGCACCCACGGCAGCACCGCGTACGACACCTTCAGCACATCGAACTCACCGCGCTCGGCCATGCCGTTGGTGACGTCGATGTCGGCGAAGGTGACCGCCAGCTCCGGCGCGTCCGGGACGCGGCCGTGCGCCAGCGCGTCGAAGACGAAGGTGTCGTTCGGGCACGGCGAGTACGCGATGCTCAGCGGCCGGGTCACGGGGTCCTCCTCAAGGACGTGGGGGTCCCCCCGGCGCGAGCGACGTCGAGCGTGGGGGAGGTTCCGGAGCCGGTCCGGCGGCGGCCGTGAGGGCTCCGGGAAGCGTACGGAAGGCGCCGGTCAGCGCGGCGAGGGCGTCCCCGATGCGCCAGGCGGCGCGGTCGCGGGGGCCGACGGCATTGGAGACCGCACGGATCTCCAGCACCGCCACCCCGTGGGCGGCGGCCGCCTCGGCGACGCCGAACCCCTCCATCGCCTCGGCCAGCACCCCCGGGTGACGTTCCGCCAGCTCGGCCGCGCGGGCCGCGCTGCCGGTGACCGTCGAGACCGTGACGACGGTGCCGGCCCTCGCGCCGGTCGCCGCCGCGACGGCCTGTACCAGCGCCGGGTCGGGGCGGTGCGCGACCGTCCCGAAGCCGAGTTCGGTGACCGGGGTGAAGCCGTCGGGGGTCTCCGCGCCGAGGTCGGCCGCGACGATCGCGTCCGCGACCACCACCGACCCCAGCGGCGCACCGGACGTCCCGTGCGCGGGGGCGAAGCCGCCGCCGATGCCGGCCGAGACGACCAGGTCGTACGGCTGCCCGGCGAGGGCGGCGGCGGTCAGCGCGGTGGCCGTGCCGGCGGCCGCGGCGGCCGGACCGACGCCGGCGGCCAGTACGTCGAGCGCCACCGGAAGCCCGGCCGCCCGCAACAGCTCCTGCCCGCCGGGCAGCGTCGCCGGCGCGCCGGACCCCGCCGCGGCACACACCGCGTCACGCTCGGCGGCCACCGCCGTGACGACCAGGACCCGCCTCATGCGGCGCTCCTAGTTCTCCTGCTTCAGCGTGAAGTGCCACATCGTCTTGGGGCCCTCGCCCGCGCCCAGCTCGGCGACCTGGAGGGTGACGTCCTTGGAGTACGTGGTCTGGCCGGTCTGCGGGTTCTGCTGCATGAAGAGCGTGTCCGCGTCGAAGCTGCGGTACGTCTGCTTGCTGGGCTCGCGCATGACCGGGCCGGCGCCGATGACGATCCAGCCGGACTTGGCGACCTCCGGGTCGACGCCGACGCGCACCTTCTCACCGGGGTGCACGGTGATCGTCTTGCCGCCCTTCTTGGTCAGGCAGGCCGAGACGTCCTTCTTGGACAGGACCTTGCCGTCACCGTCGCAGCCGGGCGTGGCCTCGGCCGTCACGGTCGACGAACCGACGGTCACGGTCGAGAGCGCGGTCGGCTTCTCGCAGGCGGAGAGGGTGACGAGACCCAGGGACACGGCACCGATGGCGGCAGCGGCACGGCGGCCCTTGCCCCAGGAGATCAACGCAGCGGTCATACGGGCAGGCTATCTGGCGCCTTTGCTCACGCCACGCCCGGGTGCGGCGTGCCGCGCCGCCCGTCGCCGGTCAGGCCACCCGCGCGCTCCGCGTCCCGCCCTGCCGGGCCGCGCTCAGCAGTCCCCGTACGGCCAGCACCACGCCCAGCGCCACCAGCCCCGCGGCCACCGCCATCCCCAGCGTCCCGATCAGCGGCAGCGAGATCCCGATCGCGCCGCCCACCACCCACGACATCTGGAGCGCCGTCTCGGACCGGGCGAACGCGGAGGTACGCACCTCCTCCGGCACATCGCGCTGGATCATCGCGTCCAACGACAGCTTCGCCAGCGCCTGGCACAGCCCCGCGGCCGCCGCCGCGGCGGTCACCACGACCACCGCCACCGCCTGGTAGAACACCGCCGCCAGCACCGTCGCACACAGCGCCAGCCCCAGCATCGCGGCGATGATCCGCTCCGGCCCGCGGGCCTTCAGCCAGGCGCCGACCGCCGTCCCCAGTGCGTTGCCGGTCCCGGCCGCCACCACCACCAGCCCGAGCGAGGCCGCCGGCCCCAGCCCGCCCAGCGGATGCTCCCGCAGCAGGAACGCCAGGAAGAACGTCAGGAAACCGGAGAGCGCCCGCAGACAGGCATTGGCCTGAAGACCGTGCAGCACCGACGGCCCGACCGTGCGCAGTCCGGGCTTCCGCCCGCCGCCCGCCTGCCGCGCCGCGTCCCGGGACGCCAGCCGGGCCCGGCCCTCGCCCTTTGCCGAGTCGACCTTGTGCGGCAGCGAGAACGACAGGACCGTGCCGGCCACGAACACCACACACGCCCCGTACAGCGGCCAGGCCGGCCCGATCAGATGCAGCCCGGCCGCCGCCGGGGCCGCCGCGCCCGTCGCCAGCAGCCCCGCGAGCGTCACCCGGGAATTGGCCTTGACCAGCGAAATCCGCGGGGGCAGCAACCGCGGCACCACCGCGCTGCGGACCACCCCGTACGCCTTCGACGACACCAGCACCCCCAGCGCCGCCGGATACAGCTCCAGCCCCCCGGTGGTGACCGCGCCGGACATCGTCAGCGCCAGCAGGGCCCGCGCCAGCATCGCGCCCGCCATCGCCGCCCGCCGGCCGTGCGGCACCCGGTCCAGCAGCGGTCCGACCACCGGTGCGAGCAGGGCGAACGGCGCCAGCGTGACCGCCAGATACAGCGCGACCCGGCCCCGCGCCTCATCCGTCGGCACCGAGAAGAACACCGTCGAGGCCAGCGCGACGGTGATCAGCATGTCGCCGGCGGAGTTCACCGCATGCAGCTCGATCAGCTTGCCCAGCCCCGACTCCCCGGCGCCGTGCGCATGCGTGGCACGCCGCACCCCGCGCGCCGCTCCGGTGAACGGCCGGTGCAGCGCACGGCCGACGGCCCGGCCCGCCCGGCGGACCCGGCCGCGCCCGTCCCCGCCGCGCGTCGAGGCGCGCGAGACCCGTGACGATTTCCCTGCTGTCCTCGACACCTTCGACACCTTCGACGCCCGTACGGCAGCCATCCGGTCATAGTGCCCCAACTCGCCCAGGAGAGGGCACTTTCTCCCCCCTGCCGCGCGGGGCGTACCGGCCCGCGGCCGCGGCCGTGGACATTTGCCGCTCCCACCGAGGGGTCGTCCACCGTTGAAGGGGTAGCGTGTGTAGCGCGCCACCGGCGGTCGTTCTTGGCCGCGTGCCTCCGCGCGATCCCGCAGAATGGGACGTAAGAGGTGCGCTCGACCGAAACGACCGGGCGCGGACGTCGACGCGGTCCCCAGGTCCGCTCCGCCCGCCCCGGCACCGCCGGTCGTCCGGACAGGACAAGGACAGCTCCGGCTGGCGCACTCGTGAGACGGCGTGGAAGAGAGAATCGATTCTTGTGAGTGCTGCGATGCGAAGCCGTACCCCTGACCGCCTGTGCGCCGAGGCGGTTGACCTTGCCAGGGCGGCGGCGGAGGAAGCCGCACTGCCCGGCATGGTCGGCGAGCACATCGAGGCCGTTGCCGACGGAGACCGCGTCGTCACCCACCTCTTCGCCTGCAACGAGCCCGGTTACCGGGGCTGGCGCTGGGCCGCGACGGTCGCCCGGGCCTCCCGCGCCAAGATCGTCACGCTCGCCGAGGTGGCCCTGCTGCCCGGCCCCGACGCCCTGCTCGCGCCCGAGTGGGTGCCGTGGAGCGAGCGGCTGCGCCCCGGCGACATGGGCCCCGGCGATCTGCTGCCCACCGAGGCCGACGACCTGCGCCTGGAGCCCGGCTTCACCGGCGAGGACATCCCGCCCCCGAACTCCCCGGTCGCCGAGGGCATGGCCGCCGAGGTCGCCGACACCGAGGAGGCGGACGTCGTCCCGGGCTCGCCCGCCGTCCAGCCCGCCCCCGAGCGCGGCAGCATCGCGGCGGTCGCCGAGGAACTGGGCATGCGCCGGGCCCGGGTGCTCTCCCGCTACGGCCTGCACACCGCCGCCGACCGCTGGGAAGAGGCGTACGGCGCCCGCACCCCCATGGCCCAGGCGGCCCCCGCCACCTGCGTGACCTGCGGCTTCCTCACCACGCTGCCCGGCTCCCTGGGCCAGGCGTTCGGCGTCTGCGCCAACGAGTTCTCCCCGGCGGACGGCCGGGTGGTCTCCCTCGCGTACGGGTGCGGGGCGCATTCCGAGGCGGCCGTCATGCCGAAACCGCCGCGGCCGGCCGCGCCGGTTGTGGACGAGACGGTTGTTGAGCCGTTGTCGCTTCGTCCCGAGCGGGATGGTGGGTCCGTCGAGGACACGGGCCCGGCCGAGGAGCTGGGTCACAGCTAAGCGCTGGGGGCTCATTCCCACGTTGTCGGGTGGCGCCGCCGTGCCTGTTTTTTCGCCTGTCGGCGGGGATGGGTGTTTGGGCGGGGGTCGCTCTGCTGGGTGGTGGGTGGCGGGGTCGGTCCTCCGGGGCCTGTGTTGTGGACTGCTTCGCTTTACGTCCACAACACAGGCC
>NZ_JBHXFI010000086.1:0-23635 GCF_042724075.1 Streptomyces sp. NPDC127097 | reverse complement strand
GGCCGGGACCCGTGTGAGGGTCCCGGCCCGCGCCCTGAGCGGCCGTGTGCGGTCGGCGGTCACACGCCGGCGGCGGCCGCGCCCATACGGCGCGGGCGGTAGAGCAGCGCCGCACCCGCGAGCCCGGCGCTGACGATCGCCAGCCCCACCGCGAGCAGTTCGGGCCACATGCCGGTGTCGCCCAGCCCGCTGCCCAGTGGGGCGAAGACCCCGGCCCGGGACAGGGCGTGCAGCGCGATGATGATCATCGCCGCGGCGGCACTCACCGTCCAGACCAGGGCGGTGTCGTGCACCGCCAGCCAGCCGGCCAGCAGCAGGTAGACGATGGCGATGGCCATCGAGAGCCCGGCGGTCGCCTGGGCGCCCTGGAGGTGCGTCGAGTGCACCGGCAGATGGCTCAGCCCGCACAGCGCCAGCGCCAGGGCCGCGGGCCAGCGCAGCACGGACCGCAGGACGCCGGGCATCGCATAGCCCGGCTGGCGGGGCTCCTCGTCCGAGTGCGCCCAGCGCGGCCCGCCCTGCGGCATGGTGCCGGCGGACCGCTGGGCCCACGGGGGACGGCTGGGCGGCTGGTTCATCGGGGGTTCGCTCGGCGCGCCGTACAGCGGCTGGCCGTCGCGGCCCAGGGGGCGCACGTCGGGGTCGAGGACGTGCATGGACGCGGTGCGCTCCGGTTCGAGGGGGTCACCGGGGCCGCCAAAGCCACCGGGGCCGCCCGGCCCGCCGAAGCCACCGGGGCCGCCGGGGCCGCCGGGGCCGGGCGGGAACTGCTCGACGAGGCCGGGGACGTCGGGGCCGCCGTCCCGGTCGAACAGCTCGATCAGCTGGGCGACCTCCTCCACGGATCTGTCGGTGGCCACCGCGCGCAGGGCGTCACGGCTCGATTCCGCGGTGTGCGGGGTGGCCTTGAGCATGTCGAAGAGCGCGGCGACCTCGCTCACCGGCCGGGAAACGACCGCCATGCGCAGGGCTTCGTCGCCGGGGTTGGGAACGTCGCCACTGCGCTTGAGCCGTTCCACAAGGGCGGCGACTTCCTCCAAGGGCCGCTGGGTGACTGCCTCCCACAGAAGGGTGCGGGCCGAGTTTTTCTCAGGGGGCATGGGCGGAAAGTGCTCGCCGGGTTCTGTCGAGGACAGTTCGGCGTCGCCCCCACAAAGAGCTGGTTCGGATGACATGGAGGGACTCCACTGAACGAGGGGAGCGTCAAACACCAGAAGCGCTGACACTCGGCGGACTGTGAGCGTGCTGTGCTTCAGCCAACGTCCCTACGGGTCGTTCTCGCCATTCAGGAAGGCCATCCGGTGGAGACACGCCGATATACCCGGGCGCGCCGCGGTCGGCGGTCATGTCCCGGCCGGATTCGCTGCCGCTCCGGACACGCCCGGACATGGCATGAGCAGGGGCTGTTCCGCTCCGGGAATTACGGCCGGATACCCGCCCGTACGGAGCGTGACTTCCGAGTGCCAAGGGCCGTCGACCCTGATTAGCTGGAAGTGCAGCTCTCCATACACCGTTCAAGGACAGATCATGAGCGCATCAGGAGAATCACGCGCACGAATCCAGCAGATGCGTGACAAGGCCCAGGAACTCCAGGCGGCCGCGGAGCGGGCCGGTGACCCGGAGGAGCAGAAGCGGCTCCGGGAGAAGGCGCGCCGGCTTGAATCCCAGAGCGAGCAGGAAAGCGGTATGGCCAGCGGAGACATCTACCCCGCCGACTGAAGGCCGCGCGTGCTCGCCCGAGGGCGGAAGCACACTCAGAGACGGCGGACAGGACGCGCCCCCGGAGCGCGTCCCGTCCGCCGTCTTCCGTCAGCCTCTCCCGACCCGCCGTCTCCCGACCCGCCGCCCCCCGGCCTCCGTCTCCCGTCCGCCGTGTCCCCTCACACCGTGAAGGGCCGCTGCTCCATAAAGGCGTCGCCGGGGCGTCCGGAGACGTAGAAGTTGGGGCTCTGGGTGGGCGGCACATTGCGCACGATGTCGCGGTGGAAGGCGCGGTAGCCGCCGCGGAACGCCCCGCCGTTCCAGATGTCGAGCAGCGTGGCGGTGAATTTTCCGTTGACCTCGCCGTCGGAGGCCGGCTGATTGTCCTGGCAGGCAGAGATGAGCAGGGCGTCCGCCTCCGTCGCACGGCTCTTGTGCGCGGCGAGATCGCGCTGGAGCTCCTGGAAGAACTCTTTGTCCCGCTGATAGATCTCGTGCTGCCGCACGACCGGCATCAGCCGTGCGGTGTGCTCGATCCGCCGGGGGTCGCGGGTCTGGAACTGCTCCTCCATGGCCTCGGCGCTGAGGACCTCGCGCACCTCGATTCCGGTACCGCTCAGGGTGGTCGCCTCGAATCCGGCCTCGCCGGCCGGCCGGGCCATATCGCGCGCATCGTTCTCGCAGGCGACGAGTGCACCGTCCCAGCCGTCGTATGTGGCGGCATCGACCTGGTTGAGTCCGACGTGGAGGGAGAGGCCGGTGGCCATGGGAACTCCTTGGCGCGCGGTGCGGGTGACGCCTGGATGCGTTCCGCGGCCCGTCGGCGTCCGAACCCGGCGCCGCGCCCAACCGCCTGAACGGGCCCGCCGCGGCCGGAGCGGCGCCGGTACGCCCGGCTGTTCGAGTGGCTTCGAGGTGGGCACCGATCGGCGGTCCGCACCACCGGGAAGCGCTAATCCCATGATCCCCTCAGACTCCCCACGGGCCGCCGGCGCGGCGGCCGGGACCACCTCCCGGCCGCCGCTGGCGGACCGTGCGGGCTATGACGAGCACTTCCTCGGGGTTCCGGTACCACTGCCGCTGCCCAGCCGTCCCGAGGTGGCGACGGTGGTGCTGCCCTACACCCACTTCACCGTGGTGCTGCGGCCGGACCGGCGGATGGCGGTGGCCACCGCGGTCTGTATCGATGGTGAGCGTCTGCTGGATCATGTGCCGCGGGAGAGCAGCTGGCAGTTCGATCCGCGGCTGGACAAGGCCCACCAGACGGGCAATGACGTCTACCGTGACAACTCGCTGGACAAGGGGCATCTGGTGCGCCGGCTCGACCCCGTGTGGGGTGCGGCCGCGGAGGCGAACCAGGCCAACGAGGACACCTTTCACTACACGAACGCGGCCCCGCAGGCGGACGTCTTCAACCAGGGCAAGAAGCTGTGGCAGGGGCTGGAGAACCATCTGCTCGACCACGCCGCCGACTTCGACCGCAAGCTCGCCGTGCTGAGCGGGCCCGTACTGCACGACTCCGACCCGCCGTACCGGGGCGTTCAAGTGCCGCTGCGCTTCTGGAAGGTGGCGGCGTTCCTCCAGGACGGTGCGCTGGCGGCGACCGGGTACGTCCTCGACCAGAGCCCCGATCTGACCCGGGACGCGGAGCGGGCGCTGGCCGGGGCGCAGGCGGGCGCGCCGCCGCCACTGGGGGCGTTCCGGACGTTCCAGGTGCCGGTGAGGGATGTCGCCGAACTGACCTCGCTGGACCTCGGGCCGCTGCCCGACGTCGATCTGATGCCCGTCACCCGGGCCCCGGCCGAGCGCTGGAAGCGGCTCGCGTCGTACGACGACATCGTGCTGCGGCGCGGCTGAGGCGGGAGGCGCGAGCGATGCGACCCAGGGTCGTCTATGTCCACGGGAACGGGAACAAGGTCCGCGCGGAACTGCTCAAGTCCCAATGGGACACCGCGCTGTTCGGCCGGGACATGGCCGAGGCGTCGCGGATGGCGTACTGGGCCCCGGTGCGCTACCCGGAGCCGCTCCCCGACTTGCGGCCGGATCCGCTGGACGGCCGTACGGAGCTGATCGAGGAGCTGCCGGCCGCCGTGGACCGGACCGCGACGGAGCCGCCGGAGGACTTCGTGGCGCGCACGCTGGGGGAAGCGCGGCTCGAAGCCGGGGAGATCGCGCTGGAGGGGCGGGCCGGGGCCGATGAGAGCGCGCTGGTCGACTGGCTGCGGAGCATGACGTATCTCGCGGACACGCTGGCACGGGCCGGCGAGCCCGAGGAGCCCGGTGCGGAGCTGCCGCTGGAAGCGCTGCCGATGCCCCGGTCCGGCCGTGCGGCGGTGTTCCGGCTGCTGGTCAAGCACGCCTTCAAGGACGTGCACGCCTACTTCTTCGGCGGGGCGGGGCCGGCGCTGCGTGAGGTCGTCAAGGAGACGCTGGCGGAGGTGGACGGCGGCCCGCTGGTGGTGGTCGGCCACAGCCTGGGCACGATCATCGCCTACGAGGTGCTGATGGAGCAGGGGCGGGAGGTGGAGCTGCTGGTCACCGTCGGATCGCCGCTGGCGATCACCGAGGTGCAGGACCATCTGGCCCGGCCGCCGGCGGTCCCGCCCGGGGTCGCGGCCTGGCGCAACGCCTCGGACCTGCGGGATCTGGTGGCCCTCGACCACACCTTGCGGCCGGAGTACGCCCCGCAGGAACGGGTCACCGATCTCCTGGTCACGAATGACAGCGGCAATCACCACGGCATCAGCGAATATCTGTCGCAGCGCGAGGTCAGGGCACCGGTTCAGCGGATCTTCGACGGTACCGGGTAGGTGCGGTATGCCGTTGACCGAAACGGAGTGGGACCTGGTCACCACGTGGGCGCGGAACTACCTGCTGGACACCACCGATCCGCACACCCAGCTCGCCCAGTACGGCTTTCCGCCGGAGTTCATCGGCGGGCTGCGGCTGACGCAGGTCAGCTCGGACAACGCCCGCACCCTGGTGCACCAGTCCCGTACGGACATCCAGCGGCAGCTGCGGCTGGTCGAGGCCCTCACCACCATCGACC
The DNA here is from genome assembly GCF_042724075.1 of Streptomyces sp. NPDC127097. NCBI lineage: Bacteria > Bacillati > Actinomycetota > Actinomycetes > Kitasatosporales > Streptomycetaceae > Streptomyces > Streptomyces sp. NPDC127097. Next base: position 18,885 of record NZ_JBHXFI010000086.1, on the reverse strand, counting down.
GGCTGGCCGTGCTTCCGGACATCGTGAAGGCGCAGGAATTCCTGGCCCGGCTGCGGGAGGACTTCCGGGCCCACGCCGCCCGGGACAACTTCCGTACCTGCGTCCTGAAGAACGGCGCCGAGGCGTTCATCGACCGCCAGGACCTGCGGGAGACCCTGCGCCGGTTCGTCGCGGACCCCTATAAGTTCATTCTGCTGGTCGACGGGGAGCCGGGCAGCGGCAGGTCGTACACCTACAACTTTCTCCGCCATATCGGACAGCACGCGGGATTCCGTCCGGTGCGCGTCACCCTGTCGCACACGGCCACCGCCGCCAAGGTCGTACGGCGGCTGGCCGACTTCGTCGCCGATCCGCAGGAGAGCGCCGCACCGCTGAATCCCACGGAACTCAACGACCCGCTGCCGTCGATCGACGAGGCCGCGCACTGGGTGGCCGGCCGGGCCACCGCCGTCGACGAGCGGCTCTGGCTGGTCCTCGACGAATGCGACAAGCTCGACCCCAGCTCCGATGTGTGGGACTTCATCGGACAACTCGGCATGGCCATCTACGAGCACACCGCCGTCCACGGCGACCAGGCGCCCCGGCTGGTGCTCCTCGGATACGGGCGCTCGATGCGCCAACTCCCCTACGACCTGCGGGGAAATCTGGTCTGGGACACCGCGCGGATCACCGAACCCGACGATCTGCGCGCCTTCTTCGACCAGGCTTTCCGTGAGTCGCCACCGGAGATGCTCGGTACGGGACAGCTCCAGGAGTCCGCCATCGCCACGCTCGTGGACGCGGCCGTGCACGAGGTGCTCCAGGCCACCGGGGCGAACGGGGCGGACCGCGAAGGCTATATGCGCAAGCTCTGCACGGCGGCGGAGGGAGCCATCCGTGTCTACCAGTCCCTCTGACCGCCGCCCGCTGGACCCCGCCGCGGCACGGGAGTTGTTCGTCGCCCGCCTGCGCGCGGAGCTGCACCCGGGCGAGGAGCGGACCCAGGAGGTCTCCGACGCCCGACGCGCCTACCGGGAGGCGGTCTGTCTGCTGAGCCGCTTCGATCCCCAGCGGCTCCGGCTGCCCGGCGAGGAGGACGCCACCGGGGGCGCGGTCCTGGAACTGGTCGACGACTGCACGACCCTGGGGATGCAGGACCAGGCCGGGTGGTCCCTCAAGTCCGATGTCAGGGACCGGACGCTCCAGGGGCTGGCCGGGCCCGCGGCCGCCCGGCACCTCCTGGAGTGCCATCTCGACCAGCTCCCCGGCGAACCCGGCCCGGAACGCTTCGCGCTGGCCTATCTCTCCGGCCATCCGCCGGCGACGGACCGGCTGACCACCGACGAGCTGGCCGATGCCCTCCAGGCGGTGCTGTGGCTCTCGCGGGTCCCGGGCACGACCGGGCTGCCGGACCTCGCGGAGCTCCAGCTCACCCTGGAGCGCGCCAGGCTGCTCGATCCCCTGAAGCGCCTCGTACGGTCGCCGTTCCAGGGGCGTACCCGCGAACTCGCGGAGCTGCGGGAGTATGTCGCCCCGTCCGGCGGGCCCTCGGCGGCCGGCGCGCGGCCGGACGGGGCGCCGCAGCATCCGGTGCCGGTCCCTCCGCTGGTCGTGCACGGGCCCGGCGGGATGGGCAAGACCACCCTCCTCGCCAAGTTCGTGCTCGACACCCTCCACGACCCGGCCGGCTGCTTCCCGTTCGCCTATATCGACTTCGAGCGGCCCACCCTCTCCATCCAGGAACCGCTCACGCTGATCGCCGAGGTGGCCCGGCAGCTCGGCATCCAGTTCCCCGCCCACCGCGCCGAGCTGGACGCGCTGGCGCACGAGTGCCAGGAGGCGGCCCGCAGCCAGCGGGAGGGGCAGGAGCGGGTGAGCCAGCTGCATGAACTCGCCACCACCCGGGCCGTGCTGGGGCGCCGCTCCTCGCAGGAGTTCCAGTCGCTGGCCGCGGGACGGGAGACGGATCTGATCCGCCGGGTCGCCGAGGTGCTGCGGCGGGCGGTGGCGGAGCGGAAGGACGGGGAGCATCCGGAGGACCCGCCGTTCGCGCTGGTCGTCGACTCGTTCGAGGAGGCGCAGTACCGCGGATCGCCGGTGGTGGGCCGGATGGTGGCGATCTATCTCTCGTTCCAGAGCATGTATCCGCGGATGCGGCTCATCGTCTCCGGGAGGGCGCCGGTCGAGCATCCGGCGAAGACCGTCGAGTCGCTCGACATCGAACTCGGTGAGCTCGATCCGGAGGCGGCCGTCGGCCTGCTGACGTCCAGCGGGGTCAAGGACCCGGAGGTGGCAGGGGCGCTGGCGGACCGGGTCGGCGGGCATCCGCTCAGTCTGAAACTGGCCGCCCGCGCCGCCACCCTCGCGGGCGCCGAGGCCGAGCGGACCTGCGAACTGATCCGCAGCCTGCCCGAACGCCGTCATCAGGTCTTCCGCCGGGTCGACCAGCTGCTGGTCCAGGGAATCCTCTACGACCGCATCCTCAGCCACATCGGCGATGAGGGCGTCCGCCGGCTCGCCCACCCCGGGCTGGTGCTCCGGGTCATCACCCCGGAGATCATCAAGGAGGTGCTCGCCGAGCCCTGTGGACTGGACGTGGCGTCGGCGGACGAAGCCCGTGCGCTCTTCGAGGCGTTCAGCCGGCTGGACATGGTCGAACCGGCGCGCCCGGACGCCGTGCGCTACCGCAGCGATGTCCGCGCCATCATGCTGCGGCTGCCGGGCGGCGACCGCACCGCCGTGATGCGCGAGGTCGAACGGCGCGCGGTCGAGCACTACGCCGCGCGCGACGGCCTGGAGGCCCGGGCCGAGGAGATCTACCACCGGCTGCGGCTCGACGAGAACCCGCGCTCGGTGGAGGAACGGTGGCTGCCGGGCGTCGAACGGTTCCTGGCCGGGGCGCAGCAGGACATGACGCCGAGGGCTGCGGGCCTGCTGACTGCCCGGCTCGGCGGCGGCACCCCCGATCAGGTCGCCGCGGGCGCCGACCAGGAGGACTGGGAACGGATCGCGGCCCGCGAGGTGGAGGATCTGCTCGCGCAGGGCTACGCCCAGGCGGCCTTCGACCGGCTCGGCCGACGACAGCCCTGGACACCGTGCAGCCCCCTGCACGCGCTGCTCGCCGAGGCCCTCAACCGGCTCGGCCGGCAGGACGAGGCCCGCCGGGCCACGGCGGACGCCATCGACGCGGCGGAGCGCGCGGGCTGCGGGGACCGCCGGCTGGAGCTGCTGCTGCTCTCCGCCCGGCTCTCGGAGGAGGCCGGCGACCTGGCGAGCGCGGACGGTGCGCTGCGGATGGCGGAGGACGTCGCGGTGGGTCTGGGGCAGGATCTCGAAGCGATGGGCGCACTGCTGGCCCGTGCCCGGCTGACGGCGGGCGCCGACGGCGCCGACCCGGAGGCGGACCGGGAACTCGCCGAGCGGCTGCGGCAGTTGCCCGATGCCGTGCTCGCCGACCGGCCGGTGCTGGTGCGCGCGGTCGCCTCACAGGTCTACGACCGGGCCCCGGGCGCGCTCGACCATGCGCTGGAGGTGGTGGGGCTGCCGGCCGACGACGAGACGCTGGACACGCTGGGCGCGGCGATGCGCCGCGCGACCAGCCGGCAACCGGCGCTGCTGGGCCGGGTGATGGAGATCCTGGACGAGGCCGCGGGACCGTCCCGGGAGCCGGCCGGCGGCGCGCCGACCGGCATCACCGGGATCCTGCGGCTGGCCCGGGACCGCGGCACCCTCGACACGCTCGCCCGGCGGCTGCTGGCCGTACGCGACAAGAGCGGGGAGATCGTCGCCGGGGTGGCCGCGGCCATGGGCGCGGGCACCGGTGCCCGTACGGCGGGCCACCCGGCCTCCGGGCCGGAGCACGGGGACCGTCCCCAGGACGAAGGGAGCGGCCCCGCGGGGCCCGAGGAACGATGACCGCCTATCTCTCGCCGGACGAGATCCGCCAGGTGCTGGACGCCGCGGTGGAGACCGGGCTGGCCGACCCCACCGTCCGGCCGCTGCTGCTCGACGGCATCATGCCCCGCTATCGCAGCACGCTGCCGCTGCATCCGGCGCCCGGCCGGCAGGCGCACTCCGACCTGAACGAGATGAACCGGGTGGAGCGGCTGGTGGACGGCTCGGTGCCGCTGGAGATCTGGCTGCGCAACGCCGTCGCCGAGACCACCGAGGCCACCCCGCTCACCGTCTTCCAGAAGGCCCTGGACGATGTGGCACGGAAGGCGGGCGGTGAGCCGGATGTGCTGGCCGGACTGCCCTCCCCCACTGTCGAGATCAAGGAACAGATCGTCCACCGGGACGACACGGTGCCGATCGGCTTCCTCCGCGGCGGTGAGCTGGCGGGCGGCGCGGTGGCCCGGCTCAAGGTGCCGCCGTACCAAGGGGGCGCTCCGCTCCAGCCGAACGGTTTCCCGCACTCCGGTACGGGGTGGCTGATCGCTCCGGATCTGCTGGTCACCAACCACCATGTGGTCAACGCCAGGGCCGGGACCGGGTCGGGGCGGCCGCTCGCCGACGCCGGGGATCTGGACCTCCAGGCCCGGCACACCCTCGCCCGGTTCGACTTCGACACCGATGAGGTGGAGACGGAGGAGGCCACCGTCAGTGAACTCGTCGCCGCGGACGCGGAGCTGGACTACGCGGTGCTGCGGCTGGCCGCCGAGCCCGCGCGGCCGGTGCTGAAGCTGGCGGCGGAACCGCTGCGGGTCACCGGCGGCGACTATGTGGCCGTCAACATCATCCAGCACCCCGGTGGGCAGCCGAAGCGGGTCGCGCTGCGCAACAACCTGGTCTATGAGGCGGACGAGACCGATGTCCGCTACTTCACCGACACCCGGGGCGGGTCCTCGGGGTCGCCGGTCTTCACGGACGACTGGCGGGTGGTGGCGCTCCACCGGGGGACCCGGCGGGTGGAGAACGTGCAGTTCCAGGGCAGGACGACGGCCTTCGTCAACGTCGGCACCCAGATGCGCAGCATCATGCGGCATCTACAGACCAGCAGCCCCGGTCTCCATGCCGAGATCGAGACGGCGCAACAGGCCGCCCAGCGCGGCTGAGGAGGCGAGATGCACAGTCGGCGCAGATCACCGGTGGCGGCCGGTCCCGAGCAGGTCTTCTCGGACCTGCGGGAGGTCGCGGCGCGGGTCCAGGACGGGCTGACCGGGGAGATCCCGGAAGCCCTGGAGGAGCTGCCGGCCGAGGAGCTGCCCGCCGGGCAGATCGGGCAGTTCGCCCAGCAGGAGCGGGCCCGGGTGCTGTCGGCGGGCGTCAGCGGCCTGGAGAAGCTCGCCGAGGGGCGGGCGGACGAGATCGACGACGACGAGTCCTTCGGCATGGAAGCCATCGTGCTGCTCGAAGGCCGCCCCGCCATCCTCGTCCAGAACCATGACTTCGCGCCGCAGCGGGGTGACTGGGCGGTGCTGGACGGCCATCGGGCGGCGATCCGGGAGTCGCTCGCGCGGGTGGGCCGGGTCGAGCTGTCCGGGCATCTGAGCCTGGACTGGCTGGGTACGGCGTTCCTGGTCGGCCCGGACGTGGTGCTGACGAACCGTCATGTGGCGGCGGAGTTCGCGCGCGGCGACGGCACCGGCTGGACCTTTCAGCAGGGCATCAGCGCCCGTCTCGACATGGGTGAGGAGTACGGCGGGGACGCGGCGGGCGGCTGCCCCGCCTATGACGTCGTCGAGGTGCTGGGCATCCATGAGGACGTGGACCTGGCCCTGCTGCGGGTCGCGCCGCCGGCCGGTGGCGGGCCGCTGCCCGCACCGCTGGCCGTGGCCGCGGACGCGCCCGCCGATCTGCCCGGACGTCCGGTGTACTGCGTCGGCTATCCGGCGTACGACGGCCGGCGCAACGAGCCGGAGTCGATGCGCCGGATCTTCATGGACATCTACAACGTCAAGCGGCTTCAGCCCGGCACCGCCACGGAGCTGGTGCCGGGCCAGAACGTCATCAAGCACGACTGTTCCACGCTCGGCGGCAACAGCGGCTCCCCCGTCATCGACCTCACCGACCACCGGGTCCTGGGCCTGCATTTCGGCGGCCGCTACGGCTTCGGCAACTTCGCCGTGCCGCTGTGGCAGCTGGTGGAGGATCCGCTGCTGAGCCGGGCGGACATCAACTTCGTCTGAGCCGCCGCGGGTTGTCCGCGTGCACCCCGGTCAGCCCGACTTCTTGACGAACTCGGTGGTGTAGGTCTTCTTCAGATCCACCGTGGCGTTCTTGAGGTTGGGGTTGAACGCCTTCAGCACGCGCTCGACGGTCGCGGGCCCGTCGGCCGGCATCACGCCGTCCTCGGTGAACATCGGCAGGGTGTCCTTGATCGCCTGGGCGTAGAGCTTCTTGCCGCCCTGGGCGTAGTCGGCGGGCATCTTCGCGGCGATCTGCTCAGGGGTGTGCGTGGACATCCACTTGAGGGTCTTCACCAAGGCGTTGGCGAGCTTGTGCACGGTCTCCTTGTGGCTGTTCACCCAGTCGGTGTTCATGTAGAGACTGGACGACGGGTAGGGGCCGCCGAGCGCCTTCTGCGAGCCCTCGGGGGTGCGCATGTCGAGCAGGACCTTGCCGAGATTCTTGTCCACGATCTGTGCGACCGTCGGGTCCGTGGTCATCCCGCCCTGGATGGAGCCCTGCTGGAGGGCGGAGAGGAAGGTCTGGCCGGCGCCGACCGCGACCGGGGTGAACTCGTTCGTCCGCACACCGTTCTTCACCGCGAGGTATTTGGTCAGGAAGTCGGTGGAGGAGCCGAGGCCGGTGACACCCAGCTTCTTGCCCTTGAAGTCCTTGGGCGAAGTGAGCTCGCCGGCCGCCTTGTTCGAGACCACCTCGACCTCGCCGGGGGCGTGCGCGAGCTGTACCACCGATTCGACCTGCTTGCCCTTGACCTGAAGATCGAGGGTGTGGTCGTAGAAGCCGACGACGCCCTGGACGTCGCCGGAGACCAGCGAGGTGGTGGCCTGCACCCCGGCCGGTTCGGTGAGCAGGGTGACGTGGACTCCTTCGTCCTCGAAATAGCCGAGCTGCTGGGTGAGTCTGGCGGGCAGATAGATGACCTTGTCGAGGCCGCCCACCATGATCTTGATCTTGCCGTTCGCGTCGTCCGAGGCGGCGGCCCCGGACGTGCCGCCACCGCAGGCGGTGAGGGTGGTCAGGGCGAGGCCGGCGGCGGCCAGGGCGACCGGGAACTTCTGTGCGGTACGCATGGGTCACGTCCTTGTGAGGTGGGAACGGGTGGGTGGGTTCGGCTCAGCGGTCACCCGCCGGGTCGGCCGTACGGGTTCAGCGGCCGCCCGCGGTATCGGCGGGCTTCCAGCGGAAGAGCCGCCGTTCGACGAAGGCCAGCAGCCCTTCGGCGAGCAGCGCGACCACCGCGAGGATCACCATCGCGGCGTACACCCCGGCCGCGTTGAAGGTGCCCTGGGACGCCGAGACCAGCAGGCCCAGGCCCTTGGTCGCGCCGATGTACTCGCCGACGATCGCGCCGATCAGCGCGAAGCCGAAGCTGACGTGCAGGCTGGTGAAGATCCACGAGGTGGCGGAGGGGATCACCACGTGCAGGGTGACCTGGCGGTTGCTCGCGCCGAGGATCCGGGAGTTGGCGACCAGGTTGCGGTCGACCTCCCGTGCGCCCTGAAAGGCGTTGAAGAACACCGGGAAGAAGACGAGGACGACGGCGGAGGCGACCTTGGAGGCCGGACCGAGGCCGAACCAGATGAGGAAGATGGGGGCGAGGACGATCCGCGGGAGGGCGTTGAGCACCTTGATGTACGGGCCGAGCACATCCGCGAGGAAGCGGATCCGGCCGAGCGCGATCCCCAGCACCACACCGCCGATGACACCGATCACCCAGCCGAGCAGCGCCTCGTAGAGCGTGTACCAGATCTGCTCCCACAGCGAGCCCTGCGGGGTGCCGTGCAGCGCCCACTGACTCATCTGGTCCCAGATCTTCGAGGGCATCGAGAAGTTGAACGGATCGATGACGGCGGCCCGGGCCAGCCACTCCCACAGCCCGAGCAGCCCGACGAGCAGCAGCACCCGGGTGCCGTGGACCAGGAAGGTGTGCCGGCGGGCGGCCCGTTCCCTGGCCCGGGAACGGTCCGTACGGCCCGCGCCGGCCGGGGACTTGGCCGGGGCGACGGTCTCAGGCGGCATCTGCGGCACCCCTCTCGCGGGTGATCCGGACCTCTTCGCCGAGCGAGGACCAGATCTCCCGGTAGATCTCGATGAACCTCGGCTCCAGCCGGATCGATTCGACCTTCCGGGGGCGCGGCAGACCGATCTCGAAAACCTCCTTCACGGTCGCCGGACCGGCGGTCATGACCACGACCTTGTCGGCGAGGGCGATGGATTCCTCCAGGTCGTGGGTGACGAAGACGACGGAGGCCCCGGTCCCCGACCACAGCTCCAGGAGTTCGTCCGACATCAGCGCCCGGGTCTGGACGTCGAGCGCGGAGAACGGCTCGTCCATGAGCAGGAGTTCCGGGTCGTTGACGAAGGTCGCGGCGAGGGCGACCCGTTTGCGCTGCCCGCCGGACAGCTGGTGCGGATAGCGGTCCTCGAAGGCGGCGAGCCCGACCCGGGCCAGCCAGTCCCGCGCCCGGTGCCGGGCCTCGGCCTTCGGTACGCCGCGGAAGCGGGGGCCGGCCATCACGTTCGACAGCACGGTCCGCCAGGGGAAGACGGCGTCCTGCTGGAAGACGAACCCGATCTTGTCCCCGATGCCGCGGACCGGCTCACCGCCGACCAGCACCTCGCCTTCCGTGGGCTCCTCCAGGCCGCTGACCAGCGTCAGCGTGGTGGACTTGCCGCACCCGGTGGGCCCGACGACCGCGACGAACTCACCGCGCCCGACGACCAGATCCAGATCCCGGACGGCGGTGTGCAGCGCCCCCGAGGGCGTCCGGAATGCCTTGCTCGTACCCCGCAGTTCGATCGCGGGGCTCGTGTGGCTGCTCATGGCCCGCGAGGCTAGGAGCGATACGGGCCGCAACGGCAGCCTTGTGGGCGCAAGCCGCCTTTCTGCGCGCAAACCCTGTTGTGCTCATTTTGCTCACGCTAGAACCACTAAGGGGCTACCAGGGGGTACACACGTGCTCACGCACGGCTTACGGTGCCGGCACCACACAAGACAACGGAAGATTCGGTTCCGCAAGGGTGCGGAGGGCCGGAGACAAGGGAGAGCCCATGCGGATCCGCCGGCCCCGACGGGTCTTCGCGCAGGTACTGACCGCGCAAGTGGCCCTGACCACCGGGGTCATGGTGCTCGCCACCAGTCTCTTCCTCGCCCCGCTCGGCGCCGAGCTGGACGACCAGGCGATGCGCCGGGCCCTGTCCATCGCCCAGACCACCGCCGCCGACCCGGACCTCGCCCGGGAGCTGGTCGCCACCCCGCCGGACGCCCACGGGCCGGTGCAGGCCGACGCGGAGCGGATCCGTACCGCGACCGGCGCGCTGTACATCGTGGTGATGGACACCCGCGGAGTGCGCTGGTCGCACACCCACCCCGCCGAGATCGGCCGGCATGTCTCCACCGACCCGAGCCGCACCCTCGCCGGACGGCAGGTGCGGCAGATCGACACCGGCACGCTGGGGCGTTCGGCCCGCGCCAAGGTGCCGCTGCGCGACGGCCGCGGCCGGATCGTCGGCGCCGTGTCGGTCGGGATCGCCTACGACAGCGTCCGGGAACGGCTGCTCGGCACCATCCCCGGGCTGCTGCGGTACGCGGGCGCCGCGCTGGCCGTCGGGTTGCTGGCCGCCCTCGTGCTCTCCCGCCGGCTGCGCCGCCGTACGCACGGGGTGGCGTTCGCCGATATCTCCGCCCTGCTCGAAGAGCGCGAGGCGATGCTGCACGGCATCCGTGAGGGCGTGGTCGCCGTCGACCGGCGCGGCCGGATCCGGCTGGTCAATGACGAAGCCGGACGGCTGCTGGGGCTGGACGCCCGGGCCGCCGGCCGGGCGCTGGAGGAGGTGCTGCCGCCGGGCCGGACGACCGAGGTGCTGGCCGGGCGGGTGGCCGGCCCGGATCTGCTGGCCGTCAGCGGCGGCCGGGTGCTGGTCGCCAACCGTATGCCGACCCAGGACGGCGGGGCGGTGGTGACGCTGCGGGACCGTACCGAGCTGGAGTTGCTGGGCCGTGAACTGGACAGCACCCAGGGGCTGTTGGACGCCTTGCGGGCCCAGGACCACGAGCACGCCAATCAGTTGCACACCGTGCGCGGGCTGCTGGAACTCGGGCGGTACGACACCGCGGTGGAGTTCGTCACCGAAGTGGCCAGTGCGCAGCGGGCGTCCGCGGAACAGATCGCGGAGCGGGTGGCGGATCCGCTGCTGTCCGCGCTGCTCGTCGGCAAGGCGGCGATCGCGGCCGAACGCGGGGTGTCCCTGCGGGTGTCACCGTCGACGCTGCTGCCCGACACCGTGGTCGACCCGCGCGACCTGGTGACGGTGCTGGGCAATCTCCTCGACAACGCGCTGGACGCCGCCGCGGGGCGCCGCTGCGCCGAGCCGTTCGTCGAGGTGGAGCTGCGGGCCGAGCGCAGCACCGCCGTACTGCGGGTCTCGGACACCGGGCCGGGGGTGCCGCCGGAGCTACGGGAGCGGATCTTCGCCGAGGGCTGGTCCACCAAGGCCGCCCGGCCCGTCCCCGGGGAGGGCGCGCCCGCGGGCGCGGTGGCCTTCCACCGCGGCCGGGGCATCGGCCTGGCGCTGGTGCGCCGGCTCGCCGAACGCTATGGCGGGATGGCCAGGGTGACCGCCCGCGCGGGCGGCGGTGCGGTCTTCACCGTCGTCCTGCCCGAGGCCCTCGCCCCGGAGGACGCCTCGGTGCGGGGCGCGCCCCGGCGACCGGAGCGGCCGGAGCGACCGGAGCGGATGGAGCGGCCGGAACGACTGGAGTCAGGGAAGCGAAGACCCTTGGGGAGCGGAACCTCACGATGATCGATGTCCTGGTCGTGGACGATGACTTCCACGTCGCCGAGATCAATGCCGCGTATGTGTCCCAGGTGTCCGGCTTCCGGGTCACCGGCCGCGCACACACCGCCGCCCAGGCGCTGGCCACGCTGGAGCGCAGCCATGTCGATCTGGTGCTGCTCGACCACTATCTGCCCGACGAGACGGGCCTGAGCCTGGTCCGCCGGCTGCGGCAGCTCGGCCACCGCACCGACGTGATCATGGTGACGGCGGCCCGGGACGTCGGTACGGTCCAGGACGCGATGCGCTCCGGGGCGCTGCAATATCTCGTCAAGCCGTTCGGCTTCTCCGGGCTGCGCGCCAAGCTCGACGGCTACGCGGCGCTCCGCCGGACCGTCGCGGGACTGGGTGGCCGCGGCGACGCCGGCCAGGAACAGGTGGACCGGATCTTCGGCGCCTTCCGGACCACCGACTCCCCGCACACCGAGCTCCCCAAGGGCCACTCGGCCGCGACCGTCAACCTGATCCGCCGGGTCCTGAGCACGTCCGGGGACCCGCTGTCCGCCCACGAGGTCGCCGCCCGCGCCGGCGTCAGCCGCTCCACCGCCCAGCGCTATCTGAAGCACCTCGAACGCAGCGGCCACATCATCCTCACCCTGAAATACGGGGACACCGGGCGCCCCGAACACCGCTACCGCTGGGCCGGCACCCACTGACCGCCCCGGTCCGGCGCGCGCCCTCCCGCGGTCGCCGCACCGCCGGCGCTCGCGAGGCCCGGCCGGCTCCCCTGGGGCTCCCATACCCCTTGGCCGCAGGCGGAGTTGCTCCCTCCGCCGCTCCATGGCAGCGGGCGCCGGCCGCCCCCTAGGCTGCCGATCATGAATGCAACGACAGCCCACGGAACGGACCCCGAGCCCGAGCCCGAGATCCTGGACGCCCTCCAGCTGGCCGCCGACGCGGACCGGGCGACGGACTTCGCCGAGGCGGCCCACCGGATCCTGGCGGACCTGGTCAGCGGCGGCGCACCGCTCGGCTGGGCCGACCCGCCCGGACGGGGCGAGGTGGCGGAGCTGGTCGACCGTGCCCTGCGTGCCGCACACACCGGGGAGGGGGCGCTGCGGGCGGCGTACGCGGGCCCGCGGCTGGTCGGGCTGGGGTACTGGCTGCGCTATGCCCGGCCGACCAATCGGCAGCATGCGGATCTGGAGAAGATCGCGGTGGCCTCCGAGGCCCATGGCCAGGGCCTCGGCCGGTCGCTGACCAGCGCCCTGGTCGAGGACGCCCGGGACGCGGGGATCGAGGTCCTCACCCTGGACGCCCGGGCCGACAACACCAGGGCACTGACCCTCTACCGGTCACTCGGCTTCCGTGAGTACGGCCGGCTGCCCGACTTCGTGGCGATGGGCGGCCGCCGCTACGACAAGGTCTTCTACATGCTGGACTTCCGCGGCGGCGGACGGCCCGACGAGGAATGGCCGCACCCGCAGTAGCGGATGCGGCACGGAGCGGAACGAAAGCGGGCGGGAGCGGCGCGGGACCCCGGGTCCGGGCCCGGATCCGGGGATGATCTGCGCCGCACCCCTTGACAGCTCCCCCGGCTGGAATCGACGATCCCGGGGTGAACCTGTCAGACAGCCAGACAGCTGGCGAGATGCCCCGACGGATCAGCGCGATGGAAGCGGTCCTGAACCATCTGCGCGGCGCCATCGAGCGGGGCGAGTACGCGGTCGGGGACAAGCTCCCCTCCGAGGCGGAGCTCTGCCGGCGGCTGGAAGTGAGCCGACCCGTGCTCCGCGAGGCGCTGCGGGCGCTCCAGACCATGGGGCTGACGGTCTCGCGCACCGGCAAGGGCACCTTCGTCGTCTCCGCCGGTGCCGTGGCGGACCCGACCTTCGGCGACTACGCGGCGAGCGACCTGCTGGAGGTCCGTCGCCATGTCGAGATCCCGGTGGCCGGTTACGCGGCGGTGCGCCACACGACGGAGGACCTCGATCAGCTGAACCATCTGCTGGAGCGGATGGAGCAGGAGACCGACACCACCGCCTGGGTGGCGATGGACAGCCTCTTCCATCTCGCCATCGCCCAGGCGGCCGGCAATCCGGTCTTCCGCCGGGTCATCGAGGAGATCCGCGATGCGCTGGCCCGCCAGTCGGCCTTCCTCAATGAGCTCGGCGGCCGGCGCGAGCAGTCGAACCGGGAACACCGGGCGATCGTCGAGGCACTCGTCGACCGCTCCGAGCACGACGCGGTGGAAGCCATGGCGCACCACCTCGCCCGCGTCGAGACGACGCTGACCACCATCGTGCGGTCGCAGCACCGCACGGACCCCTCCACGGAAGACGAGGATCACGCGTGAGCGAGCAATCCCTCCGGCAGGCGGAACGGCAGCAACAACAGAGCGCCTCGCAGGAAGCGCATCGGCAGGCGGGCGGGCATGTGGACGCCGGTGACGCCGGCTACCAGAAGTCCCTGAAGTCCCGGCACATCAACATGATCGCGATCGGCGGGGCCATCGGCACCGGGCTGTTCCTCGGCGCCGGCGGCCGGCTCGCCAGTGCCGGACCGTCGCTGGCGGTGGCGTACGCGCTCTGCGGTCTGTTCGCCTTCCTCGTGGTGCGCGCGCTGGGTGAGCTGGTGCTGCACCGGCCGTCCTCGGGTGCGTTCGTGTCCTACGCCCGGGAGTTCCTCGGCGAGAAGGGCGCGTTCGTCGCGGGCTGGATGTACTTCCTGAACTGGGCGACCACCGGAATCGCCGACATCACGGCGGTGGCGACCTATACGCACTACTGGGGCATGTTCTCCGACATACCGCAGTGGGTGATCGCGCTGATCGCGCTCGCGGTCGTGCTGACCGTGAACCTGATCTCCGTGAAGATCTTCGGCGAGCTGGAATTCTGGTTCGCGATCGTCAAGGTCGGTGCGCTGGTCGTCTTCATGCTGATCGGCATCTTCCTGCTGGTCACCCAGCACCCGGTCGGCGGCCACTCCCCCGGCCCCTCGCTGGTCACCGACCACGGCGGCATCTTCCCGACCGGGACCCTGGCGATGCTGCTGGTCATCCAGGGTGTGGTGTTCGCCTATGCGTCGGTCGAGCTGGTCGGTGTCACGGCGGGTGAGACCGCGGAGCCGGAGAAGGTCATGCCGAAGGCGATCAACTCCATCATGTGGCGGGTGGCCGTCTTCTACGTCGGCTCGGTGGTGCTGCTGGCGATGCTGCTGCCCTGGAGCGCGTACTCGGCCGGGGAGAGCCCCTTCGTCACCGTGCTGTCCAAGATCGGGATACCGGCCGCGGGCGGCGTGATGAACCTCGTCGTGCTCACCGCTGCGATGTCCAGCCTCAATTCCGGCCTCTACTCCACCGGGCGCATCCTGCGCTCGATGGCGATGTCCGGCTCCGCGCCGCGGTTCACCGGCGTGATGAGCCGCAGCCAGGTCCCGTACGGCGGCATCCTGCTCACCTCGGGGATCTGCGTGCTGGGCGTGGGCCTCAACTACGTCGTGCCGACCGAGGCGTTCGAGATCGTGCTGAACTTCGCGGCGATCGGCATCCTCAGCACCTGGGCGATGATCATGCTCTGCCATCTGCTCTTCTGGCGGAAGACGCGCGCCGGGGAGCTCACCCGCCCCAGCTACCGGCTCCCCGTGGACCGAGTGCGTGACGCTGGCCTTCCTGGCAGGCGTCCTGGTGCTGATGTGGGCCGACGGCGGAGCCGGCCGCACCACCGTGCTGTCGCTGCCGCTGATCGTGGCCGCGCTGGTCGGCGGCTGGTTCCTGGTACGGGGCCGGGTCGGCACCCTCCAAGAAGCCGCGGCGGCACGGGCGCGCGACGCACATCCGGACACCACACCCCCCGCTCAGCGAACCGAAAACCCCCACGGCACGGACCACCCCCACGGCACCGAAAGCACCGAGAACTGATCATGAGTCAGAGCACCACCCCCCTGCCGCCGCACCGCACCGCGGGCGCCCCGCCCGCGGTCCGCGAACCGGCCCATGTCCCCGTCGCCCATGTGGTGCGCGGAGGCATCGTCGAGGGCGTCCACCACGGCTCCGTCGTGGTGCTGGCGGCCGACGGGAGCGTGGCATTCCAGGCGGGCGACATCGAGGCCGCGTTCTACCCGCGCTCGGCACTCAAGCCCGTCCAGGCGGCCGGCCTGCTGCGCGCGGGCCTGCCGCCGCTGGACGATCCGTCGCTGGCCCTGGTGGCGGCCAGCCACTCCGGCGAGGACCGGCATCTGGCCACGGCCCGGGACATCCTGGCCGCCGGCGAGCTGACCGAGGACGAGCTGCGCAACGTCCCCGATCTGCCGTACGCCCCCGCCGTACGCGACGAGTGGATCCGGCGCGGTCTGGGGCCCACCCGGCTCGCGCAGAACTGCTCGGGCAAGCACGCCGCCATGCTGCTGACCTGCCGCACCCGGGGCTGGGACCTGGACGGCTACCTCGATCCCGGCCACCCGTTGCAGCGGGAACTCGCCGCGACGGTCGAAGACCTCACCGGCCAGGGCATCGCCCGGGTCACGGTCGACGGCTGCGGCGCCCCGCTGTTCTCCGTCTCCCTCCACGGGCTGACCCGGGCCGCCGCCCGGCTGGCGACGGCCGCCCCCGGCACCGAGGAGGGCCGGGTCGCCCACGCCATGCGCACGCACCCGGAGATGGTGTCCGGCAGCCGGCGGGACGTCGCCCGGCTGGTGCGGGCGGTGCCCGGACTGCTCGCCAAGGACGGCTTCGAGGGCGTGCAGATCGCGGCCCTGCCGGACGGGCGGGCGGTCGGCGTGAAGATCGCCGACGGCGGTGACCGCGCCCGGATGCCGGTGACGGCGGCGGCCCTGACGCACTGCGGTATCGAACCCGGCCTCCTCGCCCCGTTCGCCACCGCACCCGTCATCGGGGGCGGCGCCCCGGTCGGGGCCCTGCGGGCGACGAACACCCTTGTTCCGCAGGCGACCTGACGCTCCATCATTTCTCTTCCCGGGCTCCCCCGCCCGGCCTCCTCCCCCTCCGCTCCACCTCACAAAGGACCCGCTGCACCATGACTTCCGCCGGCCACCGCCGCGAACACGATCTGCTCGGCGACCGGGAGATACCCGCCGAGGCGTACTGGGGCGTGCACACCCTGCGCGCCGTGGAGAACTTCCCGATCACCGGTACGCCGATCGCCACCTACCCGCACCTGATCAACGCGCTCGCCGCCGTCAAGGAGGCCGCGGCCCGGGCCAACGAGGACCTCGGACTGCTCGACACCGAGCGGGCCGACGCGATCGCCGCGGCCTGCCGGGAGATCCGGTCCGGCGGGCAGCTGCACGACCAGTTCGTCGTCGATGTCATCCAGGGCGGTGCCGGGACCTCGACGAACATGAACGCCAACGAGGTGATCGCCAACCGGGCGCTGGAGATCCTGGGCCATGACAAGGGCGACTACCGCCATCTGCACCCCAACGAGCACGTCAATCTGAGCCAGTCGACGAACGACGTCTACCCGACGGCCGTCAACGTCGCCACGATCATCGCCGTCCGGGAACTGCTCGACTCGATGGCCGTCCTGCGCACGGCCTTCGCGGCCAAGGCCGAGGAGTTCCGCGACATCCTCAAGATGGGGCGCACCCAGCTCCAGGACGCGGTGCCGATGACCCTGGGCCAGGAGTTCTCGGCGTACGCGGTGATGCTGGAGGAGGACCAGAGCCGGCTGGCGGAGGCGGTCCTGCTCATCCACGAGATCAACCTCGGCGCCACCGCCATCGGCACCGGCCTCAACGCCCCCAAGGGCTACGCCGAGGCGGCCCGCACCCATCTGGCCGCCCTCACCGGTCTGCCCCTGGTCACCGCCGCCAACCTCGTCGAAGCCACCCAGGACTGCGGCGCGTTCGTCCATCTCTCCGGCGTCCTCAAGCGCATCGCCGTCAAGCTCTCCAAGAGCTGCAACGATCTGCGGCTGCTGTCCTCCGGCCCGCGTGCCGGGCTCGCGGAGATCAATCTGCCGCCGGTGCAGGCCGGTTCGAGCATCATGCCCGGCAAGGTCAACCCGGTCATCCCCGAGGTCGTCAACCAGGTCGCCTTCGAGGTCATCGGCAACGACGTCACCATCACCATGGCGGCCGAGGCGGGCCAGCTCCAGCTCAACGCCTTCGAGCCGGTCATCCTGCACTCCCTCTCGGAGAGCATCACCCATCTGGGGGCGGCCTGCCGCACCCTCGCCGAGCGCTGCGTGGCGGGCATCACCGCCAACACCGAGACCCTCCGGGCCAGCGTGCAGAACTCCATCGGCCTGGTCACCGCCCTCAACCCGCACATCGGCTACACCGCCGCCACCGCGATCGCCAAGGAGGCACTCGCCACCGGACGCGGCGTCGCCGAACTCGTCCTGGAACAGGGACTGCTCCCGGCCGACCGGCTCGCGGCACTGCTGCGCCCGGAGGAAATAGCCGGTACCGGCGGCGACTTGAGCACGGTCTGAGCCCTCGCCGCACCGCGGCACCCCGGACCGGGCAGGTCCGCACGGGCCGGGCGGGCGTCCCCCTTCGGGACACCCGCCCGGCCCGTTGACGTGTGGTGCCAAGGCAACGTGGTCCGGAGGGTTTGCCGGTCGTTCATTTGATGGCGCGCCTGATGATTCGGCGCAAAACCTACCCACCGGTCGGCCCGGAAGAGTTCACGTATCGGGGCCTGATCGGCCGGGTGCGGCGGCTCTAGGTTCTCCCCGATGACCAGTCTGCAAGGCACGCAACTCGCCATTTTTTCCTGTGGTTTGACGAAGGAGTAAAGGTGGAACGTCGTACCTTCCTGCGCGGAGCCGTCATCGGCACCTCGGCCGTCACCTTCGGCGGCACTCTCCTGCACGGCGCCGCCTACGCAGCTCCGGCCCAGAACGGCCCCGGCCCGTACGGCGCGCTGGGCGCCGCCGACGCCAACGGCATCCAGCTGCCCAGCGGCTTCAGCAGCCGGGTCATCGCCCGCTCCGGCCAGGCCGTCTCCGGCACCTCCTACACCTGGCACAACGCCCCCGACGGCGGCGCCTGCTTCGCCGACGGCGCGGGCTGGATCTACGTCTCCAACTCAGAGATCAACCCCAGCGGCGGCGCGAGCGCCGTCAAGTTCAACTCCTCGGGCACCATCACCGGCGCCTACCGCATCCTGTCCAACACCCGGCAGAACTGCGCGGGCGGCGCCACCCCGTGGAACACCTGGCTCTCCTGCGAAGAGGTCTCCCTCGGCTACGTCTACGAGACCGACCCGTGGGGGGTGAACGCCGCCACCCGCCGCGCCGCCATGGGCAGGTTCAAGCACGAGGCGGCCGCTGCCGACCCCGGGCGCCAGGTGATCTACCTGACCGAGGACGAAACCGACGGCTGCTTCTACCGGTTCGTTCCGACCACCTGGGGCAACCTGTCCTCCGGCACCCTTCAGGTGCTGGTCGCCGGCACCGGCACGTCCGGATCCTTCACCTGGGCGACCGTGCCCGACCCGGACGGCTCGCCCACCACGACCCGCAACCAGGTCTCCGGGGCCAAGCGGTTCAACGGCGGTGAGGGCTGCCACTACGCCGGCGACACCGTCTGGTTCACCACCAAGGGCGACAACCGCGTCTGGCAGCTCAACCTGACGAACAGCACCTACGAGCTGACCTACGACGACAACCTGGTCAACCCCGGCCCCGCCCCGCTGACCGGCGTCGACAACGTCACCGGATCCTCCTCCGGCGACCTGTTCGTCGCCGAGGACGGCGGCAACATGGAGATCTGCATCATCACCCCGGACGACATCGTGGCGCCGTTCCTGCGGATCACCGGCCAGTCCGGCTCGGAGATCACCGGACCGGCCTTCTCCCCCAGCGGCACCCGGCTGTACTTCTCCAGCCAGCGCGGCACGAGCGGCAGCTCCACGGGCGGCATCACCTACGAGGTCACCGGCCCCTTCCGCACCTGACCCACCCGAAACCCGCCTCCAGGCGCCAGGGGGGCGCGGCCGGTGCGGCGGCCCGGCCCGCCGCACCGGCCCATCGA
>NZ_JBHXFI010000085.1:0-24123 GCF_042724075.1 Streptomyces sp. NPDC127097 | reverse complement strand
GGTTTTTTTTTTTTTTATTTTCCACTTTTTCAGTAAATCCCCCCCGCCCCGGCCGCCGGCCCCCACCCCCCCCGGGGGCGGCCACGGCCGTTTCCGCGTTCCGGGGCCCGCGCAGAGGTATGTACGCTCGTACGCAACCTTGTGTACGCTCGTACGCATGGCCCCTTTGATGCTCGCCGGCGCGATCCTGTCCGAGGTCCTCGCGACCACCGCGATGAAGTACAGCGACGGCTTCAGCAGGCTGTGGCCGTCGCTCTACACCGCGGCGGGCTATCTGCTCGCCTTCTTCCTGCTCGCGCAGACGCTCAGGACGATGAGCGTCGGCACCGCGTACGCCATCTGGGCCGGGGTCGGCACGGCGCTGATCGCCGCGATCGGGATGGTCTTCCTGGGGGAGAGCACCGGTGCGCTGAAGGTCCTCGGGGTGCTGCTGGTCATCGCCGGTGTCGTGGTGCTGAATCTGGGCGGGGCGCACTGATGGCCCGGCGCTACGACCCGGACCGGCGGCAGCGGATCATCGATGCGGCGATCACCGTGGTGGGCGAGCGCGGGATCGCCGGGCTCAGCCATCGCTCGGTGGCCGCGGCGGCGGATGTCCCGCTCGGCTCGACCACATACCACTTCGCGACCCTGGACGAGTTGCTGGTCGCCGCGTTGCGGCAGGTCAACGGCGTATGCCTGGCCGAGTTCGCGCGCTGGGTCGACGGGATCGATCCGGCGGTGCCGCTCGCCGAGGAGGTCGCCCGGCTCGTCGCGGACACCCTGGCCGGGGACCGCTCGCGGATGGAGCTGGAGTACGAGCTCTACTTGGCGGCCCTGCGGCACGAGGCGGTGCGGCCGATCGCCGCGGAGTGTCTGGACGAGATGGTGCGGCTGCTCGGACAGCGGATCGGCGACATCCCGACCGCGCGGGCCGTGGTGGCCTTCACCGACGGGCTGACGCTCCAGCATCTGCTGACCGGGCAGCCCTTCGACCCGGCGTCGGTACGGGCCGGGCTGGCCGGGGTGCTGGGCTGAGCGGCGGCTCCGGCGGCTCCGGCGGCTCCGGTGGCCCGGCGGCCCGGCGGCCTCGGCTGCCCGGTGGCGCGCGTCTTGTGTGCCCGTACGAACCCGGTGGTGCGACCCTACGGACCGGCCCGATCGCTGAGACCGGTTCGCCTCGACGGGCGCCCTCCGGTTAGGTTTCGAACATGACCGAAGCTGCTGCCTCCTCCCGTACGACCGGCGCCGTCGCCGCCGGGCTCGCCACCGTCACCTCCGACGGCACCGTTCTCGACACCTGGTTCCCGGCGCCCGAGCTGGCCGCCACCGACGGCCTGGGCCCCGCCGGCACCGAGCGCCTCGACGACGAGCGCGCCACCGAACTGCTGGGCGCCGCCGTGCTCAAGGCGATCGGTCCCGACCCGGTCCGCGAGGTCGAGGTCGTCGCCGTCCGCACGGTCATCGCCTCCCTCGACGACAAGCCGCTGGACGCCCACGACGCATATCTGCGCCTCCACCTGCTCAGCCACCGGCTGGTCAAGCCGCACGGGCAGAACCTGGAGGGCGTCTTCGGCCTGCTGTCCAACGTCGCCTGGACCTCGCTGGGCCCGGTGGCCGTCGACCGGGTGGAGACGGTACGGCTGAACGCCCGTGCCGAGGGCCTGCATCTGATGGTCACCGGCATCGACAAGTTCCCGCGGATGACGGACTATGTCGCGCCCACCGGCGTGCGGATCGCGGACGCCGACCGGGTGCGGCTGGGCGCGCACCTGGCGGCCGGCACCACGGTCATGCACGAGGGCTTCGTCAACTTCAACGCCGGGACGCTGGGCACCTCCATGGTCGAGGGCCGGATCAGCGCGGGTGTGGTCATCGGCGACGGCTCCGACATCGGCGGCGGCGCCTCCACCATGGGCACCCTGTCCGGCGGCGGCAAGCAGATCATCTCGATCGGCGAGCGCTGCCTGCTCGGCGCCGAGTCGGGGATCGGGATCGCGCTGGGCGACGAGTGCGTCGTCGAGGCCGGTCTGTACGTCACCGCCGGCACCCGGGTCACGCTGCCCGACGGCCAGATCGTCAAGGCCCTGGAGCTCTCCGGCGCGGACAACATCCTCTTCCGCCGCAACTCCACCACCGGCGCCGTCGAGGCCCGCCCGAACAAGGCGGACTGGGGCGGCCTCAACGAGGTGCTGCACAGCCACAACTGAGCGGTCACGGTCACACCACGGCCCGGCGGGCGTCCCGCCGGGCCGTGGTTGTCGCCACCCCGCTGCCCGGCCCGGCCGGACGCCGATAGGCTTGCGCCCATGCGTGATCTTGTAGCGGGGATGCGGTATCTGGGCAAGGGGCAGCGCTGGGTCGCCCAGCACGGCCGGTGGTGGGGATTCGGGCTGATTCCGGCGCTGATCGCCCTGGTGCTGTACGCCGCGGTGCTCACCGTGCTGGCCATCTGGTCCGGCGATATCGCGGCCTGGGCGACGCCGTTCGCCGACGACTGGGGCTCGCCCTGGCAGGGGCTGCTGCGCGGGCTGTTCGTGGCGCTGCTGTTCGCCGGCGGGCTGATGCTGTCGGTGCTGACGTTCACCGCGGTCACCCTGCTGATCGGCGATCCCTTCTACGAGTCGCTCTCGGAGAAGGTCGAGGAGTCCGAGGGCCACTGCCCGCCGTCCCCGGACCGGCCGCTGTGGCAGGAGATCTGGATCGCGCTGCGGGACAGCGTGCATGTGCTGCTGCGCGCCGCCGGGTTCGGCATCCTGCTGTTCGTCCTCGGGTTCGTGCCGTTCATCGGGCAGACCGTGATCCCCGCGATCGGCTTCTGTGTCTCCGGATTCTTCCTCGCCGTCGAGCTGACCTCGGTGGCCATGCAGCGCCGGGACATCCCGGTGCGCGAGCGGCTCCGGCTGCTGCGCGGCCGCAAGGCGCTCGCGGTCGGCTTCGGCACCCCCATCGTGCTGCTGTTCCTGATCCCGTTCGTCGCGGTGGTGCTGATGCCGGGCGCGGTCGCCGGTGCGACGCTGCTCGTCCGCGACCTGGTGCCGGGTCCGGACGAGCCGTCCGAGCCGGCGCGGGGCGAGGCGGCCGCCGGGCCGGACCAGGCCGCGGCTCCGTACGGGCAGCCGGGCGCGCCGGCCGGCTTCGGGCCGCCGCCCGCCCCCTTCCCGCCTAACCAGGGACCCCCGCAGGCACCGCGGTCTCCGCATCAGCAGTCCGGTCCAGGGTCGTCCGCAGCGCGTCCACCAGCCGGCTGGTGAGCTCGGCGTCCGCCGCCAGCAGCGGGCCGCGCACCGGTCCCGCGGGCAGCCCGAGGTGCTGGAGCAGCGCCTTCGTGGTGACCGTGCCGGGGGCCTCCCCGCCGGTCACCGCCTCGATGAGCGGGACCAGGGCGAGCTGACGGCGGGCCGCCGCGGCCGTGTCGCCGGCGTCATAGGCGTCCAGTACGGCGCGCACCGCCCGGGGTGCGGCATTGGCGACCGTGCTGACGCAGCCGGCGCCGCCGAGGGCCCGTAGCGGCAGGATCTGTTCATCGCAGCCCGCGTAGTAGGCCAGGTCCGCCGCGGCCAGCACCTTCGCCGTCTTCAGCAGGTCGTAGCCGCAGTCCTTGACCGCCACGATCCGCGGGTGGGCGGCCAGCCGCAGCAGGGTCCGGGCGGTCAGCGCGGTGCCGGTGCGGCCCGGGATGTCGTAGAGCATCACCGGCAGTCCGGTGGCGTCCGCGACCGTCCGCAGATGGTGGCCGACGGCCTCCTGGGTGGGCCGCGAGTAGTACGGCGTGACCACCAACAGGCCGTGGGCGCCCGCCCGTTCGGCGTCACGGGCCAGGGAGACGGTGTGCCCGGTGTCGCTGGTGCCGACCCCCGCGACGATCCGCGCCCGGTCTCCGACGGCCTCGGCCACCGCCCGCAGCAGGGTCTGCTTCTCGGCGTCCGACGTGGTCGGGGACTCCCCGGTGGTGCCGCTCAGTACCAGCGCGTCGCAGCCGCCGTCGTCGACGAGGCGGGTGGCGAGCTGCTGCGCGCCGTCCGGGTCGAGCGCGCCGTCGGCGGTGAACGGGGTGATCATGGCGGCCGCGGCGCGCCCGAAGGGCGGTGCGGCGGTGCGGGGGGCGGTCAGGGTGGTCATGCCAGGAGTGTGAGGGCGCCTCATAATTCACGTCCACTTAGTTGTACTGGTGGGGTTGTTAAGCATCGCTACGCCAGTGGGCCCCGGAAACGCGCAGCGGCCGCCGCACCCTTCGGTGCGGCGGCCGCTCGGGCATCACAGGCCCATCACGCGCCAGTCAGGCCGTTCCGCGAACGCTTCAGGTCCTGGGTCCGCTCGGAAGCGGACTCCTCCGACGACTTCGGCTTCCGCTGGTCGGCGCGCCGGTCGGCGGCACGGTCCTTGTTGCCCGACTTACGGTTCTGGGACTTCGGCATGATGACTCCCTATGTCTCGCCGAATGGTGCTTACCTGCCCAGTACCGCACCCCCGGCGGCAGTTGGCCCCCGGACGTGGGCCGGACGGGTGACGGAGGAGTCACCCGCGGTGACCTTCCGCCGGGCTACGGGCGGATCCGCAGCACCTGCGGGTCGTGGTCGCTGGCCTGGTCGGCGTACTCGGCGTTGAGGTGCACGATGTCGTAGTCCGCGCGGGTCAGCGGGCGGCTGGTGAGCATGTGGTCCAGCACCTGCGAATTGCCGCTGTAGACATAGCCGTAGCGCTCGCCGGCCGGCAGCCGGTTGACCTGGTCGGTGAGCACACCCCCGGCGGTGAGGGCCTTGAGGGCCGGCGAGAACTGGTAGTCGTTGAGGTCACCGGCCACCACCACCGCGGCCTTCGGGTCCTTGGCCAGCAGCTCCTTGACGAAGGTGTTCACCAGCCCGGCCTGGGCGGTGCGCTGGGTCTCCGAGCTCCGGGCCGGCGGCTGGAAGCGGCTGTCCAGGCCCTGGTCGCCGCCCTTGGAGTTGAAGTGGTTGGCGATCACGAACACCCGGCTCCCCGGGCGGCTCTTGAGCGAGAACTGGCCGACCAGGGGCTTGCGGCTGGTCTTCCACGCCGGGTCGGCCGGCGCGATCCGGCCCGGGGACGCGGACAGCGTGGCCTTGCCGTGGTCGGCGACCACCTGCACCGGGGTGGTGGCGTCGCCGCCCTTGATGTCCGTGAACGAGACCCGCTCGGGGTTGAACAGGAACGCCACCCGGATGTTGCCGCCGGGCTGGCCGCCGTCCTGGCCGTCGACCGGGTCGATCTGCCGCCACTCGTACGCCGGGCCGCCGGCCGCCTTGATGGCCTCGGTGAGCTTCTTGAGGGTTTCCCCGGCGGTGACCACGCCGTTGTTCTTGGTGCCGTTGTCGTCCTGGACCTCCTCCAGCGCGACCACGTCGGGGGTGGCGAGGTGCTCCACCAGCCCCTTGGCCAGCCGGTCGAACTTGGCCTGCGGGGTGCTGGGCGAGAGGTTCTCGACGTTGTAGGTGGCCACCGCCAGCTCGTCGGACTTCTGCTTGCGGGTCTTCTCCGGCTCCGGGCCCTTGTCGGCGAGTTTGCCCAGCTCGGTGGCCTGAAGGGTGTAGCCGCCGAAGCTGTCGTAGTCCAGCGGCCCGGCGGTGGTGCCGGTCAGCGCGTCGCCGACATCGGCCACCGGGAACGGCTGCTGCGCGAACGGGATCAGCGACGCCACCTTGACCCGGCCGCCGTTGGGGTCCGCGTACGAGCGGTAGAGCGTGCCGCCGCGGGCGGTGCGGTGGTGCTTCGGCTCGGCGGTCACCCACAGCTCGTGATGGGGGTTGGTCGCCCCGACGACCGGCGCGTTCGCCACCGCGACCCGCATGCCCTCCAGCGACTCGTAGCGGTCCAGGGCGTACGAGCCGGGGCGCAGCTTCAGGGACTCGATGCTCTTGCCGCCCGCGTCGGGGGCGTAACGGTTCGGCACCGAGGCCGGCTTGAGGGTGAAAGCGGCCGGCAGCGGGGTGTCGGCGGAGACCGTCTGCCAGGTCGCGTCGGTGATCTCGGTGACCGACTGGAGACCGGCGTCCTTGCCGCCGGGGTAGTACTCGCTGACCGTGCCGGAGAAGGTGATCGCGTCACCGACCGTGACCTTCGGTGTCTCCTTGCCGGTGAAGACGAAGACCGCCTCACTGGTGGCCGGATCGCGGTCCGGGTGCGGGTCCTGCACCCAGAAGCCGCGCGCCGAGCCGAACGAGCGGATCGCGGTGACCGTACCGGGCACCTCGCTGACCTGCTGTCCGGCCAGCGGGGATATTCGGGTGCTGCCCTGGATGTCGTGGATCCGGGCGCCGGCAGCCGAGGCGGACTGGGTGGCGGTCAGCAGTCCGCCGGCCAGGGCGGCGCAGACCACCGCGGTGACGGCGACCGGTCTGCGGAGCGAGCGACGGGACGGCATGGATGCCTCCGAGGGGTTTGGGGGGTGGCTGGGGCAACGTCGGTACGAAGCGGGACCGGCGCGCGCTACGCGCGTCGATCTGCGTCAATCTCTTGTGCACGCAAGGGAGTTGTCAAGCTTCTGCGGGTAACCGGAAGCGGGCGCGTGGGTGAACCGTCCGAGATACGGAGAATTCCGTCTACGCTTGGGCGGCGCACACCCCAGCTGCCGCTGGGAGTACCCCCAGCCGTAGTCCGTCCGAGGAGCTGAGCACCCGATGTCCGCAGACCGCCCCACCCTGCCGCCGGTGCGGCTGCACTCCGAAGCGGAGCTGGCCAGGGACGCGCTCAGCGCCCCCCTGATGGCCCGTGCCGCGAAGCTCGCCCGCTGGGCCGAGCGGGGCGTCCCGGTCGGCGTCGGCGGCGAGATCCTGGCGGAGCCGCTGGCCGCCGCCACCGAACACCTCGGCCTGGCCGGTGACGAGGACGGCCCCGCCTACGCCGCCGAAGCCTGGCAGCTCGCGGTGGACACCGGTCTCGTGGAGATCGCGGAGACCGAGGAGAGCGAGGACGGCGCCGACCTGCCCGACGACGCCGCGGCCGGTATCGCCACCCCTGGCGAGGAGCTGGGCCTGCTCACCTCCGGCAGCCCGCAGGACATCCTCGACATCTGGCTCGGCGGCATGGAGACCGTGCTCGCCGACGCGGCCGCCCCCGACCTCGCCGACCTCGCCGATCAGCTCACCGAGGGCGGCGAGCTGGACCTGGACGCGCTCGACTGGAACCCCGAGGAGGAGGCCGAGCTGCTGGACGGCATCCTCGGCAACCTCTATCTGCTCACGGCCCTGAATGAGCGCCCTGACCAGGAGGTTCCGCTGCCCGCGCTGGCCGCCTCCATGCTCGTCCCGGACGATATGGACGAGCCCACGGACGAGGTCCTCGAAGAGGTCTCCGAGGCGATGATGCGCCTGGACGACCAGTTCCGGGTGCTGGAACCGATCGGTCTGGTCGCCTATCAGCCCGTCGACGAGGCGCTCATCGAGGAGCTCGACGAGGACGGCGAGACGGCCCTTTCCCAGAAGCCCGGGGGGACCTCCGCCGAGCCGCTGACCGAGGAGGACGTCTCCCGCTACGGCCTGGTCCGCCTCACCCCGCTCGGTGTCTACGCCGTGCGCGCCCGGATGCTGGACGCGGGTGTCCACGCCCCCGCGGTCGGCGACCTCACCGACAAGGGCTCCGATGTCCTCCTGGACGCGCTGCCCGACTACCCCGAGGCGCTCGCCCAGGCCGAGTCCGAGCTCTGGCTCGCCGCCCGTACCCCCCTGGACGCCGCCCGGGACCTGCTCACCGCCGCCCGCGGGGACGACGACCGCGCCCCGCGGCGCCGGCTCGCCGCCCAGCAGACCCTCTCGCTGGTCTCGCCGGACGCCGAGGCCGCGCTGCGCGAGGTGCTCGACGACCGGCAGCTCGGCGGCCTGGCCCGGGTCTGGCTCGCCGAGCGCGCGCTGCCCGGCATCCCCGAGCCGTCCCAGGAGATGGTCTTCTGGCTGACGGTGGACACCCTCGCGGCCCAGCTGGACAGCGCCGACGACGCCTCGACCGAGCTGCGCGACCTGGTGCAGGGCCTGACCGCACAGCACAGCGGGTTCTTCGACACCGCCTGGCGGGTGGACCACCCGGCCACCGCCGACGTCCTGGAGGCCATGGGCCGGCTGCACCCGGACAAGAAGGCCGCCAAGGAGGCCCGCAAGGCCGCGTTCAAGGCGCGCTCGCGACAGTCGGGCTGAGCAACACCGCACGGCCGGACCGGGCGGTGCACCCGGGGATGTCCGGCGGACGGGGCCTGCCCCGGTCCGCCGGACATTCCTTTGCGCCGGGGTCTGTTTCTCCGGGCGGCTGCCCGACGGCCGCGGAGCCGCCGCCGCGGGCCAACCGCTTCCCGGATGTCGCATCGCGTTCAACTGGAGTTCGGCGGCACACGAGAGCGTGAGCCCGCAGGCAAGGGGAGAAGAATCCGGCCATCCAGGAGATGACAATGCCGCTCACCCGCAGAGACTTCGCCAAGCGTTCCGCCCTCACCGGCGCCGGGGTAGCCCTGGCCGGCAGCGTCGGCGTGCTGGCCACCGCGCCCGGAGCCATCGGCGCGGAGACACCGGACGGCGGCCAGGAAGGCGCGACGGACGGATCCGGCATCGGCTACGGCCCGCTGGTCGCGGACCCGGACGGCATCCTCGCGCTGCCCGCCGGGTTCTCGTACCGGATCATCACCCGGACCGGGGTCACCAAGCTCGACAGCGGGGAGTCCACCCCCTCCAACCACGACGGCACCGGCACCTTCGAGGGGCCGCGCGGCACCACCCTCCTGGTCAACAACCACGAGCTGAAGGGCCCGCGCGCCGACTGGCCGCACCCGGTGCCGCTGACCGAAGGACTGGTCTACGACCCGGCGGCGTCCGGCGGCTGCACCGTCGTCGAGGTCGCCAAGGACGGCAGCCCGGTCGGCGAGTGGGTCGGCGTCGCCGGTACCTCCACCAACTGCGCGGGCGGCACCACCCCTTGGGGCACCTGGCTCACCGGCGAGGAGACCGAGGACAAGGCCGGCGAGCACGGCATGACCAAGGACCACGGCTATGTCTTCGAGGTCGACCCGCTCGACCGCCGGGCCGGCCGCGACCCCAAGCCCCTCAAGGCGCTGGGCCGCTACGCCCACGAGGCCGTCGTCGTCGACCCCAGGCGCGGCCACCTCTACCTGACCGAGGACGCCTCCGGCCCCAACGGCCTCTTCTACCGCTGGACCCCGCCGCACGGCTTCCGTCACGGCCGCGGTCAGCTGCGCTCCCTCGCCGCCGACTCCGGCGTACTGGAAGCCTTCAAGTGCTTCGACTCCGGCGGCCGGTTCGTCGACGACCTCTCCCGCGCCACCAAGGCCGGCACCGTCTACGGCGTCGACTGGGTCGAGGTCTCCGACCGCGACGCCCGTAACGTCTCGGTGCGCAAGCAGTTCAAGGACGGCGAGGTCACCCGCGCCCGCAAGCTGGAGGGCCTGTGGTGGGCGGACGGCGGCGCGTACGTGGTCTCCTCGTACGCCCGTGACGAGAGCCCGGTCCAGCACGACGGGCAGGTGTGGTTCTACGACCCGCGGCGGCGGACGCTGACGCTGAAGGTGCTGCTGGGCGTCAACCCCGACCCGTCGAAGGACGGCGCGCTGGACGGCCCCGACAACATCACCGTCTCGCCCTACGGCGGGCTGATCATCGCCGAGGACGGCGAGGGCGTCCAGCACCTCTTCGGGGCCACCGATGACGGCCGGACCTACCCGATCGCCCGCAATGACCTCAACATCGGTACCGCGGCCGAGCCCGAGTTCAGCGAGTTCACCGGGCCGGTGTTCTCCCCGGACGGGCGGACGCTGTTCGCCAACATCCAGGACCCCGGCATCATGCTGGCCATCACCGGGCCGTGGCAGCGGCAGCGGTAGCCGCATGGCGGGTGGCGGCTCAGCCGGCCGCCGCCGTCAGCAGGTAGTAGTCCAGCAGCCCGGTCTCATACGCCGTCAGATAGCGGCGCGGCCACTCCTCGTCGTGGAGCTCGGGCTGCTGGGCCATATAGCGGTCGTAAGCCTCCCAGACCCCGTCGCCGATCGGCCGGACCCGCACCTCCCGCAGCCCCGCCGCGGTCAGTGTCGCGGCGACCTCGTCGACCACATGCGGGACGTCCAGGCCGTCGGCGAACGGCGGCAGCAGCTCGGGCAGGGTGCGGGCGGCCGCCCGGGTGCGGGCGAAGAAGGTGGTCAGCGCCAGCCGGCCGCCGGGGCGCAGCACCCGCGCGGCCTCCCGGGCGAAACCGGGCAGATCGCGGAAGTGCTGCGCCGCCTCGACCGAGAAGAGACAGTCGACGGAGTCGTCCGGGAGCGGGATGCGCTGGGCCGCGCCCAGCAGGAACTCCAGCCGGCCGGGGGCGTCCCCGGACGCGGCGAGCAGGTCCGCGTTGGCCTCCTGGGCACGGGCGATCTGATCGGGGTGCGCGTCCAGCCCGATGACCGGGTCCAGCCCGAACTCCCGCAGCGCCAGCGCACAGCCCAGCCCGCGTCCGCAGCCGACGTCCAGGGCGGTGCGGCCGCGCGGCCGGTCGAAGGTGCCCAGCACCAGACGGTAGAGATCCTCCTCGCTGCGCACCCGGTCGGCCCGGGTCAGCTTGCGGTCCGCGGGGCCGGGCAGGCCCGTCCAGTACCCGAAATTGATGAAGCCGCCGGCGAAGGCGGGGACGGTGCTGAGGTCGAACTCGCCGTAGACCCGCGCGACCCGCTCCGGAAGGTCCGGGGGCGCTGGGCCGTCCGGAGGACCCGCGGGGCCGGCCGGCGGCGGCTGCTGCGTCATCGAACGCTCCTCGTGCGTGCCGTGGGGGGACCTGCCGTGACGGGCTCCGCCGTGGTGGGGCGGGGCGGAAGGGCGTGCGGGGAGGGGGGAATCCTGGCGGTCTGCGGACGGGGTGGGAGAGGCTGCCGGGCTCGACGGTACGGACGAGACAATTCTCGATCCTGGAGCGTTGACGCACCAGGGAAGGCAGCGGCGGCCGGCGGTGGCGCCGCGGGGTGTGACCGTCCGGCGCGGGTGGAGCCCTCCGCAGGGCTCGGGTGGGTGGCGGCCGCGTGGTGCGGGGCCGCGGCCCGCTTCCCTGACGGCGGCGGGGCCATCAGGGAAGCGGGTGCCGTCGGCTCACAGCGCCTGGCCGCCCGGCTTCACCATGCCGCGGACCGTGCGGGAGTCGACATACTCGCCCAGTGCGGTCATCTCCCACTCGCCGGAGAACTGGCGGATGAGCTTGGCCATCATCACGCCCGTACGGGGCTCGGAGTGGGTGAGGTCGAAGCGGACCAGCTCCTCGCCGCTCTGGGCGTCCAGCAGGCGGCAGTACGCCTTGGCGACGTCGGAGAACTTCTGGCCGGAGAAGGAGTTCACGACAAAGACCAGGCCGGTGACCTCCGGGGGCAGCCCGCCGAGGTGGACGGTGATCGCCTCGTCGTCACCGGCGCCCTCACCGGTGAGGTTGTCGCCGGAGTGCTGGATCGCGCCGCCCAGGATCATCAGCTTGCCGAAGAAGCAGTTGTCGACCTTCTTGCGGTCCGGGCCGTAGGCGATGACGGAGGCGTCCAGGTCGATGCTCTTGCTGCGGAAGGCGGGCTCCCAGCCGAGGCCCATCCGCACCGAGCTGAGCAGCGGGCGGCCGCCCTTGACCAGGGAGACGGTCTGGTTCTTCTGGAGGCTGACGCGGCCCTTGTCGAGGTTGATCTTGCCCGGAGCGGCGGCCGGGGCGGCCGGGGCGGCGGGGGCCGGGGGTGCGACCGGGGCCGGGGCGCCGGTGGGCGGTCCCCACTGGCCGGTGGGTGCCGCGGGCGCCGGGGCCGCGGCCGGGGGAGCGGGGGGAGCCTGCGGGGCGGCGGGCGGTGCGGCCGGGGTGGCCGGCTCCTCCACGCTGACGCCGAAGTCGGTGGCGATCCCCGCCAGGCCGTTGGCATAGCCCTG
Organism: Streptomyces sp. NPDC127097; assembly: GCF_042724075.1. NCBI lineage: Bacteria > Bacillati > Actinomycetota > Actinomycetes > Kitasatosporales > Streptomycetaceae > Streptomyces > Streptomyces sp. NPDC127097. The sequence goes on along the minus strand of NZ_JBHXFI010000085.1, from coordinate 12,262 downwards.
GCCGACCGCGCGGACCTTCCAGGCACCGGCGCGGCGGTAGATCTCGACGACCACCAGCGCGGTCTCGGTGCCGAGCTGCGGCGGGGTGAAGGAGGCGAGGACGCTGCCGTCGTCGGCGTCGCGGACCGTGCCGGTCGGTTCGGTGCCGGCGAAGGTCGCGCCGGGGGTGTCCAGGCTCGCGGTGACCACGATCTTCTCGATGCCCTCGGGCACCGCGGCGGTGTCCACCGTGATGGTGTCGCCGCCGCCGGCCGCCGCGGAGTGCGTCACGCCCGGCCCGGCGGGCTGGTTGTAGAACACGAAGTCGTCGTCGGAGCGCACCTTGCCGTCGGCGGCCAGCAGCAGGCCCGAGACGTCCAGCCGCACGGGGGCGGTGACATCCACCGCCACCCGCACGGCACTGAGCGGGAGGTTCGAGCCAGGAGTCATAGCGGTCATGCCGGGCTCAACGATCGGTGCGCCTTTGCGGTTCCATTACCTGCGGCCGGATGGCCGCCCGGCCCGTTCACCGGCGTTCGCGGGAGTTGCCGAAGAGCAGCCGGTAGGCGATCAGCAGGACCAGGGCCCCGGCGATCGAGGCGACCCACATCCTCGGCTCGCCGAAGTCCTTCGGGATCGGCTCGTGCAGAAACTTGGTGGAGAGCCAGCCGCCGATGAAGGACCCCACGATGCCGATCAGGGTCGTGCCGATGAGCCCTCCCGGGTCCCGTCCCGGCAGCAGAACCTTGGCGATGACGCCCGCGATCAGCCCGAGTACGAGCCAGCTGACGATGCCCATGATGCGTTCCTCGTTCCTGCGCGGAGATTCGGTACGTAGACGAGGACGCCTGGTGGGCGGCACGGGTTCCGTGGCGTGCCCCGTGGGGTGTCCGGTACGGCCGGGGGGCGTGCCGTCAGTGCGGCCACTGGGGCGGGTCGGTGCAGAAGGAGCCGCCGAGATGGGCATGGGCGGGGTTGTCGGGGTCCAGCGCACCCTGGGCGGCGATCAGCTCCGCCGCGTACGGCTCGGAGTCGTCCCGCGGGGTGTACCCCAGCGCGCGGGCGGTCGACAGGTCCCACCACAGACGGGTGTTGGCGGAGGAGCCGTAGACGACGGTGTGGCCCACGCCGGGCGCGGTGAGCGCGGCGTCGAGCAGCCGTGCGCAGTCGGCCGGGCTGAGCCAGATCGACAGCATCCGTACCGAGGTCGGCTCCGGGCAGCAGGAGCCGATCCGGACCGAGACGGTCTCGATGCGGTGCAGGTCCCAGTAGAGCGAGGCGAGGTCCTCGCCGAAGCCCTTGGACAGGCCGTAGTAGGTGTCGGGGCGGCGGGGGGTGCCGACGGGGATGGCGCCGGAGCCGTCCGCGGGGCGCGGGGTGAAGCCGACGGCGTGGTTGGAGGAGGCGAAGACGACCCGGCGGACACCTGCGGCGCGGGCCGCCTCGTAAAGGCGGTAGGTGCCCTCGATATTGGCGCGCAGGATCTTCTCGAACGGGGCCTCCAGGGAGATACCGGCGAGGTGGACGATCGCGTCGACCCCGTCCACCGCCTCGCGCAGTGCCTCCGTATCGGCCAACTCGGCGGTGATCGCGTCCGGTTCGCCGTCGACCGGCCGCTGGTCGAAGAGGCGCAGCCGGTAGCCGTACGGCGGCAGCAGCTCGCGCATCAGGGTGCCGACGCCGCCGGCGGCGCCGGTCAGCAGGACGGTGCGGGGTGCGGTCATGGGTGGCGACTCCTCCGGCCGGGCGGCAAGGCCGCTGGTACGGACGTCGTTCAGAGGGATGGACGACGACCGTAGAAAGCCCGATCTTGGCCGGTCAAGACGCTTGACGGGTGGTGTGAAACGGCGTGTGGCACGGCAGTTGTGGCGCCTTGACCGGTGCGGTGCGGCTGACCTAGCGTGGCGCAGTTCAGAAATATGGACATCGATCAGAAACATGCACAGGCACGCCAGGGAGCGCCCGTGACCTCAGCCCCTCCCCCCACCACCGACGGGAGGCACCCGCAGCTCGCCGACCGCCTCGACGGACCGCTGTTCTTCCCCGTGACCGCGTACGGACCGGACGGCGCCCCGGACCCGGCCGTCTTCCGCGCCCATGTACGCGACGGCATCGGCGCGGGCGCGGCCGCCGTCTTCGCCTGCTGCGGCACCGGCGAGTTCCACGCGCTCACCCCCGGGGAGTTCGCGGACTGTGTCGCGGCCGCGGTCGAGGAGGCCGCGGGCCGGGTCCCGGTGATCGCCGGTACGGGCTACGGCACCGCGCTCGCCGTGCAGTTCGCCGAGCTCGCCCATGCCGCGGGTGCCGACGGGCTGCTCGCCCTGCCGCCCTATCTCGTCGTCCCCGGCCAGCAGGGCCTGCTGACGCACTACACCGAACTCGCCGCCGCCACCCCGCTCCCCGTCATCGTCTACCAGCGCGACAACGCCGTGTTCGCCCCCGCCACCGTCGCCGCCCTGGCCAGGACCCCCGGCATCATCGGCCTCAAGGACGGGCTGGGCGACCTCGATCTGCTCCAGCGCATCATCAGCACCGTCCGCACCGAGGCCCCCGACGAGGACTTCCGCTACTTCAACGGCCTGCCCACCGCCGAACTCACCGCCCCCGCCTACCGGGCCCTGGGCGTCCACCGCTACTCCTCCGCCGTCTTCGCCTTCGCCCCCGAGATCGCGCTGGCCTTCCACCGCGCGCTGGACACCGGCGACGACACCACCGTGCAGCGGCTGCTCGACGGCTTCTACCGGCCCCTGGCCGAACTCCGCAACCAGGGCCGCGGCTACGCCGTATCCCTGGTCAAGGCAGGTGTACGCCTGCGCGGCCGGGACGTCGGGGAGGTCCGGCCACCGCTCGGCGAACCGTCCCCCGCGCAGGTGAAGGAGCTCGCCGCGCTGCTCGCACACGGCCTGGGGCTGGTGGCGGACGGGGCGGGGAGCGGCGGCTGAGGCGCGCCGCCCGCACCCCGCCCCGGCGCCCGCCCACTCACCCCGGCCGCACGAACCCGCACTCGTACGCGGCGATCACCGCCTGGGTCCGGTCCCGCACCCCGAGCTTGGCCAGCACCCCGGCCACATGTGTCTTGACCGTGGCCGGGCCCACCCCCAGCCGGTCCGCGATCTCGGCATTCGTCAGGCCGGCCGTCATCAGCCGCAGCACCGCCCGCTCCCGCTCCGACAGCCGGGCCCGCAGTGCCCGCACCGCGTCGTCCGCGGCCCGCTGTGCGGCGTGCCGGGCGGCCAGTTGGCGCACCGCGGCCGGGAACAGCAGCGAGTCGCTGCGCGCCACCAGCCGTACGGCCTGCACCAGGTCCTCCGCGCCGGACCGTTTGAGCAGGAACCCGCTGGCACCGGCCCGCAGCGCGTCATAGACATAGGCGTCGTTCTCGAAGGTCGTCACCACGATGATGCGCGGCGGCCGGTCCATCCCGGCGAGCACCTGCTCGGTCGCCCGGATCCCGTCGATCTCCGGCATCCGGACGTCCATCAGCACGATGTCCGGGCGCAGTTCACGGATCAGCGGCACCGCCTCGGCCCCGGTCGCCGCCTCGCCGACGACCGTCATATCGCCCTCGGCGCCCAGGATGGCGCGCAGCGCCGAGCGCACCATCTGTTCGTCGTCGGCGAGCACGATACGGAGGGGGCGAGAGGCGTCCCCGTCGTGGCTCCGCCGGTCGTCGTCCTGCGTCGTGGTCATGCCCCGCTCGCCCCCGCTCCCGGCCGCCGGCCGGGTGCCCTCCGCCGCCCGCTCACCATTCCTCGGTCCCCGTCCCCGTTCCCGTCTCTGGCCCCGTGCCCATGCCCATGCCCGTGCCCGTCCCCGTCTCTGCCCGCGTGCCCATGCCCGTGCCCGTGCCCGTCCCCGTCGCCGCCCCCGTCAGTGGCAGCCGGGCCGTCAGCCGCCATACGCCGTCCCGTTCCGCCGCCGTGGCGGCCCCGCCCAGCAGCCGTGCGCGCTCGGCGATCCCGCGCAGGCCGCTGCCACCACCCGGCCGGTCCGCCGGGCCCGCCGCGGCACCGGCCGCCGCCCCCGCCGTACCGTCCCCCGCCACCGGATTCTCCACCCGTATCAGCAACGCGCCCTCCCCGACGCCGAGATGCAGCCGGACCGGCACCGGGCCGGCGTGCCGCAGTGCGTTGCTGAGGGCTTCCTGCACGATCCGGTAGGCCGCCCGGGAGACCACCGGCGCCAGCCCCGCGCACGGTCCCTCCACCGTCGCCTCGACCGGTACGCCCGCCGCCCGGGTACGGCCGAGCAGCGCCTCCAGACCGTCCAGGGTGGGCGCGGGCGCGGCCGGATCGCTGCCGTCCTCCTCGCGCAACAGGCCGAGGACGGCGTCCAGTTCGGCGACCGCGTCGCGGGTGGTCTCCTCTATGGCGGCCAGCGCCCGGCGGGCGAACTCCGGGTCCGTGTCCAGGACCCGGCGGGCCGCGCCCGCCTGGAGGGTGACCGCGCTCAGCGCGTGTCCGACCGCGTCGTGCAGCTCGCGGGCCAGCCGGTTGCGGGACGCCAGCTCGGCGGCCCGGCGCTCGGCGGCCGCCAGCCGGTCGGCGGGTGTGGGACCCAGCAATACGGGGGCGAGGCGGCCCAGCAGCATCCCCGCCCCCCAGGCCGTGCCCACCACGAGAGCCAGCAGCGCCAGCCCCGCGAGCGGGCCCAGCACGCCGTGGAAGAGGTCCGGCACCCCCAGCGCGGTGTCCCGCAGCGGGTCGGCGAACGGCAGCAACAGCAGCACCACCGCGGCCGGCGGCGCGGACAGCGTCATCCCGCTGACGATCCCCCCGGCCAGCAGATGCGCCACGAACCACAGCGCCGTGCGCCGCCGGGCCGCCCAGGAGACCGCCGGTCCATCGGCCAGCCGCTCCGCCGGCACCCCGCACAGCGACCGCACGGCGGCCACCTCCAGCGGCCGCAGCAGCGGGAAGAGCAGCGCGGCCAGGGCGGCCAACGGCAGCGCACCACCGAACGCGACGAACTGCCAGCCCACCTCGCGCAACGGGTCGGCGCCGTCCACGACCAGCGGCACGAAGACCGAGGTCAGCAGGAAGAACGGCATCAACAGCGCGCCGCCCAGCACCAGATGGACCCAGCGCCGGCCCATCAGCGGCACCGCGCGGCCTCGCGTACGGCGAGGAAACGGGCCCCGGCCCCCGCCACCCTCGTCCCGGCGCTCATCCGCACAGCGTAAGCGAGGCTCATCGGGGGTGGGGGCGGCTTCGGTTCGGCTGCCGTGGCGGTGGACCGGGTACTCATGGCGTCCAGTCTTCCGGCGGCCGCCTCGCAGGGCCTCGGCCGCGCTGACGATCCGCCTCCGCCGTACGGGGGAGGGGATCATCAGCGCTCAGGCGGTCCGCCTCACAGCCGCCGGGTGGCCAGCGTCAGCCGGTCGCGGGCGTCGAACAGGGCGTCCTTGATCATCTGCTCGTGCCCCGGGGCCAGCCGGGCCACCGGCACCGAGCAGCTGATCGCGTCCCGCGCCGGGGTGCGGTAGGGGATGGCGACGCCGAAGCAGCGCAGGCCCAGCGTGTTCTCCTCGCGGTCGACCGCATAGCCCTGTTCGCGTACCGCGTGCAGTTCCTCGATCAGCTGCTCGCGGTCGGTGAGGGTGTGCTCGGTCAGCGGGGCGAGGGCCGGCGGCAGCATCGCCCGGACCTGCTCGTCGGTGTACGTGGCGAGCAGCGCCTTGCCCAGCGAGGTGGAGTGCGCCGGCAGCCGCCGGCCGACGCGGGTGAAGGGGCGCAGATAGTGCTGGGACTGCCGGGTCGCGAGATAGACGACGTTGGTGCCGTCGAGCCGGGCGAGGTGGATGGTCTCGGTGGTGTCGTCGGAGAGCCGGTCCAGCGTCGGCCGGGCCGCGGCCACCACCTCGTCGCCGTCGAGGTACGAGGTGCCGACGAGCAGGGCGCGCACCCCGATGCCGTAGCGGGTGCCGGTCGCGTCGGTCTCGACCCAGCCCAGGTCGACGAGGGTGCGCAGCAGCATGTAGAGGCTGGACTTCGGGTAGCCGACCGCTTCTTGGACCGAGGCCAGATTGTGCATACCGGGACGACCCGCGAAGTACTCGAGCAACTCGACCGTCCGCACCGCGGATTTGACCTGCGATCCACCGGTTTCGGCAGCTGACATCGCCCTTGACCCCTCTGTTCGGACCGCCATAGAGTCCCGGTTGTTGTTCATCATCTGGGACGGCGTTCACGATATCGAACGTGATCCGGTGTGCGGCAAGGCGCGGAACGACTCGGCAGCATCGCCCGGGAGGAATGCACGGTGGCAGCGACAGCAGCGGCACCAGTCTGGAGTGTCGACCCCCGAACCGGGAAGCAGCGGGAACAGGTCGCGGTGGAAGCCACCCCCGAGGAGGTGGACACCGCGGTCCGCGCGGCACACGCCGCCCGTGGCGCGCTGGCCGACCGCACCGTACGTGCCGCCCTGCTGCGCCGCTCCGCCGATCTGCTCGACGAGGCGGGCGAGGCGGTCATCGAGGCCGCCGACGCCGAGACCGCGCTCGGCCCCGGCCGGCTCACCGGCGAACTCGCCCGCACCACCTACCAGTTGCGGGCCTTCGCGGACCTGGTGGAGGACGGCGCGTTCCTCGACGTACTGATCGACCACGCCGACCCGGGACTCACCCCGCCCCGGCCCGACCTGCGCCGCTACAAGATCCCGCTGGGCCCCGTGGCGGTCTACGCCGCCAGCAACTTCCCGCTCGCCTTCTCGGTACCGGGCGGCGACACCGCCAGCGCCCTCGCGGCCGGCTGCCCGGTCGTCGTCAAGGCACACCCGGACCATCCGGCCACCTCCGAGCTGTGTGCCGCGCTGCTGCACCGCGCCGCCAGGGAGGTCGGCCTGCCGGAGGGCGTGGTCAATCTGGTGCACGGGTTCCAGGCCGGTATCGACCTGGTGCGCCACCCGCTGATCAGCGCGGCCGGCTTCACCGGCTCGGTGCGCGGCGGCCGTGCGCTGTACGACGCGGCCGCCGCCCGCCCGCACCCGATCCCCTTCCACGGTGAGCTGGGCAGCCTCAACCCCGTGGTGATCACCGAGGCCGCGGCCGCCGAGCGCGCCGAGCAGATCGGTGCCGGGCTGGCCGGGTCGATGACCCTCGGCGTCGGCCAGTTCTGCGTCAAGCCGGGCCTGGTCCTGGCGCCCGACGGGGAGACCGGCGATCGGCTGCTGACGGCGCTGACCGCGGCGGTCAGCGACACCGAGGCCGGGGTGCTGCTCGACCACCGGATGCGGGAGTCGTTCCTCGAAGGGGTGCGCACCCGCGCCGCGCTGCCCGGTGTCCACGCGCCGGTCACCCCCGGCGCGGGCGGCGAGCACACCGTCAGCGCCGGCTTCCTCGCGCTCCCCGCCGCCCACCTGGCCGCCGAAGGGCCGCACGACCTCCTCCTGGAGGAGTGCTTCGGCCCGGTCACCGTCGTCGCCCGCTACACCGACGAGGCCGAGATCGGCGCCGTCCTCGCCCGGCTGCCCGGCAACCTCTCCGCGACCCTTCAGCTCGGCGACGCGGAGAGCGCCGGCACCGATGCCGCGGGCCGCGGCGCCCGGCTGCTGGCCGAGCTCACCCCGCTCGCCGGCCGGGTGGTCGTCAACGGCTGGCCGACCGGCGTCGCGGTCGCCCCCGCCCAGCACCACGGCGGCCCCTACCCGGCCACCACCTCCACCGCCACCTCCGTCGGCGGCAGCGCCGTGGAACGCTGGCTGCGCCCGGTCGCCTACCAGGACACCCCGCCGGCGCTGCTGCCGCCCGAACTGCGCGAGGACAACCCCCTCGGCCTGCCGCGCCGGCTCAACGGCCGCGCCGAGGGCGCATAGCGGTCGTGCGCCCTGCTCCCGACGAGGGCTTCCAGGTCCGCGCCGCTCCCGACGAGGCTCTCCCGATCCGCCCCGCGCCCGACGAGACCGCCCTTCTGGTCCGCGCCGCGACCGCCGCCGACCTGGCCGCGATCGCCGCCCTGCACACCGGGGCCCGCGCCGCGTACCACCGCGCCCGGTTCCCGGACACGCCCTTCGACGTCCTCGCCGAACGGGCCCGCCGGCACGACGCCTGGTCCCGCGACCTGGACCGGGGCGACACCCCGGCGTTCTGCGCCACCCGCCGCGGCACGGTGGTCGGCGCGGCCTCCTACCGCCACCGCGCCGACGACCGCCACCGGCCGGCCGTCACCCTCCACCAGCTCCATGTCGACCCCGGCCACTGGGGCACCGGCGTCGGCCTGGCCCTGCACCACGCCTGCTTACGGGCCTGGCACGCGGCCGGTGTCTCCCGGGCCGTCCTCGACGTGCTCTGGCACAACCACCGCGCCCGCGCCTTCTACACCCGGCTCGGCTGGCGCCCCGACCCGCACCGCCGCCCCGCTCCGGACGCCACCCACCTCACCCTGACGCTGGACCTGACGACGCCTCCGGCGGCACCGGCTCCCGCCGGGCGATGATCTGAAGCCGCTCGGCCGTCCGCCCGTCCAGCGTGGCCACCGACCCCTCCCGCTCCTTCAGCACCGAGAAGCCCGCCTCCCGCACCAGCCCCCGCAGCCGCTCCGGCGGATGGTGCCGGAACACCCCGCCGTCCGGCGTCTCGAACACCCCGTACGTCCCGTACCGCTCCGCGAACCGCGCATACCGCTCCCGGTTGAGCGCATCCCCCTGCAACGGCACATCGCTCAGATACAGCACCCCACCGGGCCGCACCAGCCGCCCCAGCTCCCCGACGATCGCCGTCTGGTCCGCGTCCCGGGGAACACAGGTCAGCACCGCGAACAGCAGCGCCGCATCGAAGGCCCCGTCCCCGAACGGCAGCGGAAACCCGGGACAGCGCAGCAGCTCCAGCTCCGGATGCTCCCGCTTCCCCCGCGCGATCAGCGCCGCCGACACATCCACCCCACGCACCGCGCCGTACCCGGCCCCGGCCAGCTCGGCGGTCAGCCGCCCGTAGCCGCATCCGTAGTCCAGCACCCGCGCGCTCCGCGGCACATACGCGTCCAGCAGCGCCGGGTCGAGCGGATGGGTGAAGGTCTTGGCGGAACCGGTCGTCTCCCAGAACCCGAGAAATCCTTGTGACGAGGTCATGCGGGGACGGTACCCAGGGAATAGCCCGTCGCCCATCGACGTTGCACACCCCCGCACACCCACCCCGAGGAAAGTCAGCTCATGCGCGTCGAAATCTGGTCCGATATCGCCTGTCCCTGGTGCTACATCGGCAAGGCCCGGTTCGAGGCCGGGCTCGCGGCCTTCGCGCACCGGGAGGGGGTCGAGGTGGTGCACCGCTCCTTCGAGCTGGATCCGAACGCGCCGGCCGCCACCGACATCCCGGTGGTCGAGATGCTCGCCACGAAGTACGGCGTGAGCCGGGCGCAGGCCGAGGCGATGGAGGCCCGGGTCGCCGAGGCGGCGGCGGGGGAGGGGCTGGACTACCGGTCCGACCGGATCCACGGCAACACCTTCGCTCTGCACCGGCTGCTGCACCTCGCCCGCGAGCACGGTGTCCAGGAGGCGCTGCTCGATGCCTTCTACCGGGCCCACTTCGCCGAGGCCCGGCGGCTCGGTGATGCTGCCGTGCTCCGGGCGACCGCCGTCGGTGCGGGGCTGCCCGCCGAGGACGTCGACCGGGTGCTGGCCGACCCCGAGGCGTATGCGCAGGAGGTGCGCGCCGAGGAGCGGGAGGCCGCGGAGCTGGGTGCCACGGGGGTGCCGTTCTTCGTCATCGACCGCCGGTACGGCATCTCCGGCGGGCAGCCCGCGGAGGTGTTCCGGGAGGCCCTGGAGCGGGCGTACGCCGACGGCGGCGGGCAGCCGCAGCCCGCCGGTGACGCGGCCGGTGCGGCCCCGGTGTGCGGGGACGACGGCTGCGCCGTGCCCGGGAAGTGAGTTGGGGCCGGTCCGTGCGCACCCGGTGTGACCTGCGCCGATAAGGAGCCGTTGCGGGCCGGCCCCGCAGATACGCCATGGACGCGACGCGAGGGGGCGAGCAGAGTGGGGACATGCATCGACGTGAGCCACTCGGCGGGGCCGAATTCGCGCCCGAGACGACCTATCTGAACTCCGCCTCCAGCGGACTCCTCCCGCGGCGCGGCGCCGACGCCCTGCGCGCGGCCCTGACGGAGTCCGCCTCCTACGGCACCATGGGCCGCGACTACTTCGCCGCCGCCACCGCCTCCCGCGCCGCCTTCGCCCGGCTGCTGGACGTGCCCGCCGAGCGGGTCGCCCTGGGCAGTTCGGTCGCGGTGCAGTCCGCGTTCGTCGCCGCCACGCTCCCGGAGGGCGCCGAAGTGCTGGCCCCCGAGGGCGACTTCAGCTCCCTGGTCAATCCGCTCGCCGCCCGCCCGGGCATCAAGCTGCGCACCGTGCCGCTGGAGGCGCTCGCCGACGCCGTGCGCCCCGGCACCGCGCTGGTCGCCTTCAGCGCCGTGCAGTCGCTGGACGGCCGGATCGCCGACATGACGGCGGTGCGCGAGGCCGCCCGGGCCCATGGGGCGCGTACCTACCTCGACATCACCCAGGCCGCCGGCTGGCTGCCGCTGCGCGCCGCCGACTTCGACTTCGTCGTCGCCGGGGCGTTCAAGTGGCTGCTGTGTCCGCGCGGGGCGACCTTCATGGCGTTCGGCGGGGACTACGGGCGGGGCGCGGAGTGGCCGGCCGCGCTGCACGCGGGCTGGGTCGCGGGGGAGGACATCGACGCGTCCAACTACGGGCTGATCCAGCCGGCGGCCACCGCCCGGCGCTTCGACGAACCGTATGCGCTCTTCTCCTACATCGGCGCCGAGCAGTCCCTCGGCCTGTTGGAGGAACTGGGCGTGGAGACCGTCCATGCCCACAACACCGCGCTCGCCGAGCACTACCGCGCGGGGCTGGCCGAGCGGGGTCTGACGCCGCGGCCCGCGCCCGGTTCGGCGATCGTCTCCACCCCCGGGATCGCGGACGCGGAGGACCGGGCGGCCGCGGCGGGGGTGCGGATCTCGGTGCGCGGCGGGCTGCTCCGTGCGTCCTTCCACCTCTACAACTCGACGGATGACGTGGACCGGTTGCTGGCCCTGCTGGGGTAGCGCGGCCGGGGAACAGGGGGCGGGCGGGGGCGACGAGACAGCTGATGTAATTGGCAACGATCTTGTTCCGGACAACACGGAAAGGCCCGCAGTGACCACCGCGTTCGACCCGATAGACCTCGCCGGCACCCCGCTCGCCAACCGCCTCGTCATGGCCCCGATGACCCGCAACCGCGCCACCGCCGAGGGCGTCCCGACCCCGTCGATGGTCCGCTACTACACCCAGCGGGCCTCCGCCGGACTCATCATCACCGAAGCCTCGCAGACCGAGCCGGTCGGCCGTGGTTACCCGCTCACCCCGGGACTGCACACCCCGGAGCAGGTCGCCGGATGGCGCCGGGTCACCGACTCCGTGCACGCCGCGGGCGGCAAGATCTTCGCCCAGCTGTGGCACGGCGGCCGCATCGGTCACCCGGTGCTGCTGCCCGACGGCCTGGTGCCCGTCGCGCCCTCCGCAGTCGCCGCGGCCGGCCAGGGCTTCACCCAGGACGGTCCGACGGACTTCGTCACCCCGCGCGAGCTGACCGACGAGGAGATCCACCGGACCATCGAGGGTTTCGCGGCCGCGGCCCGCAACGCCCTGGAGGCCGGGTTCGACGGCGTGGAGCTCCATGGCGGGAACGGCTATCTGATCCACCAGTTCCTGGCGCCCAACACCAACCGGCGGACCGACGCCTGGGGCGGCTCCGACGAGGCCCGCGCCCGCTTCGCCATCGAGGTCGTCAAGGCCGTCGCCGCCGCGGCCGGTGCGCACCGCACCGGTCTGCGGCTGTCGCCCGGCAACCCCTTCAACGACATCGACGAGCCCGCGCCCGAGGCCACCTACACCACCCTGGTCGAGGCCGTCGCCCCGCTGGGCCTGGCCTATCTGCACACCTGCGATGTGTTCGACCTGGAGCTGCTGGCCCGGCTGCGCAAGCGCTTCGGCGGGACCTTCCTGCTCAACCCGGCCACCGAGGGCCGGCCCACCGGTCCCGAGGAGCTGTCGCTCGTCGAGGAGGGCGCGGCGGATCTGCTGGCGTACGGCGCGCTGTTCCTCGCCAACCCCGATCTGCCCCGGCGGCTGGCGCTCGGCGGCCCCTTCAACACCCCGGACCGGGGCAGCTTCTACGGCGGCGACGACTCCGGCTACCTCGACTATCCGGCGCTGGAGGTCTGAGGAGCCGGCCGCCGGGCGCGGGCGCCCCGGAGGGGCCCTGCGCACCGGCCGGCAAACACGGCGCGGCCGCCGCACAGACCTGCTGTGC
>NZ_JBHXFI010000084.1:0-24253 GCF_042724075.1 Streptomyces sp. NPDC127097 | reverse complement strand
CCTCCCCCTCTCCCCCTTAGGTGGAGGGGGCGGGGGGTGGGTTCGGGGGTGGGGGGGCGAGCAGGCGGTCAGAAGACCGCTGCCACCCCCACTGTCCCGGCGCCCGGGCGGGGCCGGCGCGTCAGCGCGCGGGCCCCGGTCGCCATCGCATGCCGTTGATCTGTCCCGGCTCGGAACCGATGTGATACCTGACCCGGCGCCCGTGGACCCGCCGGGCGGGCGCCCGGCAGCCCCGGTGCCACGGCGGCAGCGCGCAGCGCTTCGGGTCGGGGCGCCGGTGAGGGGCGGGCGGGAAGCCGTGGACCGGCACCACCGGGCAGGGAACGCGGACGGCCGCCCCCGCGCGCAGCCCGGCCGGACCCGGGTGCGGTACCCGGGCCCGGCAGCGGAGGTCTGCGGCGGTGGCGGTCATGTCGGTGTGCTGTCCCGGACGCTCAGGACCGGCCGTGCCGGATCGCCGGGTGGGAGCCCGCGGCGACCAGGTCGGCGACCGCGGTCTTGGGGTCCTTGCCGGTGACCAGCGACTCGCCGACCAGCACCGCGTCCGCGCCGTCGTTGGCGTAGGCGATCAGGTCGTGCGGTCCGCGGACGCCGGACTCGGCGATCTTGACGATGTGGTCGGGGATCTCGGGGGCGACCCGGGCGAAGTTGCCGCGGTCGACCTCCAGGGTCTTCAGATTGCGGGCGTTGACGCCGATGATCCTGGCGCCGGCGTCCACCGCGCGGGCGACCTCTTCCTCGTCGTGCACCTCGACCAGCGGCGTCAGACCGATCGACTCGGCGCGCTCGATCAGCGAGACCAGCGCCTCCTGCTCCAGCGCGGAGACGATCAGCAGCGCGAGGTCGGCGCCGTAGGCACGGGCCTCCCACAGCTGGTAGGCGGTGACGATGAAGTCCTTGCGCAGGACGGGGATGTCGACCTTGGCACGGACGGCTTCCAGGTCGGCCAGCGAACCACCGAACTTGCGCTGCTCGGTGAGGACGGAGATGACGGCCGCGCCGCCCGCCTCGTAGTCGGCGGCCAGACCGGCCGGGTCGGCGATCGCGGCGAGCGCGCCCTTGGAGGGGCTGGAGCGCTTGACCTCGCAGATCACCGTGACGCTCTCGCCCTTGAGCGCGGCGACGCCGTCCTTCGCGGGGCGCGCCTTCTGGGCCCGCTCCTTGAGTTCGTCGAGGCCCACCCGCGCCTGCCGCTCTGCGAGGTCGGCGCGCACGCCGTCGATGATCTCGTCGAGCACACTCACGCGAGCGGCCTCCTTCTGGAGCGGTGGTGGACGGTCCCCCGGACGAACGGTCCCATCCGGCACTCCGATGGTATCCGCCAAGGGATGCAGGTCTCACATCCGGTGGACCGTGATCCCACGACCTGGACTTCAGCGGGCGCCGCGGGGCCAGTGGCACCGGGTCCGCACGGCCGCCGGGTCACGGTGCGAGCCCGCTGCCGAAGGGCAGGTTGCGGACGACCGTGAAGACCAGCAGCAGCCCGCCCAGCGCCCACCAGTGGACGGCTCGCGGCCGCGGTCCCGCCGTGCGGCGCCCGCGGACCGCATTGCCCAGCCAGAGCGCCCAGAAGACCGCACAGGCGGCGTACCCGGCCACCGCGAGCGCGTTGGCGCCCAGCGCCGTGAGGAGGTCGCCGTGCGCGACGGCATGGGCGCTGCGCAGCCCGCCGCAGGCCGGGCAGTAGACGCCGGTGAGGCGCAGCAGCGGGCACACGGGGTAGTGGCCGGGCTCGTTCGGATCGACGGCGCCGAGGACGGCGAAGGCGGCGGTGGCGGCGGCCAGGGCGCCGAGGGGCGCCACGAGGCGGCGCGGCAGACCGCCGCGCGGGGAGGCGTCGGGCCGGGCCGCGGGTTGGCTCACGTGCCGATTGTCCGGCCGGACAGACGAAGGCGCAGCTTCTCGGCCGCCGTACGGAACGGTCACGGACGGCGGGTACGGCACCACGGTGCGTACGGGCCGGGAAGCGGCGCCTTCGGGGGTGCTGCGGGAGTGGCGCCGGACCCCGGCGCCACGGGAGCGGGGGCTCAGCCCTCCTGCGGCTGCGCCTGCGCCTGGGGGCGCGGCTTGGCGGCGCGCTTGGGCTCCGAGCCCAGGCCGGCCATCCGCATCAGACCGCCCACGACGGCACCGAGACCGATCAGCACGATGCCGGCCCAGAAGCCGGGCACGTTCGCCAGCACGATGAAGGCTCCGGCCACACAGAAGCCGATGAACGAGATGATGACGCCGGTCCAGGCGGCGGGGGTGTGTCCGTGGCCACTGCTCGACATGAATGCTCCTCGATGCTCTGTCGCGCCGGGGTCGGGGCGCGATGATCCGCTCGGCCCATTGTCACCGATGCCGGAGGGAGCCCCTTTACCGGGTGGGGTCCTCGCCGCGGTCCAGGGACTTCCAGATCTCCTCGGGGCGGTCCAGATCCGGCGGGGCCGGTGCCCGCCGCGGTCCGCGGCCGCCGCCGGGCGTCCGCTCGTATTTGCCCGACATCGCAGGCCAGTGGCGTCCGTACACCAGCGCCAGCAGTCCGGCGCTCAGCAGCAGCAGACCGCCGGCCGCGGCCACCCACGGCCATCCGGTGTGGGTGACGTGATGCACATCGGTTCCGGTCAGCCCGACCGCGGTGGCGGCCTTCTCGCGCAGCGCCGAGGTGTCGGAGTTGCCCAGCACGGCGGCGACGGCGATGCCCACCCCGCTCAGCGTGAGCAGGGTGGCGACCGCGATCCGGCCGGCCCGGCGGACCGCGAAGACGGCGACCAGCGCGGCCAGGCCGACGACGGCCAGCGCGCCGGGCACGCCGGTCACATCGGCGCCGGTCACCGTGCGCGGCAGCGTGCCCTGGGCCAGCACCGCGGAGCCCTCGGCCCAGGTGCGGCCGGAGGCCAGCAGCGCCAGGGCGGCGCCCGCCGCGCCGGCCAGCAGCGCCAGGGCGAGGCTGCGGTGGGCGCGGCGCGCGGGCCTGGCCGGCGGGGGCCCGGAATCGCCCTGCGGCGCGGTGTCGGTGGGGATCTGGGATGCGGCACTCACGCGTACCACTATCGCGCACCGGCCGCCGGGGGCCGGTGCGCGGGGGTGGTGCGGGTGCCCGGCCCGTTACTTGCCCAGGTGATTGGCGGTGTGCACGGCGCGCAGCACCGCGGCCGCCTTGTTGCGGCACTCGGTGTCCTCGGCCACCGGGTCGGAGTCGGCGACCACCCCGGCGCCCGCCTGGACGTAGGCGGTGCCGTCGCGCAGCAGGGCGGTGCGGATCGCGATGGCGGTGTCGGAGTCGCCGGCGAAGTCGAGATAGCCGACACAGCCGCCGTACAGACCGCGCCGGGACGGCTCCAGCTCCTCGATGATCTGGAGGGCGCGCGGCTTGGGGGCGCCGGAGAGGGTGCCCGCGGGGAAGCAGGCGGTGAGCACGTCGAAGGCGCTGCGGCCGGCGGCGACCTGCCCGGTGACCGTCGAGACGATGTGCATCACATGGCTGTAGCGCTCGACGGACATGAAGTCGACGACCTCGACACTGCCCGGTTCGCAGACCCGGCCCAGGTCGTTGCGGCCCAGGTCGACCAGCATCAGATGCTCGGCGCGCTCCTTGGGGTCGGCCATCAGCTCGTCCGCCAGGGCCTGGTCCTCCTGGACGGACGCGCCGCGCGGGCGGGTTCCGGCGATGGGGTGGACCATGGCCCGGCCGTCCTCGACCTTCACCAGTGCCTCGGGGCTGGAGCCGACCACGTCGAAGGCGCCGTCCTCGCCGCCGTCGGGGCCCTCGAAGCGGAAGAGGTACATGTACGGGCTGGGGTTGGTGGCCCGCAGCACCCGGTAGACGTCCAACGCGCTCGCCGTGCACGGGGTTTCGAACCGCTGGGAGGGCACGACCTGGAATGCCTCGCCGGCCCGGATGCGCTCCTTGATGTCCTCGACCGCGTCCTGGTAGGCCGCGCCGCCCCACTTGGCGGTGTACGGCGGGACCTCGGACGGCGGCAGTGCGGCGGCACTGGCGGGCGCGGGCCGGGCGAGGTCGTCGGCCATGGTGTCCAGGCGGGCCACCGCGTCCGCGTACGCCTCGTCGATGCCGGTGTCGAGGTCGTTGTGGTTGATCGCGTTGGCGATCAGCAGGACGGTGCCGCTCCAGTGGTCGAGGACGGCGAGGTCCGAGGTGAGCAGCATGGTGAGTTCGGGCAGCCGGAGGTCGTCGGTGGTCTGCTCGCCGATCTTCTCCAGGCGGCGCACGATGTCGTAGCCGAGGTAGCCGACCATGCCGCCGGTGAACGGCGGCAGCCCCTCGCCCTCGATGAGGTCCCGCGGGGTGTGCAGGGTCTCGACGGTGGCGCGCAGGACGGCCAGCGGGTCTCCGTCGGCGGGCACGCCGACGGGCGGGGTGCCGAGCCAGTGCGCCTGCCCGTCGCGGGTGGTGAGGGTGGCGGCGCTGCGGACGCCGATGAAGGAGTAGCGCGACCACGTACGGCCGTTCTCGGCGGATTCCAGGAGGAAGGTGCCGGGGCGCTCGGCGGCGAGTTTGCGGTAGAGCCCGACCGGTGTGTCGCCGTCCGCGAGCAGCCGCCGGGTGACGGGGATGACCCGCCGGTCCTTGGCGAGGGTGCGGAAGGTGTCGAGGTCCGGAAGGGCGGTGCCGGTGGTTCCCGTGGTCATGGCGCGGAGCCTACTGGTCCCGGGCGTCGCGGGTGGTCAGAACGTCCGCGTCGAAGCAGGTGCGGTCGCCGGTGTGGCAGGCGGCACCGACCTGGTCGACCCGGACCAGGACGGTGTCGGCGTCGCAGTCCAGCGCCACCGACTTCACGTGCTGGACGTGGCCGGAGGTGTCGCCCTTGACCCAGTACTCCTGGCGGCTGCGGGACCAGTACGTGCAGCGGCCGGTGGTGAGGGTGCGGCGCAGCGCCTCGTCGTCCATCCAGCCGAGCATCAGCACCTCGCCGGTGTCGTACTGCTGGGCGATGGCCGGGACCAGACCGTCGGCGCCGCGCTTGAGGCGGGCGGCGATGGCGGGGTCGAGGGCGGGGGTGGTGTCCGGGGTGGCGGCGCGGCTGCTCATGGTCTCCATTGTGCCGTGCGGCATCCTGCACCTATGCATCCTCAAGCGCCGTCCGCGCCGCCACCGCCGCCGGACCCGGACCGCGCCGCGCGGGTCGCGGCACGGGTCCTGGGTGCGGTCTTCGCGGCGGCGGTGGTGGTGGCCGTGGTGGTCGCGGTGGTGGTGCTGCGTTCGTAGCGCGTGGCTACGGGGCAGGGGACGGGCTCACATGCCCAGCTTCGCAGCCGTCACCAGGTCGACCGCTTCCTTGTCCCCGTCCAGCTGCACATCGGCGGCCTCCTGCCGGCCGAAGGCGAACATCGCCAGCTCGCCCGGTTCGCCGACGACGGTGACCACCGGGGTGCCGCGATGGGCCACCGCGGTCCGTCCGTCCGGCCGCCGCAGCACCAGGCCCACCGGCGATTTCCGGCCGAGCACCCGGGCCATCCGCTCGATCCTGGACCACAGGGCGTCCGCGAAGACGGGGTCCAGCTCGCGCGCCGACCAGTCCGGCTGGGCACGGCGGACGTCCTCGGCGTGGACGTAGAACTCGACGGTGTTGGACGCCTCGTCGATCTGCTTCAGGGCGAACGGCGACATCCGCGGCGGGCCGGTCCTGATCAGGTGGATGAGCTCCTCGTACGGCTTGCCGGCGAACTCCGCCTGAACCCGTTCCAGCCGGGCGGCCAGCGGTTTGACGAGGAGCCCGCCGGCCGCGTCGGCGCGCCGCTCGCGCACCACCACGTGCGCGGCCAGATCCCGCGCCCGCCAGTTCTCACACAGCGTCGGCGCCTCGGGGCCGGCGCTCTCCAACAAGTCGGCGAGAAGGAGCCGTTCACGCTTCGCATGGGTCGACATGCGGCCAGCCTACGACCGGCCCCGCACCCCTGCCACGGGGCCGCGCCCGGGGCCCGCGCCGATGGCCGCCCGCGCGCCCCGGCCGCCGGGCCCGCCCCCGCTCAGGGCGCGCCCGGGTCCACATGCGCCATCAGGATGCGCGTCAGCTCCCGGGCGGCGCGCGGCGGGGAGACATCGCCCCGGTGGGCGACGGACACCACGCGGTGCATTCCGGGCGTCGAGAAGGGGGTGACCCGCAGGCCGGAGCGCTCGGCGACCATGCTGGGCACCACGGCGAGGCCCAGCCCGGCCCGGACGAAGCCGAGGACCGCGTCCATCTCGCCGCCCTCGACGGTGAAGGCCGGTTCGAAGCCGGCCGCCCGGCAGGCCGCGGTGGTGAATTCGCGCAGGTCGTAGCCGCGGCGGAACATGGCCAGCGGCCGGCCGCGCAGATCCTCCACCCGGATGCGGGTGCGCCGGCCGACGGGGGCGGGGCGGTCGGGCGCGGAGACCACGACGAGTTCCTCGCGCAGCAGCTCGGAGGTGGCCAGGGCGGGGGCCTGCACCGGGAGCGGGGTGATGATCAGGGCCAGGTCCAGGGCGCCGTCGGCCAGCGCCCGGACCAGGTCCTGCGAGCCGTCCTCGGTGACGATCAGGTCCACGCCGGGGTAGCCGGCGTGGAAGGCGCGCAGGACGTCGGGGACGAGGCTGGCGCAGAGGCTGGGCGGGGCGCCGAGGCGGAGCCGGCCGCGGCGCAGCTGGGCGACCTCCTGGACCTCGCGGCGGGCGGTCTCGGCGTCGGCGAGGATGCGCCGGGCGAACGGCAGCAGCGTCTCGCCGGCGTCGGTGAGGGTGATGTGGCCGCGGGCGCGGTGGAAGAGCTCCGCTCCCAGCTCCCGTTCCAGGGCGCGGATTTGCTGGGACAGGGAGGGCTGGGCGACGTGTTCGCGCTCGGCGGCGCGGGTGAAGTGCCGGGTGTCGGCCACCGCGGCGAAGTAGCGGAGCTGCTGCAACTGCATACGACGACGGTACGGCACCCATAGACAGCACCTATGGAGATGAGCCGCACCATGTCTTGGACTGATGGGCCACCCGGTCCTTACCGTCGGGACCCATGGCACTGGACACACGGACGGACCGAGGGCCGTCCTTCGCGGCCCTGCTGTGGGGCTCGACCGTCGGCAAGAAGACGGTGATGGCCGTGAGCGGCCTGGTCATGCTGCTCTACCTGGTCGTCCACATGATCGGGAACCTGAAGATCTTCTTCGGCGCTGAGGAGTTCAACGGCTACGCCCACTGGCTGCGCGTCGTCGGGGAACCGTTCATGCACGACGAGTGGACGCTGTGGCTGGTCCGCGTGGTCCTGGTGGCCGCCGTCGTCGCCCATGCCACGTCCGCCTACCAGCTCAGCCGCCGCGACCTCAGGGCGCGCCCGGACAAGTACGCCCACCCGTCGCCCGACCACCGCCCCCGGCCGAGGCGCTTCGCGCCGCACCTCCTTCTGTCGCCCGGCCACCGCCCCTGGCCGAGGCGCTTCGCGCCGCACCTCCTCCTCCGGCGCAGCTACGCCACCCGCACCATGCGGTGGGGCGGGATCATCCTCGGTCTGTTCCTCGTCTGGCATCTCCTCGACCTGACGACCGGCACCGCGCACCCGGGCGGCTTCCAGGCGGGCCATCCGTACGAGAACGTCGTGGACACCTTCTCCACCTGGTACGGCAATGCCGTCTACCTCGTCGCGATGCTCGCCCTCGGGCTGCACATCCGGCACGGCTTCTGGAGCGCCGCCCAGACGCTCGGCGTCGGCAGCCGGGCCCGCGAACGCCTGCTGAAGACCCTCGCCCAGGTCCTCGCGCTGGTGCTGACCGTGGGCTTCATCTCCGTACCCGTCGCCGTCATGACCGGAGTGGTGAGCTGACATGACCTCTTTTGTGGACTACGCGACCGGGGAGCCGGTCCGCGACACCAAGGCGCCGGCCGGGCCGGTCGCCGGGCGCTGGGACACGCGGCGCTTCGAGGCGAAGCTCGTCAACCCCGCCAACCGCCGCAAGCACACCGTCATCGTGGTCGGCACCGGTCTCGCGGGCGGCTCGGCCGGTGCCACGCTCGCCGAACAGGGCTACCACGTCGTCCAGTTCTGCTACCAGGACTCCCCGCGCCGCGCCCACTCGATCGCCGCGCAGGGCGGCATCAACGCGGCGAAGAACTACCGCAACGACGGCGACTCGGTCCACCGGCTGTTCTACGACACCGTCAAGGGCGGCGACTTCCGGGCCCGTGAGTCGAACGTCCACCGGCTCGCGCAGATCTCGGTCGAGATCATCGACCAGTGCGTGGCACAGGGCGTGCCGTTCGCGCGGGAGTACGGCGGTCTGCTCGACACCCGCTCCTTCGGCGGCGTGCAGGTGTCGCGGACGTTCTACGCCCGTGGCCAGACGGGACAGCAGCTGCTGCTCGGCGCCTATCAGGCCCTCAGCCGGCAGATCGCCGCGGGCACCATCGAGATGCACCCGCGTACCGAGATGCTCGACCTGATCGTCGTGGACGGGCGGGCGCGCGGCATCGTGGCCCGGGACCTGATCACCGGCAGGATCGACACACACTTCGCGGACGCCGTCGTACTCGCCAGCGGTGGCTACGGCAATGTCTTCCACCTGTCGACGAACGCCATGAACTCCAACGCCACCGCCGTCTGGCGGGCCCACCGGCGCGGCGCCTACTTCGCCAACCCCTGCTTCACCCAGATCCACCCGACCTGCATCCCGCGCACCGGCGACCACCAGTCGAAGCTGACGCTGATGAGCGAGTCGCTGCGCAACGACGGCCGGATCTGGGTGCCGAAGGCCCCGGGCGACGACCGGCCCGCGCACACGATCCCCGAGGACGAGCGGGACTACTACCTGGAGCGCCTCTACCCGTCCTTCGGCAACCTGGTGCCCCGCGACATCGCCTCCCGCGCCGCGAAGAACGTCTGCGACGAGGGCCGCGGCGTCGGCCCCGGCGGACAGGGCGTCTACCTCGACTTCGCGGACGCCGTCACACGCATGGGCCGAAAGGCCGTCGAGGCCAAGTACGGCAACCTCTTCGACATGTACCAGCGGATCACCGACGAGGATCCGTACGAGGTGCCGATGCGGATCTACCCCGCGGTGCACTACACGATGGGCGGCCTGTGGGTCGACTACGACCTCCAGACCACCGTCCCGGGCCTCTTCGCGATCGGTGAGGCCAACTTCTCCGACCACGGGGCGAACCGGCTCGGCGCGTCCGCACTGATGCAGGGGCTGGCCGACGGCTACTTCGTCCTTCCGGCGACCATCAACGACTACCTCGCCCGCAACCCGCACCACGAGAAGGTCACCGACGACCACCCGGTCGTCCAGGAGGTGCTGGCCGAGACCCAGGACCGGCTCCATCTGATGCTGGCCGTGGACGGCGACCGTACCCCGGACTCCTTCCACCGCGAACTCGGCGAGCTGATGTGGGAGTTCTGCGGGATGGCCCGCACGGACTCCGGTCTGTGCAAGGCGCTGGAGCGCATCCCGCAGATCCGCGAGGAGTTCTGGCGCCGCATCAAGGTCCCGGGCACCGGCGCGGAGTTCAACCAGTCGCTGGAGAAGGCGAATCGCCTCGTCGACTACCTGGAGCTCGCCGAGCTCATGTGCCTCGACGCGCTGCACCGCAGCGAGTCCTGCGGCGGCCACTTCCGCGAGGAGTCGCAGACGCCGGACGGCGAGGCGGCCCGCAGGGACGACGAGTTCTCCTACGCGGCTGCCTGGGAGTTCACCGACACCGGCGCCGCCCCCGTCCTCCACAAGGAAGACCTGGTCTTCGAGTACGTCCACCCCACCCAGCGGAGCTACGCATGAGGCTCACCCTGCGCGTCTGGCGGCAGAAGAACGCCGACGCCGACGGCGCCCTGTCCACCTATGAGATCGACGGCATCTCACCGGACATGTCGTTCCTGGAGATGCTCGACACCCTCAACGAGGAGCTGATCCTCAACGGCGGTGACCCGGTCGCCTTCGACCACGACTGCCGCGAGGGCATCTGCGGCGCGTGCAGCCTCGTCATCAACGGCGACGCGCACGGCCCGGAACGGACCACCACCTGCCAACTCCACATGCGGTCCTTCAAGGACGGCGACACCATCGACATCGAGCCCTGGCGCGCCGCGGCGTTCCCGGTCGTCAAGGACCTGGTCGTCGACCGCTCCGCCTTCGACCGGATCATCCAGGCCGGCGGCTACATCACCGCGCCGACCGGGTCCGCGCCCGAGGCCCATGCCACCCCCGTGCCGAAGCCGGACGCCGACTCCGCGTTCGAGCACGCCGAGTGCATCGGCTGCGGGGCCTGCGTGGCGGCCTGCCCGAACGGTGCCGCGATGCTCTTCACCTCCGCCAAGGTGAACCATCTCAATGTGCTGCCACAGGGCGCGCCCGAGCGCGGGACCCGGGTGCTGGACATGGTGGCGCAGATGGACCAGGAGGGCTTTGGCGGCTGCACCCTCACCGGCGAGTGCGCCACCGCCTGCCCCAAGGGCATCCCGCTGTTCAGCATCACGGCGATGAACCGCGAGTTCCTGCGGGCGGCGCGGAAGGGCCGCTGAGTCAGACCGCGGCGGTCCCGATGAGCCCCTCCCGGGTGACGAGCGCGGCCAGCTCCGCCTCGCTCCGCCCCTCGGTGCCCTCGGGCCGCCGCGGCAGGACCAGGTAACGGCTCTCCGCGCTGGAGTCCCACACCGTGATCGTGGTGTCGTCGGGCAGCTCCAGCCCGAACTCGGCCAGGACGGCGCGGGGTTCGCGCACCACCCGCGAGCGGTACGCCTCGCTCTTGTACCAGGACGGCGAGGGTCCCAACAGCCCGATCGGATAGCAGGAGCACAGGGTGCACACCAGGACGTGGTGCGTGGTGGCGGTGTTCTCGACGACCTTGAGCCGCTGCTCCTGAATGCCGCCCGCCATGGAGAGCCCCACTTCGGGCAGCGCCGCGTTCGCGTCGGCCAGCAGCCGCTCCCGGAACCCCGGGTCGGTCCAGGCGCGCGCCACGATCCGCGCCCCGTTGACCGGCGAG
Source organism: Streptomyces sp. NPDC127097 (assembly GCF_042724075.1). NCBI lineage: Bacteria > Bacillati > Actinomycetota > Actinomycetes > Kitasatosporales > Streptomycetaceae > Streptomyces > Streptomyces sp. NPDC127097. Next base: position 13,329 of record NZ_JBHXFI010000084.1, on the reverse strand, counting down.
GCCCCCTCCAGCATCGCGGCGAGCGCCGCGTCCAGCTGCGCCTCGGTGACCACCCCGGCCCCGGTCAGCCGCTCCTCCAGCCGCCTGACCCGCGCCGCCACCGGTGTACTCGTGTGCTCGCCGCTCATGCGCCGTCCTCCCGTGCCCGCTCGATGTACGACTCCCAGAGGTCGACGGTGACCTCGTGACCGCCCTCGCCCCACAGATCGCCCGCGGCGAAGGCCACCGTGTAGACGGGCTCGACGCGCGGCTCGGCGACGCCCGCCGCGCTCTCGTCGGCCAGCGCCCACCGCCCCTGGCACTCGACGATCCGCCCCACCTGGCCGCGCACATACCGCGGCACCCGGGTGTGCCCTTCCGGGTCGACGGCGCGCACCCGTACCCGCTCCCCCGCCCGGAAGTCAGCCATCGCCGAGCAGCCCCCGTTCGGCGAGCAGCGTCTCGATCGCGTGCAGCCAGCGCTCGTAGTACGACGCCGCCAGATACTCCTGCGGGGCCATCCGCTCGACGGCGTCCCGGAACTGGTCGAGCCGGTAGACCCCGTTCCGCACCAGCACGGAGTTCAGCGCGAAGACCCGCGCCTCCCAGTCGGCATGGAACGGCGGCTCGTCCGCCTCGATCTCCAGGGCCCCGAACCCGCCCTGGCCACCCACATCGTTGACACGGCTCATGGCCCGAGCCTAGGCGTCCGCCGCGGTCAGCGCACGGGGTGACCCGCCCCCCGCAGGGCGTCCTTGACCTGGGAGATGCGCAGATCACCGAAGTGGAAGACGGAGGCGGCCAGCACCGCGTCGGCGCCGGCGGCGACGGCCGGGGCGAAGTCGTCGAGCTTCCCGGCGCCGCCGGACGCGATCACCGGGATGGTGACGTGCTTGCGGACCGCCTCGATCATCTCGACGTCGTAGCCGTCCTTGGTGCCGTCGGCGTCCATGGAGTTCAGGAGGATCTCGCCGGCGCCCAGCTCGGCGGCGCGGTGGGCCCATTCGACGGCGTCGATACCGGTGCCGCGGCGGCCGCCGTGGGTGGTGACCTCGTAGCCGGACGGGGTGCCGGCGTCGGTGCGGCGGGCGTCGACCGAGAGGACCAGGACCTGGCTGCCGAAGCGCTCGGCGATCTCGCGGATCACGTCGGGGCGGGCGATGGCGGCGGTGTTGACCCCGACCTTGTCGGCGCCGGCCCGCAGCAGCTTGTCGACGTCCTCGGGGGTGCGGACGCCCCCGCCGACGGTCAGCGGGATGAAGACCTGCTCGGCGGTGCGGCGGACCACGTCATAGGTGGTCTCGCGGTTGCCGGAGGAGGCGGTGATGTCGAGGAAGGTCAGCTCGTCGGCGCCCTCGTCCCCGTAGATCTTCGCCATCTCGACGGGGTCGCCCGCGTCCCGCAGGTTCTGGAAGTTGACGCCCTTGACCACCCGGCCGTTGTCGACGTCCAGGCAAGGGATGACTCGGACCGCCAGGGTCATGTCGGTTCGGACCTCTCTGACATTTCTCGGAAAGCTTCCAGTTCCACCTCGACCAGGACGCGGGAGTCGACGAAGCCGGAGACCACGACCAGGGTCGAGGCCGGCGGCGCCGCGGCGAACAGCTCCCGGTGGGCCCGGCCGGCCGCGTCCACGTCGCGTAGATGGGTGAGGTACAGACGGGTGCGGAGGACCGCTTCGGCGCCGATGCCGAAGGGGGTGAGGGCCTCCAGGGCGTTGGCGAGGGCGACCTTGGTCTGCACATAGGGGTCGCCCTCCCCCTGGAGGACACCGTCGATCAGCGGCATCGTGCCGGCGACCAGGACCCGGTCGCCGGCCGCCACGGCGCGAGCGAAGCCGATCTTCTCTTCCCAGGGACCGCCGGTCCGTACGCGCTCGATGGTCATCACGCCGCCTTTCGTCCGCTGTTACGACACTGCCGCCAGCGCCTCTTCGAGGGTGAACGCCTTCGCATAGAGCGCCTTGCCGACGATCGCGCCCTCGACACCTTCCGGCACCAGCGTGGCCAGCGCCCGCAGGTCGTCGAGCGAGGACACGCCGCCGGAGGCGACCACGGGACGGTCGGTGGCCGCGCAGACGTTCCGCAGCAGTTCGAGGTTCGGGCCCTGGAGGGTGCCGTCCTTGTTGATGTCGGTGACGACGTAGCGGGCGCAGCCCTCGGCGTCGAGGCGGGCCAGCGTCTCGTAGAGGTCGCCGCCGTCGCGGGTCCAGCCGCGGCCGCGCAGCGTCGTGCCGCGCACGTCCAGACCGACCGCGATCTTGTCACCGTGCTCGGCGATGACCTTGGCGACCCACTCGGGGGTCTCCAGCGCGGCGGTGCCGAGGTTGACCCGGCGGCAGCCGGTGGCGAGGGCCGCGGCGAGCGTGTCGTCGTCGCGGATGCCGCCGGACAGCTCGACCTTGATGTCCATGGAGCGGGCGACCTCGGCGATCTGCGCCCGGTTGTCGCCGGTGCCGAAGGCCGCGTCGAGGTCGACGAGGTGCAGCCATTCGGCGCCGGACCGCTGCCAGGCGAGGGCCGCCTCCAGCGGGTCGCCGTAGGAGGTCTCGGAGCCGGACTCGCCGTGGACGAGGCGGACGGCCTGGCCGTCACGGACATCGACGGCGGGGAGGAGTTCGAGCTTCGGCATCAGGGGGCTCACAGGGTGTTGATCCAGTTGGTCAGGAGCTGGGCGCCGGCGTCGCCGGACTTCTCGGGGTGGAACTGGGTGGCCCACAGCGGGCCGTTCTCGACCGCGGCCACGAAGGGCGCGCCGTGCGTGGCCCAGGTGACCTTGGGCGCGGCGAGGTGCGGGTTGCCGACCTCCAGCTCCCAGTCGTGCACCGCGTAGGAGTGCACGAAGTAGTAGCGGGCGTCGGCGGGCAGACCGGCGAAGAGCTGCGAGCCCTCGGCGGCCTCGACGGTGTTCCAGCCCATGTGCGGGACGATGTCGGCCTTGAGCGGGCCGACCGTGCCGGGCCACTCGTCCAGGCCCTCGGTCTCCACACCGTGCTCGATGCCACGGCCGAAGAGGATCTGCATGCCGACGCAGATGCCCATGACGGGGCGGCCGCCGGCCAGCCGGCGGCCCACCAGCCAGTCGCCGCGGGCCTCCTTCAGCCCGGCCATACAGGCGGCGAACGCGCCGACGCCGGGGACCAGCAGCCCCTCGGCGTTCATCGCCCGGTCGAAGTCCCGGGTGATCTCCACGTCGGCGCCGACGTGTGCCAGCGCGCGCTCGGCGGAGCGGACGTTGCCGAAGCCGTAGTCGAAGACGACGACGTTCTTACGGGGTGCCGAGGTCAATTCCATACCTCCAGCCGCAGTACGCCGGCGAGCAGGCACAGCGCCGAGCCGAGGGACAGCAGCACGAGGAGGCCCTTGGGCATCTGCTGCTTCCAGAAGGAGTAGACCCCGCCGAGGAGGAAGAGGCCGACCAGGATGAAGACGGTGGACAGTCCGTTCATCGGGACTACAGCGCACCCTTCGTGGAGGGGATGATGCCGGCCGCCCGCGGGTCGCGCTCGCTGGCGTAGCGCAGGGCCCGGGCCAGTGCCTTGAACTGGCACTCCACGATGTGGTGGGCGTTGCGGCCGTACGGCACGTGGATGTGCAGCGCTATCTGGGCCTGGGCGACGAAGGACTCGAAGATGTGCCGGGTCATCGTCGTGTCGTAGGTGCCGATCATCGGCGCCATGTTCTCCGGCTCGGTGTGCACCAGGTACGGGCGGCCGGAGAGGTCGACGGTCACCTGGGCGAGCGACTCGTCCAGCGGGACGGTGCAGTTGCCGAAGCGGTAGATGCCGGACTTGTCGCCGAGCGCCTGCTTGAAGGCGGCACCCAGGGCGAGGGCGGTGTCCTCGATGGTGTGGTGGGTGTCGATGTGCAGATCGCCGTCGGTCTTGACCTTGAGGTCGAACAGACCGTGCCGGCCGAGCTGGTCGAGCATGTGGTCGTAGAAGCCGACGCCGGTCGAGACGTCCACGTCCCCCTTGCCGTCGAGATCGATCTCGACGAGCACGGAGGTTTCCTTCGTCGTGCGCTCCACGCGTCCTACGCGGGTCATCGCTTGCTCTCCTTCAGTACTGCGCGAACCGCGTCGAGGAACGCGTCGTTCTCGGCCGGGGTGCCGGCGGTGACCCGCAGCCAGCCCGGTACGCCGTTGTCACGGACCAGCACGCCGTGGTCGAGGATCGCCTGCCAGGTGGCGTGGGAATCCTCGAAGAGGCCGAACTGCACGAAGTTGGCGTCGGAGTCGACGACCTGGCAGCCGGCCGCCCGCAGCTCGGTGACCAGGCGGTCCCGCTCGGTCTTGAGCTGCTCGACGTACTTCAGGAGCGTCTCGGTGTGCTCCAGCGCGGCCAGCGCGGTGGCCTGGGTGACGGACGAGAGGTGGTACGGGAGCCGGACCAGCTGGACGGCGTCGACCACGGCGGGGTCGGCGGCCAGATAGCCCAGCCGCAGGCCGGCGGCGCCGAATGCCTTGGACATCGTCCGGGAGACCACCAGATTCGGCCGGCCGTCGAGCAACGGCAGCAGCGAGGGCCGGTGGCTGAACTCGCCGTATGCCTCGTCGACCACCACCAGGGCCCCGGCTCCGTCGGCGCGGGCCGCCTGCGCCGCCTCGTAGAGCGCGAGCACGGTGGCGGCCTCGACGGCGGTGCCGGTGGGGTTGTTCGGCGAGCAGATGAAGACCACGTCGGGCCGCCGCTCGGCGATGACCGCCGTGGCCGCCTCGACGTCGATGGTGAAGTCGTCGTTGCGCGGGCCGGAGATCCAGCCGGTGCCCGTGCCGCGGGAGATCAGCCCGTGCATCGAGTACGACGGCTCGAAGCCGAGGGCGGTGCGGCCGGGGCCGGCGAAGGTCTGGAGCAGCTGCTGGATGACCTCGTTGGACCCATTGGCGGCCCATACGTGGTCCTTGGTGACCTCGTGGCCGGCGGTGTGGGTGAGGTAGCGGGCCAGCTCGGTGCGCAGCTCGACCGCGTCCCGGTCGGGGTAGCGGTTGAGCTGCCGGGCGGCCTCGGTCACCCGCTCGGCGATCCGCCGGACCAGCGGCTCGGGCAGCGGGTAGGGGTTCTCGTTGGTGTTCAGCCGCACCGGGACGTCCAGCTGCGGCGCGCCGTAGGGCGACTTGCCGCGCAGCTCGTCCCGGATGGGGAGGTCGTCGATCCTGGTCACTTGCCCTGCGGGACCTTCCAGTCGAACCGTGCCTTGATCGCCGCGCCGTGCGCCGGGAGGTCCTCGGCCTCGGCGAGGGTCACCACGTGGTGGGCGACCTCGGCCAGCGCATCGCGGGTGTAGTCCACGACGTGGATGCCGCGCAGGAAGGACTGCACGGAGAGCCCGGAGGAGTGGCAGGCGCAGCCGCCGGTGGGCAGGACGTGGTTGGAGCCGGCGCAGTAGTCGCCCAGCGAGACCGGGGCGTAGGGGCCCACGAAGACCGCGCCGGCGTTGCGCACCCGGGCGGCGACGGCGGAGGCGTCGGCGGTCTGGATCTCCAGGTGCTCGGCGCCGTAGGCGTCCACCACGCGCAGGCCCTCGTCGAGGCCGTCGACCAGCACGATCGCCGACTGCCGGCCGGCGAGCGCCGGGTTGATCCGGTCCTCGACGTGCTTGGTCGCCGCGATCTGGGGCGCCAGCTCCTTCTCGGTCTTGTCGGCCAGCTCGACGGAGTCGGTGACCAGGACGGCGGCGGCCATCGGGTCGTGCTCGGCCTGGCTGATGAGGTCGGCGGCGAGGTGCACCGGGTCGGCGGTGTCGTCGGCGAGGATCGCGATCTCGGTGGGCCCGGCCTCCGAGTCGATGCCGATCCGCCCCTTGAGCAGGCGCTTGGCGGCGGCGACGTAGATGTTGCCGGGGCCGGTGACGAGGTTGGCGGGCAGACACTCGTCGGTGCCGTAGGCGAACATCGCGATGGCCTGGGCGCCGCCGGCGGCGTACACCTCGTCCACGCCGAGCAGGGCACAGGTCGCCAGGATGGTGGGGTGCGGCAGGCCGCCGAAGTCCGCCTGCGGCGGGGAGGTGACCGCCAGCGAGGCGACGCCGGCCTCCTGCGCGGGGACGACGTTCATGACGACGGACGAGGGGTAGACCGAGCGGCCGCCGGGGACATAGAGGCCCACCCGCTCGACCGGCACCCAGCGTTCGGTGACCGTGCCGCCGGGGACGACCTTGGTGGTGACGTCGGTGCGGCGCTGTTCGCGGTGGACGATCCGGGCGCGCCGGATGGACTCCTCCAGGGCGGCCCGCACGGCCGGGTCGAGCCCGTCGAGCGCGGCCCGCAGGGCCTCGGCGGGCACCCGGACCCGCTCGATCTCCACACCGTCGAACCGCCGCGCGTAATCGATCAGCGCCGCGGTGCCCCGATGGCGTACGTCCTCGCAGATGGGCCGCACCTTCTCCAGGGCGGCTTCCACGTCGAACTCGGCACGGGGCAGCAGGTCGCGCAGGGCGCCGCCCTCGGGAAGGGCGTCACCGCGCAGATCGATTCGGGAGATCACTCCCCCAGTGTCTCAGACCCGCTCCGGCGCCCGAGCGGCCGTATCACTCAGTGATACACAGCGGAGCGCACCTCGGACGCACCGTGACCCGGCCGTTCGAAGTTGACCGGAGTTGACCCTGACCGCGCGTGTTCAAGCAGTCACGGGGCGGGCAAGGGCCACACGACGGCGTACGGGGAGACCTGCGGGACGCAACACGACCAGTGCACGAATTGCGTCCGAACAGGTGGCGACACACCACGGGAGAGCAAGGGGGACCCACAGTGACCGAACCCGCGGACGGCGACGCGCCGGCCGAGCTACAGCTGACCTCCGCGGAATGGAGCATGTGGCAGGCGTTCCGCAACGGCAGCACCTGCGATCTGCACATCGGCGATCCGGCCAGGGACGATCCGCACGGACAGCATCTGTGGGGCCCGGAGCGCCGGGTCCGGGCCCGGGTCGTGGCGCTGCTGCTGCTCGACGGGCCGCCCGCGCAGCCCGGCCGGGTCTCCGCGCTCAAGCTCACCGGCGCGTACATCACGGACACTCTCGACGTCGCGGGCGGCACGATCAAGCCATTCGTGGAGCTGCGGGACTGCCGCTTCGAGGCCGAGGTGGTGCTCCCGGAGAGCCGTTTCACCACCCTGCGGCTGGTGAACTGCGCGATACCCCGGGTGGAGGCGGCCCGGCTGCACACCGAGGGCGATCTCCATCTGCCGCGCTGCGTGGTGCATTCCGGCATCCGGCTCACCGACGCCCACATAGGCACGGATCTGATGCTCAATCAGACCGTGGTGCACAAGGACCGGCAGGGCCGGTCGATCATGGCGGACGGGATGACCGTCACCCAGGACCTCCAGGCCGAGATGCTGGAGTCCTACGGGGAGCTGTCGCTGCGCGGCGCCACCATCGGCGTGTCGCTGAGCCTGCGCGGCAGCCGGCTGAGCAACCCCTTCGGCCGCCGCGCCCTGAACGCCCCGCAGCTGACCGTCGAGCGCACCCTCTATCTGACCGCCGCCGGGCTGCCCAACTCCCCGTTCTCCAGCGGCACCACTCCCCCGTACGGCACCGCCTACACCCCCTCACGCGGCACCCGTGTGCAGCGCTTCGAGTGCGAGGGCGGGATGCGGCTGGACGACGGGCGGTTCGGCGACGCGGTCGACTTCGAGCACGCCCGGTTCATCATGGAGTCCGACCAGGAGCTCTCGCTGCGCCGCATCCAGACGCCCGAGCTGCGGTTCCTCGGCGAGCGGCCGCAGCGCGGCCGGGTGATCCTCTCCGGCGCCCGGGTGGTCAATCTCGTCGACAAGTCGGCGAGCTGGCCGGGGCTGGGCGGCCTGTGGATGGCCGGCTTCGCCTACGAGACGCTGATCCCGCGCGGCCACTTCCCGCTCTCGCTGCGGCTCCAGTGGGTGGCCGCGGCGACCCCCGAGTACGCGCCCGAGCCGTACGAGATGCTCGCCGCCTCGCTGCGCACCACCGGCGAGGACGCCGACGCCCGCGAGGTCCTGCTGGCCAAGCAGCGGCGCCGCCGCGAGACGCTGCCACTGGCGGCGAAGGCGTGGGGCTTCCTCCAGGACTGGACGGTGGCCTACGGCTACCGGCCGGGGCGGGCCGCGGTGTGGATGGCCATCCTGTGGGCGATCGGCACGATCTACTTCTCGACCTCCCCACCGCCACCCCTCAAAACAGGCGAGGCGCCCCCCTGGAACCCCTACCTCTACTCCCTCGACCTGCTGCTACCGGTAATAGACCTCAACCAGAGCGCCGCCTGGAAACCAGGCGGCGGCGCACAGTGGGCAGCCGCAGTCCTGATCCTGGCAGGCTGGATCCTGGCCACCACGGTCGCGGCCGGTGCGTCCCGACTGCTCCGGCGCCAATAGCCAGTCCACCGCGACCACCGAGGCACACCGAACCACCACCTGCACCCCCACCGGCCTCCTTCCCACTCCCCGCACCCCGACAGCCCCGCGCAGCGGACCCGGCCCGCCGCAGGCGCAACGGCGAGAAACCCCCACGACGGGATTCCCGACCACGTGGGAACACAGCCAAGCGCAGCGTCTAGGCTTACGGCCTGTGACCTCCGTACGCCTACCGCTCTTCCCGCTGAACTCGGTGTTGTTCCCGGGACTCGTGCTCCCGCTGAACGTCTTCGAGGCGCGGTACCGGGCCATGATGCGCGATCTGAGCGCCGTACCCGAGGACGACCGCCGCTTCGCGGTGATCGCGATCCGGGACGGCAGGGAGGTCGCCGCCACCGCCCAGGGCATGCCGGACAACACCGTGCCCGCCTCGGACGGTCCCGCGGCGGGCTTCGGCGACGACCCGGTGCAGGCGTTCCACACCGTGGGCTGTATCGCCGACGCGGCCACCATCCGGGAGAAGTCGTCCGACGACGACACCGGCTACGAGGTCCTCGCCACCGGCACCACCCGCTTCCGGCTGCGGTCGGTGGATGCCTCGGGGCCGTATCTGACCGGGGAGCTGGAGGTTCTGGAGGACGACGAGGGCGAGGGCGCCGGCGCGCTGGCCTCCGGTGTCGTACGGGCGTTCCGGACCTATCAGAAGCGGCTGGCCTGGGCGAACGAGCGGACCCTGTCGAGCGGGCAGGACCTGCCGGCCGACCCGTCCGTCCTGTCGTACCTCGTCGCCGCGGCGGCCGTGCTGGACGTGCCCGCCAAGCAGCGGCTGCTGGAGGCGCCGGACACCGCGGCCCGGCTGGCGCAGGAGCTGAAACTGCTTCGCCAGGAGTCGGCGGTGCTCGGTAAGCTCCCGTCGCTGCCGGCGGTGGACCTGACCCGGCAGCCGACCAGCCCCAACTGACCGGGCGGGCCCAGCTGCCGGGCCCCAGACGCGAGGCACGAAGACGTTGGCGAAGAAGTCCAAGAAGTCCGTCGGCACCCCGGCGACCGTCGCCCTCACCGCGGCCGGCGTCCCGTTCACCACGCACTCCTACGAGCACGACCCGGCCGCCCCGTCGTACGGCGAGGAGGCCGCCGAGGCGCTCGGGGTCGCGCCGGACCAGGTGTTCAAGACCCTGCTGGCGGAGGTCGACGGCACCCTGACGGTCGCCGTGGTCCCGGTGTCGGGGTCGCTGGACCTCAAGGCGCTGGCGGCCGCGGTGGGCGGCAAACGGGCCACGATGGCCGACCCGGCGGCGGCCGAGCGCAGCACCGGCTACGTCCGCGGCGGCATCTCGCCGCTGGGGCAGCGCAAGCGGCTGCGCACGGTCGTGGACGCCTCGGCCGAGGGCCGGCCGACGGTCTGTGTCTCGGCCGGGCGGCGCGGGCTGGAGGTCGAGCTGGCGCCCGGGGATCTGGTGGCGCTCACGGGGGCGCACCTCGCGCCGATCGCCCGAGTCTGAACGCGCCGCGGGGCGGCCGGTGGACCGGCCGCCCCGTGCGTTGTGTGCTGCTCAGCCCTCGGCGGGCGGCTTCTGGTCGTGATGCTCCCGGAGCCGGTCCGGGACCTCTTGCTGCGGTGCCTCCGGAGCCTGCGGTGCCGGCGGTGCCTGATGGGCCTGCGGTGCCTGCTGCCCCTCCGGGCCCTGCTCCCCGTGCTGCCCGTGCTGCCCCTGGAGCCAGTACGGCACCTCGGGCACCGGGTCGGGCGGTCCGAACAGCGCGGACAGCAGCACCTGGGTGAGCATCGCCCCCATCGGCCAGGCCAGCAGGGCGCCCTTGGCCTGCAACCGCAGCGGGCCGTCGAAGACCACACCGGGGCCGACCTGCTTGGCGTGGGCCACCACGTCCGGGGTCGGGCCCAGCCACATCCCCGTCATCCAGCCCAGCGTCGCGCCGAGCAGCCCGCCCACGACCAGCGCCACGACCAGCGGGATCCCGCCGCGCCGGCGGAAGAGGAAGACCACCGCGGTGGTGAGCACACCGAAGGCGAAGGCCAGCAGGAGGAAGGTGCCGTCCGCGCCGATCGACTCCTCGCCCTCGGTGTTCTTGAGGTAGACGTTGCGGGTGTCCGCGACCAGCGGGACATGCGGCGCGAGCCAGTTCCACAGCAGGCCGAGCAGCACACCGGTCACCGCGACCAGGAGCGCGATCAGCGCACCCTCGCGCAGCTCGCGGGCCAGCTCCGGGCCGACGGGGCCACCGTGCTCGGCGGCGGGCGCGGCCTCGGGGTGCCGGGGCTCTTCGGGCGGTTGGTTGTCGCGGGGCGTCAGCGGTGCGGTCACCCCGTCATCGTGCCAGGTGGGGCTGGTGGGACCGGCAGCAGGACGCCCGTTCGGCGGGGTGGCACCGCTCATCGGGTCGCCGCCCGCCGGTAGGCCCAGGTGGCGACGGCCAGTGACAGCACGCCGACGGCCGCGCAGACGCCCAGGTCGGCGCCGACCGCGACCCAGTCCGGGTGCGGGTCGAAGCTGCGCGCCAGCGCCTCCACGCCATAGGTCGAGGGCAGCAGATCACGGGCCCAGCCGATCACCGCGGGCATCCGCTCGGCCGGCAGGACGCCCAGCAGCAGCGCCGCCGACATCCCCAACTGGCCGCAGAGCGTCGCGAGTTCCTGACGCGGGGCGAGCAGTCCGAGGGCCGCGCCGAGACCGGCCAGCGCCGCCCCGGCGAGCGGGAGCACCGCGGCCAGCACCCATAGATGGGACATCGGCAGCTGGAAGAGCACACAGCCGGTGACCGCGGTGACCACCGTCCCCGGCACGGTGAACGAGGCGTACGCGGCGGCGGCGCCGAGCACCACGGCGGCCGGCGGCACCGGCAGCGTGGCGTAGTGGTCGAGCCCGCCGCCGGCCCGCAGCTGGCCGAAGTACTGGGCGAGGAGGTTGAGCGCCACGAAGGCGACGACCAGCACGCTGGAGCCGGACACCACCGACCGCGCCGGTTCGCCGCCGTCGACCACCCCGCGCAGCAGGACCATGATCCCGATGGACTGGAAGGTGGCGACGAACAGCAGCGGGATCCGTGCGACCCGGGCCCGGGAGAGCTGGGCCCGGTAGACGGCGACCAGCGCGGGCACCAGACGGGCGGGCGGCGCCAGCGGGGCGGCCTCCTCGTCGCGTACCCCGGTGGCCGGGGCCGTCCCGGCCACCGCCTGCACGGGAACCACACTCACGCTGTCACCACTTCCTCGCTGTCCCCCTGCTCTTGCATACGTCCGCCGGACCGGTCCCCGTTCACGCCTTGACCAGCCCCTCGGCACGGCCGCCGAGGGCCAGGTAGACATCTTCCAGGCTCGGCGTGGCAAGGGTGAAGTCGTCGAGGGCGGCGAAGGCGGGGCCCGCGGTGACGGCGGCGACGGCGGAGCGGGCCCGGTCGGCGGGGAGGCGGAGGGTCCAGCGGCGGCCGGAGGCGTGCGCGGCGGCTTCCAGGGCGGCGACCTCGGGCACGTCCAGCGGCGGGCGGTCCCGCCACACCAGCTCCAGCCGCACCTCGTCGCTCACCATTTCTTTCAGTCCGCCGGGCGTGTCACAGGCGATGACCCGGCCGCGGTCGATCACCGCGACCCGGTCGAGCACGCTCTCGGCCTCCAGGACGTTGTGCGTCACCAGCACCACCGTGACGCCGCGCTCGGCCCGCCGCCGGTCCACCGCGGCCCATACGGCGCGCCGCGCGACCGGGTCCATCCCGGTGGTCGGCTCGTCCAGCACCAGCAGCGGCCGCTCGCCGATCAGCGCGGTGGCGAAGCAGGCCAGCCGGCGCTGTCCGCCGGAGAGCTTCTTCAGGGCCCGCCCGGTAAGGTCCGCGAGGCCCAGCTCGTCGATCACCGCGTCCCGCTCGGCGCGCGCCTCGCGGGCTCCGAGGCCGCGCAGCCGGCCGGTGGTCTCCACGGCCAGCGCCACGGTCATCTCGTCCAGGGCGGTGGATTCCTGCCCCAGGTAGCCGAGCAGCCGGGCGGCCCGCTCCGGGTGGCGCACCAGGTCGTGGCCCAGGACGGAGATCCCGCCGGAGTCGGGGCGCAGCAGTCCGGTGAGCTGGCGCACCAGGGTGGACTTCCCGGCGCCGTTGGGGCCGAGCAGTCCGAAGATCTCGCCGCGGTGCACGTCCAGGGTGATGCCGTCGCTGGCGCGTACGGCGGGCGCCTGTGCCGCCCCGCGGCGCCCGCGCATCGCGGGGTACGTCTTGACCAGGTCCCGCACGGCGCACACCGGCACCCCGCGCTCCACCTGTTTTGCGCCCGTCCTCACGAGCTATGAGGGTACGCGTCCCCGGGCCGCCTCCGGGCCGCGGGGCTCCGGCGGGTGAGCCGGGCCCGGGGCGGCGGGGGCCGTCAGTCCGCGGCCGGCGCGTGCTCGGCGGCCGTCCGCAGATCGACCTCGCGCCAGAAACCGGCCCGGATCGCATAGCGGTCGTGCTCGTCGATCTGGTCGTCCTTGTGGGCGAGCAGTCCGAAGCGGGCGGCGTAGCGCAGCAGTTCACCGTCGATCCGGTGCGGGATGCGCGGGTACTCCGTGGACAGCTGCTGAAGATGCGCGGCGTCGGAGAGCCGGTCGGTCCAGCGGCGGGCGAAGACCTGACCGACCTCGAAGGGGTCGCCGCTGACGGCGGTGATGTCCTCCTCGCGGTCGGCCCAGCGCTGCTCGGCGCTGGTGAGCTGGGCGAGGGTCGGCAGCGCGGCGGTCCCGTCCGGCTCGCCGGCGGCGCCGCCGCGCTCGACCCAGCCCTTGTCGGACGACCAGCGCAGGGTGGCGCCCGCCGCGGGGGCCGGCCCGCCCGCGCCGGCCGGCTGCTGACCCGCGGCGTGCGCCCGGCCGAGGCCGGCCAGGTCCTTGGGGGTGGGCACGACCTTGGAGCCGGCTCCTGGGCCTCGGCGGGCTTGGGCGCCGGGTCCTCGGAGGCGGGGAGCCGCGGGTCCGCGGCCTGCGCGTCCGGGGACTGCGCGTCCGGGGACTGCGCGTCCGGGGACTGCGCGGCGTCCTGGGC
>NZ_JBHXFI010000083.1:14768-24485 GCF_042724075.1 Streptomyces sp. NPDC127097 | reverse complement strand
GTGTGTGGACTGCTTCGCTTTACGTCCACACACCAGGCCCCTCCGGCCCGTCCCCTCCCGTTGGGGGAGTTGGTGAAGGTGGGTGGGGCTTGGCCGCCGTAAGCCATAACCGGGCCCTACGGGCCGCACCGGACCACTCAGAGCAGCCCCCACCCACCGTTTTCCCTCCCGTCACCGCACCCAACAGCCCCGCGCAGCGGCACCGCCCGCCGCGTGGGGGTACCTACCACGCCCTTCAGGCAGTGGGGGAGCAACGGCGGGAAAGCCACAAACGTCGGCCGAGGCAAAGCGCAGCGGGTGGCACCGCGCAAGCGGGCAACAAACGGCGAGAAACCACCACGGCGAGAAGGCCGAAAACGCGGGCCGAATGCAAAGCGCAGCGGAACGTGGGCCGCTTAGGCGACAGCCACCTTCGCCAGCCGATGTGGCAACGAGCCGTACCAGGCGGACGCGAACGCGAGGCCCAAGGACAGGCAGAGAACTCCGCCCAGTGCGTCCAGCCAGAAGTGGTTGGCGGTGGAGACGATGACCAGCAGGGTCGTGGCGGGGTAGAGCAGGCCGAGGATCCGGCACCAGAGCGGCTTGGCGAGCAGTGCGATCGTGATGCCGCACCACAGTGACCAGCCGATGTGCATGGACGGCATCGCGGCGTACTGGTTGGACATCGAGGCGAGGTTGCCGGATGCCATCGAGCCCCAGGTGCCGTGGTGGACGAGGGTGTCGACGAAGCCGCCGTCCGGCATCAGCCGGGGTGGCGCCAGCGGGTAGACGTAATAGCCGATCAGGGCGAGGCCGGTGGTGGCGAACAGGGCCAGCCGGGCGGCGGCGTAGCGGCCGGGGTGCCAGCGGTAGAGCCAGACGAGGACGCCGATCGTGACGACGAAGTGCAGTGTCGCGTAGTAGTAGTTCATCGTGACGATCAGCCACGTCACGGAGTTCACCGCGTGGTTGACGGTGCGTTCGACGGCGATGCCCAGGAAGTGCTCCGCCTGCCAGACCCAGTCGGCGTTCTTCAGGGCCTGGATCTTCTGCTCGGGCACGGCGTTGCGGACCACCGAGTAGGTCCAGTAGCTGACCGCGATCAGCAGGATCTCGAACCAGAGCCGGGGGGAGCGGGGGGCACGCAGACGGGCCAGTCGGCGGTCGGTCACCGGGCGGTCCGCGTGTTCCCCCTTGGGTGGCGGGGTGGTCGGCGGGCCGTCCAAAATCCTCGTATTCGCATCACCCATAGGCAGACAGTCTGCCAGAAACGGACGTCTTGCCGATCATCCTTCGGGCGGGTATTCGAGGCCCTGTATGGGACCTGTGGGGTATGTCCGGACCCCGTACGTACGGGTGATACGGCGCTCAGTGAGCCCGCGACGGCTTCGGGATCCGTGCGGTCGTGCGGGGGGCCGAGGCGGTCGAGCCGCGGACCACCAGTTCGGGGTGGAAGACGAACTCGCTGTGGGGGGCGGGGGTGCCGCCGACCTCTTCCAGGAGGGCCCTTACCGCTGCCTGTCCCATGGCCGTCACCGGCTGCCGGATCGTGGTCAGCGGCGGGTCGGTGAAGGCGATGAGCGGGGAGTCGTCGAAGCCGACCACGGAGAGGTCGCCGGGGACGTCGAGGCCGCGCTGCCGGGCGGCGCGGATGGCGCCGAGGGCCATCATGTCGCTGGCGCAGACGATGGCCGTGGCGCCCCGTTCGATCAGCGCGCCCGCCGCGGCCTGGCCGCCCTCCAGGGTGTAGAGGGAGTGCTGGATGAACGGCTCGGCCTCGGCCGGGCCGAGCTGGAGCCGGTCCTGCATGCTGCGCACGAAGCCCTCGATCTTGCGCTGCACGGGAACGAAGCGCTTGGGGCCGAGCGCCAGCCCGATCCGCCGGTGGCCGAGCGCGCTGAGGTGGGTGACCGCCAGGTCCACCGCGGCCCGGTCGTCGGGGGAGACGAACGGTGCCTGCACCTTGTCGGAGAAGCCGTTGATGAGGACGAACGGGACGCCCTGGCCGCGCAGCTGCTCATAGCGCTGCATATCGGCGGAGGTGTCGGCGTGCAGCCCGGAGACGAAGATGATGCCGGCCACTCCGCGGTCCACCAGCATCTCGGTCAGCTCGTCCTCGGTGGAGCCGCCCGGCGTCTGGGTCGCCAGGACGGGCGTATAGCCCTGGCGGGTCAGTGCCTGCCCGATGACCTGGGCGAACGCCGGGAAGATCGGGTTCTCCAGCTCCGGGGTGATCAGTCCGACCAGCCCGGCGCTGCGCTGCCGCAGCCGCACCGGGCGCTCGTAGCCCAGCACATCGAGGGCGGCAAGCACGGACTGGCGGGTGGTGGCGGAGACACCGGGCTTTCCATTGAGCACCCGGCTGACGGTGGCCTCGCTGACACCCGCCTGCGCTGCGATATCGGCCAGCCGGGCGGTCATGGGTGGGACTGTACCGTTCGGCTCTCAGATTGCCCACCAGGTGCAGCTGTCGCCGGGGAGCACCGCGGCGGCGCCGTTGCCGGTCACCGGGGCGCTGGCCAGCAGCAGCGCGCCGGGCGGCGGCAGCTCCACGTCGTGACCCAGTGTGTTGACGGCGCACAGCACGCCGGGGCGGGTGAAGGCGAGCACCCCGTCGGGTGCGGGGGCCCAGCTCATCTCCCCGTCGCCCAGTCCCGGCAGCCGGCGCCGCAGTGCGAGGGCGGTGCGGTAGAGCTCCAGGGTGGAGGCGGGGTCGCCGGTCTGGGCGTCGACGGTGAGGGCGGCCCAGTCGGCGGGCTGCGGCAGCCAGCTGCCGCCGTCGCCGAAGCCGTACGGGGGTGCCTCGCCGGACCAGGGGAGCGGCACCCGGCAGCCGTCGCGAAAGCCGTCCTGGCCGCTGGTGGCGGCGGCGCCCGCGGTCCGGCCGCCGCGGAAGAAGGCCGGGTCCTGGCGGACCTCGTCGGGCAGGTCGGTGACCTCGGGCAGGCCCAGTTCCTCGCCCTGGTAGAGGTAGGCGGAGCCGGGCAGGGCCAGCATCAGGAGGGTGGCGGCACGGGCCCGGTCCAGGCCGCCGCCGAGCCGGGTGGTGTGGCGTACGACGTCGTGGTTGGACAGTACCCAGGTCGTCGGGGCGCCGACGGAGGTGGTGGCGGCGAGCGAGGCGTCGATGACCTCGCGCAGTGCGCCGGACTCCCAAGGGGCGTTCAGGAACTGGAAGTTGAATGCCTGGTGGAGTTCGTCGGGGCGGACGTAGAGGGCGAGGCGCTCGGCGGTGGGGGCCCACGCCTCGGCGACGCCGACCACCTGCCTGCCGTGGGTGTCGCCGTAGCCGTCCAGCAGGCGGCGCCAGGCGCGGTGGATGGTGTGCACCCCGTCCTGGTCGAAGAACGGCAGCACCTGATTGCCGATCAGCTTGGCCTGCTGGCCGTGGCCGATGTCCGGCAGGCCGGGCGCCTTGACCATGCCGTGCGCGACATCGACCCGGAAGCCGTCCACACCGAGGTCGAGCCAGAAGCGCAGGATGGCCTCGAACTCGGCGTGCACCTCGGGGTCGTCCCAGTTGAGGTCGGGCTGCTCGGGGGCGAAGAGGTGCAGATACCAGTCGCCGCGGTCGGTGCGGGTCCAGGCCGGGCCGCCGAAGACCGACTCCCAGTCGTTGGGCGGGAGTTCGCCGTTCTCCCCCTTGCCGGGGCGGAAGAGGTAGCGCTGCCGGGCGAGTTCGGGGTCCTGGAACCACGGGTGCCGGTCGGAGGTGTGGTTGGGGACGATGTCGACGATCACCCGCAGGCCCAGGTCATGGGCGGTGCGGATCAGGTCGTCGGCGTCCTGGAGGCTGCCGAAGAGCGGGTCGACGGCGCGGTAGTCGGCGACGTCGTAGCCGCCGTCGGCCTGGGGCGAGGCGTAGAACGGGGTGAGCCAGACGGCGTCCACCCCCAGGTCCTTGAGGTGCGGCAGCCGGGCGCGGGCGCCGCGCAGATCGCCGATGCCGTCACCGTCGCTGTCGGCGAACGAGCGCACGTACACCTGGTAGATGACGGCGTCGCGCCACCACCCCGGACCTCGGCCCGTTCCGGGGGCCTGGGGGGCGGGGCTGGGGGAAGTGAGCTCCTGGGTCATCTGCCGTCCCTTTGAGGTCAAGAGGCGTCGGTGCCTTCACGCAATCAACGCTCGGGCGGGCGCGGGGTGACGGTGTCGAGGGCGCCCGGAGGGTCCCGTTCCAGCCATCTCGTTGCAATTCGTTCCCATGGTCTTGCAGAAATTTGCCGCAAGGTCTTTCGGTTTGTTTTCCGCGCTGTTACGTTCCTGACCGCCATCTGAGGCATTTCCCTAAGGAGTTCACATGCGGCGTGGCATACGGGGCATAACGGCCACCGCGCTGGTAGCGGGCCTGGCACTGGCAGCGACAGCGTGCGGCGGAGGCGACAGCGGCAGCGGCGGCGACAGCGGGGGTGAACTGTCCGGAACCGTTACCTTCTGGGACACCTCCAACGACGCCGAGAAGGCGACGTACCGCAAACTTGCCGAAGGTTTCCAGCAGGACCACCCCAAGGTCCACGTCAAATATGTGAACGTCCCCTTCGGTGACGCCAACGCCAAGTTCAAGAACGCGGCCGGCGGCAACTCCGGCGCCCCCGACGTGATGCGCACCGAGGTCGCCTGGGTCGCCGACTTCGCCAACCTCGGCTATCTCGCCCCGCTCGACGGCACCCCCGCCCTCGACAAGACCGACGACTACCTCCCGCAGGCCGTCGGCTCCACGAAATTCAAGGGCAAGACCTACGCCGCACCCCAGGTCATCGACACCCTCGGCCTCTTCTACAACAAGAAGCTCCTCAAGGACGCCGGCGTCGAGGTGCCCAAGACCTTCGACGAGCTGGCCAAGGCCGCCAAGAAGATCAAGGCCAAGACCGGCGCCACCGCCCTCTACCTGCGCGGCGACGACCCCTACTGGTTCCTGCCCTACCTCTACGGCGAGGGCGGCGACATGGTCAACGCCCGCGACAAGGTCGTGGAGATCGACGACGGCGCCGGTGTCCGGGCGTTCAAGACGATCAAGGACCTGGTGGACTCCAAGGCCGCCGTCACCGACGCCACCGACGGCCAGGAGAACCAGCTCAAGGCCCTCAAGGACGGCACCGTCGCGATGGCCGTCGACGGCCCCTGGGACATCGAGGGCGCCCGCGCCGGCAAGGCGTTCAAGGACAAGAAGAACCTCGGCGTCGCCCCCGTCCCCGGCGGCAGCAGCGCCCAGGGCTCCCCGCAGGGCGGCTGGAACCTCTCCGTCTACGCCGGCAGCAAGAACCTCCGGGCCTCCTACGCCTTCGTGAAGTACATGAGCTCGGCCAAGGTCCAGCAGGAGACCAACGAGAAGCTCAGCCTGCTGCCCACCCGTAAGTCCGTGTACGAGGTGCCGGCCGTCAAGAGCAACGAGATGGTCCAGTTCTTCAAGCCCGCCGTCGACGGTGCCGTCCAGCGCCCCTGGATCGCCGAGGGCAACTCGCTCTTCGAGCCCGTCAAGGTCCAGATGAACAAGGTGCTCACCGGCGCCGCCACGCCCGAGCAGGCCGCCAAGGCGACCGGCGACGCCTACCGGAAGCTGCTCAAGGACTACAAGTGACCCTTGCTGTACGGGTGCGCCGGGCGCTGGGCACCCACTGGTACGCGTGGACGATGGTCGCCCCGGTGGTACTCGTCATCGGGGTGATCATCGGCTACCCGCTGGTGCGCGGCGTCTTCCTCTCGCTCACGGACGCCAATGAGGCCAACGTCGAGCGGAACATCGGGGTCAACCACCTCCCCGCCACCTACAAGTTCACCGGCCTGGACAACTATCAGGCGGTCCTCTCCGACGGCGTCTTCTGGGACCGCCTCGGCTGGACCGTCCTGTGGACCGTCGCCTGTGTCTCGCTGACCTTCCTGACCGGCCTCGCCCTGGCGAACATGCTCAACCGCACCCTGCGCGGCCGCACCTTCTACCGCCTCGCGCTGATCCTGCCGTGGGCCATCCCCGCCTTCATCTCCGTCTTCACCTGGCGGATGCTCTACAACGAGAAGAACGGCATCCTCAACCAGCTGCTGGCCGGCGGCGGCATCGACGCGGTCCCCTGGCTCAACGACCCCACCTGGGCCAAGCTCTCGGTCATCGCCGTCAACGTCTGGCTGGGCGTGCCCTTCATGCTCGTCGCGCTGCTCGGCGGACTCCAGTCCATACCGGGCGAGCTGTACGAGGC
Organism: Streptomyces sp. NPDC127097; assembly: GCF_042724075.1. Taxonomy (NCBI): domain Bacteria; kingdom Bacillati; phylum Actinomycetota; class Actinomycetes; order Kitasatosporales; family Streptomycetaceae; genus Streptomyces; species Streptomyces sp. NPDC127097. The sequence continues at coordinate 18,315 of NZ_JBHXFI010000083.1, read as the reverse complement.
GGCCGAGATGGACGGCGCGAGCGCCTGGCAGCGGTTCCGCCACATCACCGTGCCGGGGCTGCGGGCCGTCAGCAGCACCGTCATCCTGCTCTCCACCATCTGGACCTTCAACATGTTCCCGGTGATCTTCCTGCTGACCCGGGGCGGCCCCGGCGACGCCACCGAGATCCTGGTGACCTACGCCTACCGGCTCTCCTTCATCGACAGCCCCCGCAACTTCTCCGAGTCCGCGGCCTGGGGCGTCCTGATCCTGGTCCTGCTCTCGGTCGTCGCGGTCGTCTACCGCCGCGCGCTGCGCAAGCAGGGAGAGGTGTGGTGACCATGACCCGCACGCCCACCACCCGCCCGCCCCGCAAGCGCCACGAGCGGTCCAAGCTCGCCTCCACCGCGCTGCACGCCGGTCTGGCCGTCGCCGCCGTCCTGGCGGTCTTCCCGCCCCTCTGGCTGCTGGTGACGTCCTTCAAACCGAAGAACGACGCCTTCTCCACCAGCCTGGTCACCCACTTCACGTTCGCCAACTACACCCATGTACTGGCCGACACCGAGTTCCTGACCTGGTTCCAGAACTCCGTGATCATCGTCGGGCTGACCACCGTCCTCGGCGTCTTCCTCGCCGCCACCACCGGCTACGCCGTCAGCCGCTTCCGCTTCCCCGGCATGCGCCCGCTGATGTGGCTGCTGCTGATCACCCAGATGTTCCCGGTCGCGGTACTGATCGTGCCGCTGTACAACCTGCTGGCGGGCCTCGGCCTGCTCAACCAGCCCGCGGGCCTGGTCATCACCTACCTGACCATCGCCGTCCCGTTCTGCGCCTGGATGATGAAGGGCTTCTTCGACACCATCCCGGTGGAGATCGACGAGGCGGGCCGGGTCGACGGCCTCAACCCCTTCGGCACCTTCTGGCGGCTCGTCCTGCCGCTGGCCCGCCCCGGGCTCGCCGTCACCGGCTTCTACACCTTCGTCACCGCCTGGGCCGAGGTCGCCTACGCCTCCGCGTTCATGACCGGCGAGGAGAACCTGACGCTCGCCGGCGGCCTCCAGACCTTCGTCAACCAGTACACCAACGACTGGGGTTCGATGACCGCCGCCGCCGTGATCATCGCCGTACCGGCCGCGCTCGTCTTCGCCTTCGCCCAGCGCCACCTCGTAGCCGGACTGACCGCCGGCACCACCAAGGGTTGAAATGACTCCACAGCACGACGTCACCCCTGAGAACGTCACTCCTGCCACCGACTGGTGGCGCGACGCGGTGATCTACCAGGTCTATCCGCGCAGCTTCGCCGACGCCAACGGCGACGGCATGGGGGACCTGGCCGGCGTCCGCAGCCGGCTGCCCTACCTGCGCGACCTGGGCGTGGACGCCGTCTGGCTCAGCCCGTTCTACGCCTCACCGCAGGCCGACGCCGGCTACGACGTCGCCGACTACCGCACCATCGACCCGATGTTCGGCACCCTGCCCGACGCCGAGGCGGTGATCACCGAGGCCCACCGGCTGGGGCTGCGCATCATCGTCGACCTCGTCCCCAACCACTGCTCCGACCAGCACGCATGGTTCCGCCGCGCACTGGCCGAGGGTCCCGGATCGACGCTCCGCGAGCGCTTCCACTTCCGCAAGGGACGGGGCCAGAACGGCGAGGAGCCGCCCAACGACTGGGAGTCCCTGTTCGGCGGCCCGGCCTGGACCCGGGTCCCCGACGGTGAGTGGTACCTCCACCTCTTCGCGCCCGAACAGCCCGACTTCAACTGGGACCACCCCGCCGTCCGGGACGAGTTCCGCTCCATCCTGCGCTTCTGGCTGGACCTGGGCGTCGACGGCTTCCGGGTGGACGTGGCCCACGGCCTGGTCAAGGCCCCCGGCCTGCCCGACATGGGCCACGGCGAACAGCTCAAACTGCTCGGCAACCAGGTCCTGCCGTTCTTCGACCAGGACGGTGTGCACGACATCTACCGCTCCTGGCGCACCGTCCTCGACGAGTACTCCACCGGCGGCCGGCCCGGGGCGCTCCCCGGCGACCGGATCGCCGTCGCCGAGGCATGGACCCCCACCGCCGACCGCACCGCGCTCTACCTCCGCCCCGACGAACTCCACCAGGCATTCAACTTCCACTACTTGAACGCCGGTTGGGACGCGGCCGAGCTCCGGGAGGCGATCGACTCCTCCCTCGACGCCATGCGCCCGGTGGCCGCCCCGACGACCTGGGTGCTGTCCAACCACGACGTCGTACGCCACCGCACCCGGCTCGGCGGCGGCCTGGACCGCGCCCGTGCCGCCACCCTCCTGATGCTGGCGCTGCCCGGCTCCGCCTACCTCTACCAGGGCGAGGAACTGGGCCTGCCCGAGGTCACCGACCTCCCCGACGAGGTCCGCCAGGACCCCTCGTTCTTCCGGGACAGCGGCCAGGAGGGCCTGCGCGACGGCTGCCGGGTGCCGCTCCCGTGGCGCGGCGAGGCACCCCCGTACGGCTTCGGCGACGGCGGCAGCTGGCTGCCGCAGCCCGCCGACTGGGCCGCCCTCACCGTCGACGCCCAGACCGGCGACCCGGACTCGACCCTGGAGCTCTACCGCACCGCCCTCACACTGCGGCGCCGGCTGCCGGGACTGGGCGCGGGCGACGCGGTCGAGTGGCTGGACGCCCCCGACGGCGTCCTGGCCTTCCGCCGCCCCGGCGGCCTGATCTGCACCGTCAACACGACGGACCGCCCGGCCCCGCTCCCCGCCCCCGGCCGAATTCTGCTGGCCTCACGCCAACTCGACGCTCCCGACGGGGAGTTCACCCTCCCCGCCGACACCGCCGTCTGGTGGGAGGAGTGACCCTGCCCGACATCCATGCCACCCCCCGGCTCTCCGACATCGCCGCCCAGGCGGACGTCAGCGAGGCCACCGTCAGCCGGGTCCTGAACGGCAAGGCAGGCGTGGCGGCGAGCACCCGGCAGCGGGTGCTCGCCGCGCTCGACGTACTCGGCTACGAGCGCCCCGTACGGCTGCGCCGCCGCAGCGCCGGGCTGGTCGGCCTGGTCATCCCCGAGCTGACCAACCCGATCTTCCCCGCCTTCGCCCAGATCATCGAGCAGTCGCTGGCCGGCCACGGCTACACCCCGGTGCTGTGCACCCAGATGCCGGGCGGAGCCACCGAGGACGAACTCGTCGAGCAGCTGGAGGAACGCGGTGTCACCGGCATCGTCTTCCTCTCCGGCCTGCACGCGGACACCCGCGCCGACCCCACCCGCTACGCCCGGCTGGCCTCCCGCGGCGTCCCGTTCGTCCTCATCAACGGCTACAACGACCGCATCGACGCGCCGTTCGTCTCACCCGACGACGGCGCGGCGGCCCGGATGGCCGTGCGCCACCTGGCCGAGCTGGGGCACGAACGGATCGGCCTGGCCGTCGGCCCGGCCCGCTATGTGCCCTCCCGCCGCAAGGCCGACGGCTTCGTGGCCGCGCTGACGGAGTCGTGGGGGGGGGGGGGGGGGGCGGCCGGACGGCGCGAGCCCCACACCCACGTCAAGGGCGAGGGGGGCCCAGGGGGCCCCCCGGGCCGGCGCGACG
>NZ_JBHXFI010000083.1:0-14758 GCF_042724075.1 Streptomyces sp. NPDC127097 | reverse complement strand
CCGGGCTGGCCCCCCCCCCCCCCCTGGCCGTGGGTCTGGGTGGCCGCGTGCTGGTTTTGTTGGGGCGGGGGGGGGGGCCCGGCCGAACGACGCGTCCAGCACACCCTGTTCAGCGTCGAGGGCGGCCATGCGGCAGCCGCGGCCCTGCTCGACGACGGCTGCACCGGCGTCGTCTGCGGCAGCGACCTGATGGCACTGGGCGTGGTACGGGCGGCCCGCCAACGCGGCCTGGCCGTCCCCACCGATATCTCCGTCGTCGGCTTCGACGACTCCCAGCTGATCGCCTTCACCGACCCACCCCTGACCACGGTGCGCCAGCCGGTCCAGGCGATGGCGACGGCAGCCGTCGGCGCCCTGATCGAGGAAATCCACGAACGCGCCCAGGGACGCCAAACACCGCCCCAGCGCACGGAGTTCGTCTTCCGGCCGGAGCTGGTGGTACGGGGGTCGACGGGGCGGGTGCGGACCTGACCGCACGCCCGCAGGGGGAGGGACGGGCGCGGGCCGGCCGGATTGTCAGTGGGGGGTGTCATGCTGCCTCCATGACCAACGCCGTGCAGGGCCCCGCGAGTTACTTCCCGTCGATCGAGAAGAAGTACGGCCGCCCGATAGCGGAGTGGAAGAGCTTGATCACCGCCTCGCCGCTGACCAAGCACATGGAGCTGGTGGCCTGGCTCAAGGCCGAACACGGCCTGGGCCACGGCCACGCCAACGCCCTGGTCGCGCACACCCTCGCGGAGGCCGCCGGCCGGTAGACCCCGGCGGTTCGGCCCTCCGCCGCCAACAGCGGAAACGGCGGCGAAGGGCCGGCCGTCCGGACCGGACGGCGCGGAACGGTCTCAGGGCTTTTCGATCTCAAGGTTGGCGATCGCGATCCGGGCGACCTCGCGGCCGCGGGCGGTGACGTCGCCCTTGCCCGGATAGTCCACCCACAGCCGGTACATGTCACCGGCGTGGGTCCGGTAGTAGAACGCCTTGGCCTCGCGCGGGACGTCCCCGTCGATGTCCACGCCGGTGCCGCTGGTGCCGTAGGTGACGGTGTTCAGGGCGGCATCGCGGTCCTGGTACGTGACGTTGGAGTCCGTGCTGCTGCGGGCCTCGGTGTCCGAGGACATCGAGATCCCCGGCCCCGAGAAGGAGCCGCCCTTGATCGCGTCCGAGTCCTTGAACGCCTGGGCGTCGGCGGTCCCCGAGATGTCGCTCTTCTGCCGCACGTGGTCCCACCGGGCCAGCTCGACCGTCACCGCTCCGCTGGGATCCTTGTACGTGATCACGGAGGGGTCCGCGTCGTCCTTGATCCGGAGGTAACCGGCGGGCACCGCGACGACCGCGCTGAGCGGCGCCGCCTCCTGGCGCATCCTCCACCCCTCCGGCAACGGCCCGGCGAACGGATCCGCGACGACCACATAGGCAGCCATCGCCAGTGCCACGACTCCGGCAGCGCCCCCTACGAGTGCCCCGCGGCCGATGCGGACCCCCTTACCGGCCTCAGCGGCACCGGCCCGCACGATCGGGGGCGGCGGCTGCACAGCCCGTTCGAGCAGCTCGCGGACCTGCGCCGCGCTCGGCCGGTGCGCCGGATCCTTCTCCAGCAAACCCTGGATGGCCTCGGTCAGCGGGCCGTCGCCGGCCGCGGTCGGGGCGACCGGGACGGCGTTCAGCACGGCCTGAAGCGTGGCAGGGGTGTTGGTGCGGCGGAACGGCGAGACCCCTTCCGTCGCCGCGTACAGGACGACGCCGAGTGACCACAGGTCGGAGGCGCTGCCGGGCTGCTGTCCCAACACACGCTCGGGCGCGATGAATTCCGGCGAGCCGACGAACCCGCCGGTCTCGGTCAGCTTGGTCTCGCCCTCGATCTGCGCGATGCCGAAGTCCGTGAGGATGACGCGATCGTGGCGGCCGAGCATGACGTTGTCCGGCTTCACATCGCGGTGCAGGATCCCGGCGGCGTGCGCGGCTTCCAGCGCGCCCAGCACCTCCAGCCCGATCCGCGCGGCGTCGCGCGCGCTGAGCGTGCCCTCCTGGAGCGCATCACCGAGCGAGCGCCCCTGGACGAACTCCATGACGATCCACGGCTGTCCCTCTTCGACGGCGACGTCATGGACGTTCACCACCGCGGGATGATCGAGGCGGGCCGCGGCCCGTGCCTCCCGCCGCATCCGCTCGAAGACGCCGGCCCGCTCCCGCTCCGGCAGGTGGTCGGGGACACGGGACTCCTTGGCCGCGACCTCGCGGTCCATGACCTCGTCCCGGGCACGCCATACGGTGCCCATGCCGCCGTGCCCGAGCCTGCTCAGCAGCCGGTAGCGGCCCGCCACGAGCCGGCCCGCACCCGGATCGGACGGCGGCGGTGAAACCTGTGTGGCCGGAGCCTGCGACTGCTCCGCGGCCGGCACATGGGCAGGCTGCGGCGGCCGCAGCCGGAAGCTGGTGGGATCGTGCGGACCCTGTGCGGTTCCCCCGTTGTCATTCATGTGCTCATCTTTATCCTCAGCGACGTCCGGCGTGCCACTGGGGTCAGGGGCAGGTGACCGCCGAGAAAGGCCACAGGGGGCGTATGACTCCCGAGAAAGGCCACAGGAGGAATCGCCGGCCCGCGCTCGACCGGTCCGGGAACGGGGCTGCCCCCGGGGCCCGCAATTCCGCTGTTCTCCACCCCGGTGCCGATAACCGGCGAACAGCCACCGATAGGTGAAAAATAACCCCGCTGCCTAGCGTCCCTTTCCGGACGAGTTGTCATTCCGGAAGGAAGAGAACGACATGAAGAGGCGCAGGAACGCGGGACGCACGCTGGCCATGGGCGCCATGGCCGCTTCCCTTCTGATCCTGGGAACGGGTGCCGCGAACGCCGCGACCGGCACGCTGGAATTCTCCGGGAACGGCGAGCGGACGCTGACCAACCCCACGGACGGGGCTTGCTACAAGCTCGCCAAGAAGACGGGGCCGTGGGAGTCGCTGGGCTACAAGTCGATCACCAATCACACCAACAAGAAGGTGACCTGGTACACCGCGGACAACTGCAAGGGAGACGGCTCGGCCGTCGAGCCCGGTAAGACCTCGGAGTCGAGCCCCACCTGGTGGCCGCTGGTCTCCATCCGGTACGTCAAGATCGGCTGACCGCACGAGCCCGGGGCCGCGGGCGGCGTGCCGCCGTGGCCCCGGGGTCAACCCGTGCGCCGCCGTCAGGCCAGTGCGACGGCGTACCCGACGAACGCCGCCCAGGCGTCGGCGGGCACGGCGAGCTGCGGACCGGCCTTGTCCTTGGAGTCGCGGATGTGGACGGTGGCGGGGCAGGTGGCGATCTCCACGCAGTCGTCGCCGGAGTCCCCGCTGTAGCTGGACTTGTGCCAGGAGAGGGCGACTTCCACGCAGCTGTCGCCGTCGCCGCTGCTGTAGCTGCTCTTGAACCAGGCCAGTTCGGTGCTGTTCATAGCGCTCCTCGCATCTGCGTCAGCAGGCTCGCGGAGTCCTCGGGAGTGAGGGCCTGCGAACGCAGTTTCGCATAGCGCATCTGGAGCGTGCTGATTGTCTTTGGGTCAGGAATGAGTTGGCCGCTTCGCTGCCCCTCGCAGTAGGCGTACCACCGGTTGCTCGGAGTCTCCAGGAGCTGCAACGGCCCGCCCATTCCCGCGTGGACCCCCCTCGCCAACGGCATGACTTGCAGCTCGACGTTCCGGAGCCTGGTGCTCTCCAGCACGTAATCGAGGAGTTCCCGGCAGACGTCGGCACCGCCGGTCGGCCGCAGAAAGACATGCTCATCGACGATGAAGCTGAACGCCGTGTTCGGCCGGTCCCGCAGCAGCTTCTGACGGTCCAGTCGGGCGGTCATCTGCGTCTCGGTCTCCTTGTCGGTCAGCAGCGGAATGCGGTGCTCGAACAGCTCCCGCGCATACGCCTACGTCTGCAACAGCCCCGGCGCCAAACGGCATTCGTACGTATACAGACTGATCGCCTGCTCCTCCAGCCGGGCCCACTGCCGGAACCACGCGGCTAATCCCGGCTGCCGCGCCAGCTGCGTCGCCATCGCCCGCAGCACCCCGAAGGCGTCCAGCACCCGCTCGGCCCGTTCGATGAACTCCGGCGGCGGGAGCCGGCGCCCTTGCTCGATCGACGCGACGGTCCCGGCGGAGAATCCCACCCGCCGCGCCAGACCTTCCTGCGTCAGCGCCGCCCGCCCCCGGAACGCCTTGACCACGGCCCCGAACGCCCTGAGGCTGTCGGTGGTCTCGGGCTCGCTGTTGCCCGCTTTGTCGGCCATACCGGCCACCTCCCATGCGTCTGTCGTGCCCCACGCACAACTCATCCATGGTTACGGTCCGTTACCGCCGGTGTCTACCCTTTGCACTCGTACGCTGACGCTGCGTACGAGCTCCGTAGGGGTGGAAATCCTGGCCATGGCCGCCATACGGGCGCCACCGTGGAGCGCATGCCAGCCCAAGTAACCTCCCGGGCGCCCCAAGCCCCGGTCACCGTACGTGTGTTCACCCAGCGCTTCAGCGCGACCCGCCTCGGCGCCCGCCTCGCCCGGCATCTCGCCGTCCACCGGCTCGATCTGTGGGGCTTTCCCTATGGCGGCGCGCTGTCCGATGCCGCCGCCGCGGTCGTCGCCGAACTCACCGCGAACGCCGTGACCCACGGCCGCGTGCCGGGCCGGGACTTCGAACTGCGCCTCGCGACCCTGTCCTACGCCCGTGGGGATACCGATGCGGCCCGCCCCGCCACCCTCCGCATCGAGGTCGCCGACACCCGCACCGAGAAGCGCCCGCCGTCCCCCGATGCCCTGGTGTTGCCGCCGACCGACGGTGAAACGGGGCGGGGGCTGCTGCTGGTGGCCGCGCTCGCCGCCCGCTGGGAGGTCGTCGACCGGGTTCCGGTGGGCAAGGTGGTCCGCGCGGAACTGGACCTCTAGGGCCGCATCGGCAACGTTTTGCCCTGCCCTCGGTGGCCGAGGATCTCTGTCAGGTAGGAAGTCCGATGGCCCTGGCGCCGGTCCGGCCATCCGGGCGCGTAGGTCCCGTTCCGTGGCGGGCCTCCGGGGGGCCGGACCGGCTACTGCGGGAACGTAACACCCTTGCAATGTCTTGCGTAAGGTCTTGCAACGGGGAATCGGCGGGGATAGAACCATGACCCATGTCCTCCACCACCCGCCGGTCCCGCCGGCGTCTGGCCGCCGCGCTTGCCCTGGTTCTCGGGACGGCGACCCTGCTGGTCTCGTCCCCGCATCAGCCGGCGCAGGCGGCGCCGTCCCCTCCGGAGCGGGCCCTGGCCCAGTGGATCGACCGTGACACCGTTGTCTGGAAGGGCGCGGAACACGGCGCCGCCCAGCTGGAGTTCGGTGAGCATGGCGATCGCATACGGCTGACGCCGGGCAGCCTCTCGCCGTCCGAGCGGGCCGCCTATCCGCATCTGACGGGGTACCCGGCCTTCAGCGTCGACCCCCGCGACCGCCATCTGGCCGGTACCGCGCTGCGCGGGAAGATCCTGGCCGCCCAGCGCGCGGCGGACGGCCGGCGCACCACCACCGGCGTCCAGATACCCGGCGTCCTGGACGACCTCTATGGGGCCCGTGCCCAACATGCCGCGCTGGGGCCGGTGTTCGGCCGCGACGGCCGGCCCACGCTCTCCGTCTGGGCGCCCACCGCCCGCACGGTCGCCCTGGAGCTCGACGGCCGTACGGTCCCGATGCGACGCGATGACCGCAGTGGTGTCTGGCGCGTCCAGGGGCAGCGCGACTGGGCCGGGAAGCCGTACCGCTACCTGGTCACGGTCTTCGCGCCCACCGTCGGCAAGACCGTCACCAACGAGGTCACCGACCCCTACTCCACGGCCCTGACCGCCGATTCGGCCCGCAGCCTCGTCACCGACCTCGACGACCCGCGGCTCGCCCCGGACGGCTGGTCACGGCTGGCGAAGCCCGCCGCGGTGCCGCTGCGCCGGGCCCGCATCCAGGAGCTCCAGATCCGCGACTTCTCCGTCGAGGACCGCACCTCCCGCCACCCGGGGCAGTACCTCGCCTTCACCGACCGGCGCTCGGACGGGATGCGGCACCTGCGCTCCCTCGCCCGGTCCGGCACCTCCTACGTCCATCTGCTGCCCGCCTTCGACTTCGCCACCGCACCCGAGCGGCGCGCCGACCAGGCCCGTCCCGGCTGCGACCTCGCCTCGTACGCCCCCGACTCCGACCGCCAGCAGGACTGCGTCGGGAAGACCGCCGCCCGCGACGCCTACAACTGGGGCTACGACCCGCTGCACTACACCGTCCCGGAAGGGTCCTACGCCTCCGACCCGGAGGGGACGGCCCGCACCGTCGAGTTCCGGCGGATGGTCCAGGGGCTGAACGGCGCCGGGCTGCGTACCGTCATGGACGTCGTCTACAACCACACCGCCGCGAGCGGCCAGGACCCGCGCTCCGTCCTGGACCGCATCGTCCCCGGCTACTACCAGCGGCTCATGGACGACGGCGGCGTCGCCACCTCCACCTGTTGCTCGGGCACCGCTCCCGAACACACCATGATGGGCAAGCTCGTCGTCGACTCCGTCGTCACCTGGGCCAAGGAGTACAAGGTCGACGGCTTCCGCTTCGACCTCATGGGCCACCACCCCAAGGCCCACATCCTCGCCGTCCGGAAGGCGCTCGACACGCTGACCCCGCAGAAGGACGGCGTCGACGGCAAGAAGATCGTCCTCTACGGCGAGGGCTGGAACTTCGGCGAGGCCGCGAACGACGCCCGCTTCGTCCAGGCCACCCAGCGCAACATGGCCGGCACCGGCATCGCCACCTTCAACGACCGGGCCCGGGACGCGGTGCGCGGCGGCGGCCCCTTCGACGCCGACCCCCGCGTCCAGGGCTTCGCCTCGGGCCTGTACACCGACCCCAACTCAGCGCAGGAGAACGGCACTCCGGCCGAACAGCGCGCCCGGCTCCTCCACTATCAGGACCTCCTCAAGGTCGGCCTCACCGGCAACCTCGCCGACTACACCTTCACCGACACCACCGGCCACCGCGTCAAGGGCTCCCAGGTCGACTACAACGGCGCCCCGGCCGGCTACGCCGCCGCCCCCGGTGACGCGCTCGCCTACGCCGACGCCCACGACAACGAAACCCTCTACGACGCCCTCGCCTACAAACTCCCGCCGCACACCCGCCCCGCCGACCGCGCCCGGATGCAGGTCCTGGCCCTCGCCACCGCGGCCCTCTCGCAAGGCCCCGCGCTCTCCCAGGCGGGCTCCGACCTGCTGCGCTCCAAGTCCCTGGACCGCAACTCCTTCGACAGCGGCGACTGGTTCAACGCCCTGCACTGGAACTGCGCCGACGGCAACGGCTTCGGCCGCGGGCTGCCCCCGGCCGCCGACAACAAGGACAAGTGGCCCTACGCCCGGCCCCTGCTGGCCGACCCCGCGCTCCGGCCCGACTGCGCCACGATCCGTGGCGCCTCCGCCGCCTACCGCGACCTGCTCCGTATCCACGCCACCGAACCGGCCTTCGGCCTGTCCAGCACTGCCGCGGTCCAGTCGCAGCTCTCTTTCCCCCTCTCCGGCAAGGACGAGACCCCCGGCGTCCTCACCATGCGCCTCGGCAACCTCGTCGTCGTCCTCAACGCCACCCCGGACCGGCAGCACCAGACCGTCCGCGACCTGGCGGGCCGGCACTACGCCCTGCACCCCGTCCAGGCCCACGGCGCCGACCGCACCACCGCCACCGCGTCCTACGCACCCGCGTCGGGCACCTTCACGGTCCCGGCCCGCACGGTGGCGGTCTTCCGCCGGGGTTAGCCGAAGTCGGGTGGTTCGGCGGGGCGGGCGTGGATCTGGCCGCGGGTGAGGAAGTCCTGGAGCTCGCGGTGGCGGAACTGGTAGGCGATCCCGGCGGTGCGCGTCAGACCCGCGTCGCAGCACCAGTCGAGGAAACGGCCGAGGCGCCAGGGCAGCGGTTGGCTGGACCACCAGCGGCGGGTGCAGAGCAGGAAAGCGGTGTAGCGGACACCCGCGGCGCCGAGGGCCGGTCCGGCGCCGGTCCTGAACAGCGGGCCGAACGCACGCCAGGGCCTGAACAGCGCGTCGAGCGCGCCCCGGAAACCGCATCTGAACAGGCGGTTGTAGAGGAGTGCGAGCGCCCGCCCGCCGCCGAGACCGAACAGCAGCATGTAGATGAGTACGGCCCCGAGGGAGAGTACGGGGCCCAGGGCGAACCAATAGAAAGGGACGAACCCGAGCCCGACGACGAGGCCGGTCGCGAACCCGGTCACGAGGTCGTCCCGCACCATGCCGCGCGGTGACGCGTTTCCGTGCGACCTGCGCACTTCGGGTGCGTCCGAGAGCACGCCCGCCAGCCCGGCGCCCACCATCGCGCCACCGGCGAGCCCCACCAGACATCCGTAGACGAGCCCGATCACCGGCCCGACGACATTCCCCATGTCGACCACGACGATGAGCCCTCCCCAGAAGAGCCCACCCACCAGCCCGTTCACGAGCTGGTGTCGGCCGGCCGGGGTTTTGGCAGTGACCCGTTCCAGCCGGGACGGCATGGGCCACGGCGGTACTCCGGTGAGCAGACTGCCCACCACCATGAGTGCCACGTTCCCTGCGTACACCCTCCAGTCATCGAGCAGGGCGGCAGGCAGGTCGGCGGTGGCCCACAGCACGAGGGTCAGCAGGACGTGGACGGTGCGGGCGCGGCGGTGGCCGGTGAGCGGCCACAGTTCATGGAGGACGAGGTCGGTGCCCGAGAGACGCCGGCCGGCCACATCGCGGGCGCTGGTGGTGTTGGCGTGCAGGTAGCCGGCGAGGACCGTCAGCCAGGTGCGTACCTGGAGCCGGGTGTAGGGCGCTGCCGCTCCGCCTGCCGAGGAAGCGGCAAGGAGGAACAGATGCAGCAGGTGGTCCCGGATCTGCTCGGGCGTCCGGAGGGTGGGCTTGAGGAGATCCGCGGGATCACGGGCCCAGTGACCGTCGCGGTGACGTTCGTCGTAAACGGCGAGGGCCAGGGTCAGCCGCCAGGGTGTGGACAGGCCCCGGGCAAGTGGGCCGGCCGGGGCGGCACGGAGAGCGTTCAGGACGGGTTCCCAGCGGGCCGGCTTGCGGGCGCGAGCGGCGACGAACGCCTCGGTCGCGGCCAGGCTGACGGGGGCGATGTCGATACGGGAGGCGTCCTCTGCCCACAGATCCGCACCTTCGAGAGCGACGTAGGGGGCGCTGCGGCAGGTGAGGACGAGTTGGCCCTTGGCGGTGCCGTGGACGTAGCGGTTCATGGCCTCCAGAGCGGCCGCGGCGCGGGAGTCGCGTCCGGGAGTCCCACTGGCGTCCATTTCGTCGAGCCCGTCGAGCACGGGGAGGATCAGCCGGGCGGCGACCAGGGCGGCCGCCGCGGTGGGACGTAGCCGGTAGGTACGGGTGAGATGGTCGGCGAGCCAGTCGTCGAGCGTGTTCCGGTCGGGGTCGAAGGTGGACAGCGACAGGCGTACGGGAACGGGGCCGCCCGGCGCGCGGTCGGCGAGGAGAAGCAGTATGAGGTGGAGGGCGAGCACGGTCTTGCCGGCTCCGGGTGCGCCGGTGATGACGAGGCGGCCGGGCCGGAGAGCCTGGTAGTAGGCGGCGACTTCTTGCAAGGTGCCGTGGGGTGCTGCGCCGGTGCCGTGGTGGGCGGGGGAGGGCAGGAAGGTGAACTCGACGTTGATGGTGCGGTCGCTGTCGCCGAGGAGTCTCTGGCGGGCTTCCTCCTCGCGTTTCCTGACGTCGACGGCGAGGCGGTCGGCGAGTCCGGCGGTGTCGGTGTCCTGCCATGCCTGGGAGAGCGTCGCCTGGTGCAGGCCCGCCACCGCCAGCATCAGGCTGACCAGCCCGACCGCCAACCCGCCCGGGTCCACCTCCCCGGTCCCCGCCCGGACGGCTATGGTGACCGCCACCCCCACGGTCACCACCGTCAGCGCCAGCCATCCCCACCGCGTGTGACGTGCCGTGGCAGGGTTCGCCCGGGTCACCTGCTGCGTGAGCGGAAGCGGAAGGCGGCGGCCACGGCGATGGTGCCCAGGACAACACCTCCCGCAGCCAGCGGGAGCAGACGCGTGGTGCCCTGACTGCCGGTCGTAGCCAGGTTGCCGGAGCGCCCGGCCGGGCCTTCCGTGGTCGCGCCCGCCCTCCCAGCTCCGCTCGGGTTCTGCGACCCGGTGGTGCCGGAGGTGGCCGTACCAGCCGTCCCGGACGGGTCCGGGCCGGCCGTCGTTCCCGTCCCAGCGATGCCGAGCGACGCCACGACGTCGTTCTGCCGGGGATCCAGCTTGCACGGCACGTCGAGCTTGACCGTCATGACGCCGCTCGCGGTGACGTGCACGAGGAGGTCGCCGATGGCGATTTTCGCCCTGCCCGGCCGGCTGAAGGTGCGGCTCGGCGCGGCGCCGGTCGCCTTGACCACGAACGGTCCGGACGCCGGGACGTGGGTCCTGGCCACATGGAACGGCACTGTGAGGCTGGTGTCGCCCTCCGGCGCCGTCACCCGGACCTTCGCTTCCACGGTGCCCTGGATGCTCTTGATGCCGGCCTTGCGCAGCCCTCTCGCGTCAGCCGCGCTCACCGGCACCGCCGCACGGATGGCGAATTTCGGGGTGGGCCTGCCGACCGCGGCCGACGTCGGGACATCCGAGTCAATCCTTACCGTGCCCGGCCGGTCGTTGGCCGCCAGGACCGAGCAGGTGTACCGGAGTTCGAGCGTTAACGGGTCCGCGGCCGCGGGTCCGGCTCCGAACATTCCCACGCTTGCGCCCGCGACCCCTACCGCCCACGTCAGTCCCCAGGCTCTACGGGCCACGGGACCGCTCGGGACGGCACGGGATGTCCTGTGCTGCTCACGCGGGTTCTGGATCAGCTTGTCGCTTGCCATCTTGATCCTCGGTCAAGTACTTGGGTCTCTGGACAAGGCCCACGGGTTCGTCCACCAGGCGGGGCGGTTGCGGGGCCCGTCCCACCTCAGCCGGCGGGGACCCGCCTTGCCCTGGCGCACAGCGGGTCCGTGACCGATCGTAGGACTGGATCGCGCGCCGGGAATTGCCCGCGCGCGTAAGGAAATTGTCACAGTGCGCAACAGCGAGGTCAGCGCACCATATGCGCATCGATCCGCCTATGGCGCGCGCTGCCCGGACCGCACCGCCCTTCACTACAATGCGCGGCACCACCCGGGGGGTCTCATGCCGTGCGCGCGAGAACCGACTCTGGACATGCACGCTGTGAGAAGGCCGCGGTGAAGGGTGTCTTCGATGGCCTTGGGAACCTACGTTGTGGATTCGTGGACGACCCGGGACGTGACGTCACGTGAGCGCACCGACCTCTGGGCCGAGCGCGTGACGTCGTATCAAAGCCGGATGAGCTATGGGTACCCGCACACCGACGACTTTCAGGCCGGCACGATCCGGCAGTGCACCGACACCTATCAGCTCGTCAAGTGGTGGTCGGACACGATCAAGTACACCCGGACCCCGGGCCAGGTGCGGCGCGATCCGGACGAGGACTACCGCTTGCTGATGCCGGTCGCCGGAGAGCTGCTGCTGCGGCAGGACGACCAGGAGCTACGGCTGCTGCCGGAGGCCGGGTGTCTGCTCACGTTCGCCGCACCGTTCGAGATCCTGCAAGACGACTCCACGCGGGCGTTCATCCTCTCGATCCCCGCCCAGGAGGTGAACGGGCGACTGAACCGTTCGTCGCCGCTCGCCACGGGCCTCGACCTGACCGCCGGCCTGGGCCGGGTGGTGGGCGACATGCTGACCGGCCTGCACGAGGAGCGCGACACCCTCACCAGCGGCCAGTTCGACGCGGTGTCGGACCGGTTGGTCGAGCTGCTGTGCATGCTCGTCGCAGGCGACGACCGCCCCACCGCACCGGGCCATCTGGCCGAGGTGGAGACGGTGGTCCGCCGGTACATCCGCGAGCACGCGGCCGACCCCGACCTGACCGGCGCCACCATGGCGCGGGCGCTGGGCTGGTCGCTGCGCCAGGTACAGCTGGCCCTTCAGCATGCCGGGACGACCCCCCGCGAGCTGATCCGCGAGGAGCGGCTGCGGTTGGTGCGGGACCGGCTGCGGGCACCCGCGTACCGGCAGATGACGATCACCGAGCTGGCGTACGCGTCGGGATTCTCCTCCTCGAGCGCGCTCAGCACCGCATTCCGGCAGCGCTTCGGGGTGTGCCCCCGCGAGATGCGGCACGCGGCCCTCCGCTCCACCGGCGCTCCGCGCCGCAGCTGATGGGCGTTCCCAGCCCTCCGGTCCAACCGGCCCGCGACCAGACTTTCACGAACACCTCTGTTCGCAGAACCTCTCTCGACGCTACCTTTGGCGTCGCACGGGGCCGGAACTCCCGTTCCCCCCAAGCCGATTCGAGACGAGGTGCACATGCGAAGGGCACGATCGTTACTCGCGATACTTGTCGCGCTGCCCGTCCTGGGGCTGAGCACACCGCAAGCCGTGGCGGCCGTCCCACCGGCGCAGAACCGGGCCGACTGCCCGAACACGATGATCTTCGAGGTCGGGGGTCACCTCGATGGCGACGCCACGGTCTACGACCGCAGCAACGCCGCGCTCCCCGAAGGCGTTTCGTTCACCAAAATCCACTACTCGGCGTCCATCGCCCCCTACCCCGGCGACACCAAGACGCTGGACGACTCCGTGGCCGAGGGCATCGCCACGCTCGACGCCGCGGTCAAGACCTTCCACGCCGCATGCTCCGCCAGCCACCTGACCATCGCCGGCTACTCGCAGGGCGCGATCGTCGCCGGCGATGAGCTGGCCGCCCTCTCCCGCAGCGACGCCGTCCCGCACGAGCAGATCAACGGCGTGCTCTACGGCGACCCCCGGCGGCCCGGTGTCGACGGCGGCCCGGGCGGCATCGAAACGAACCTGCCGACGATTCTGCCGGGCATGACCATGAAGGGACCGCGCGGCTTCGGCGACCTGACGGTCAAAGAGATCTGCAACACCAACGACGGCATCTGCCACTCCGAGAACGTGATCACGAACCTGGCGTGCTTCGCCAACGGCGTGGTCGGCTACTTCACCGGCGACCACGGCTACGACATCAACCCGCACGCCGTCTCGGGCGGCGGCGACCAGCTGCACCGTCAGCCGCCGAAGGTCCCGCTCTGCGGCCCCGGGCTACGGATCCCGCACAAGACGCCCCACGCACTGTTCCACAGCGACCGCACGGCGGCCCGGCAGCAGATGGCCGGCTACCGCATGATGGTCCTGCCGCTGCTGCCCGCCGGCCTACGGGACCAACTGGCGCGCTTCCCCTGGCTCCCCTAGCCGTTCAGCCAAGGAGCCGTACCGCAAGCCGGACGAGCGGATCCTCCAGTCCGCGCAGGCCCTTCAGGTCGTCCGCGACCAGGTGCGCCGTCACCAGCTGCGCGGCGGCCGCGACCAGGGCTTCGCAGCCGAAGCTCCGCTCGTCCGCACCGCCCTCGTCCCCCACGTGGAAGATCTCGGCGATGGCGCCGGCAAACCATCGCTGCCACTCCATGCGGATGGCCATCGCCGCAGGCCCGGCGGCGTACACCTCGACGAGGAACAGCCGGGCGAAGGCGGACTGTTCGGTGAGGGTCCGCAGATAGAGGTGCACCAGTCGGCGGAAGGTCTCCTCCGGGGGCGCCGGCCGGATTGGCTCCGGGGAGCCGGTCGCCGACTGCCGCGCGGTATCCAGCAGGCCCGCCAGCTGCTTCGTGGCGGCGTCCAGGGCCTGGACGAAGCAGTCCTCCTTGGAACGGAACTGCTGGTAGAACGTCTCCCGCGACACCCCGGCGCGCCGGATGATCTCGGCAACCGAGGTCCCCACGTACCCCTTGTCCTTCATCGCCTCGGCGGTGGCGGTCAGCATGCGCAGCCGCTGCGAGGTCACCACCTGTTCACGGCTGAGGTGGTGCCGGCCACTGGGCAGCGGCCCGGACCGGGCAGCATCGCGCCGGGACTCGGCCACTCTTCCCTCCACGGATCGGATCGGGCTCAAGGAGCTGGCGGCGCCTCAGGCGCCCAGCCGCTTTTCGAGGAGGGTGACGGCGTACCGGCTGCCGCCGCCCTCCTTGGAGCGTTCCCCGGCGACGGTGTAACCAGCGCCCTCGTAATAGGTGCGCAGCCTAGGGTTGGAGGAGACACAGTCCAGCCGGGCCCACGCCCGCCCCGCCCCCGCTATCCGCTGCTCGGCATGCGCCAGCAGCGCCCGTCCCGTCCCGGCCGGGGCGTGCCGGCGGTCCACCATCAGCCGGTGCACATAGCCCGCCTCCGGCGGCCGCGGCCCCCACGCGGGCTCGTCCTCCCACCACAGCTCGAAGGCCCCCACCCGCCGCCCGGCGACCTCCGCCAGCCAGACCTCCCCGTCCTTCTGCCGCAGCCGGAAGTGCGCCTCGTCCTTGTCACCGGGCTTCCACTGGTCGATCCCGGTTTCTTGCATCCAACGGGCGGCGTTGTCGTACAGCTCGACCAGGGCCGCGAAGTCGCCGGGGGCGCGGTCGCCGACGAGCCTGAAGGTGATGTCTCCCATGCGGTTGATTTTCCTCCCACGTTTTTGGCTTTCCCGCCGTGGGTGTTGCTCGCCGTTTTTTGCCCGCTTGCGCGGTGCACCCGCCGTTGCGCCAAGCGCTGCGCTTTGCCTCGGCCCACGTTTTTGGCTGTCCCGCCGTTTCGCCTGCGGCGGGCGGTGCCGCTGCGCGGGGCTGTTGGGGTGCGGTGACGGGCCTGCGCGGGTGGGGTGTGCCGGACTGCTTCGCTTTCCGGCCGGCACACCC
>NZ_JBHXFI010000082.1:0-24691 GCF_042724075.1 Streptomyces sp. NPDC127097 | reverse complement strand
CCCCGGCCCGGCTCCCGGCCCGGCCCGCCCCGGCAGGCCGCCCGCCCCGGCCGCCCCCGCTCCGGGCCCCCGCCGCTGCGCCTGGGCAGCCCGCGTCCGCGGCTGCGGCTGGTCTCCCTCGGGCTGACGCTGATCATGCTGGTCTTCGTCGTACGGCTCTTCCAGGTGCAGGCCGTGGACGCCGGGGCGTTCGCCGCCAAGGCCAACGAGAACCGCTATGTACCGGTCAAGCTGGCCGCCGAGCGCGGTGCGATCACCGACCGCAACGGCGTGGACCTGGCCACCACCGTCGACGCGTACGACATCACCGCCGACCCGAGCCTGCTGGCCCGCGGGAAGACCAAGACCGACGACGCTCCCCAGAAGGCCGCCGCGCTGCTCGCCCCGATTCTCGGCGAGGACAAGGCCGTCCTGGCAGAGAAACTCGACCGGCCCGCGGCGCGCTACGCCTTGCTCGCCCGGCAGCAGACCCCGCAGGTCTGGAAGAAGATCAAGGACCTGCGCAAGACCCTCGACGCCAAGGCGGCCGCCGCCCCCAAGCGCGCGCCCCGCCCCAATGTCCTGGTCGGGATCTTCGCCGACAAACACAGCAAGCGCCTCTACCCCAACAAGAACCTCGCCGCCGGTGTACTCGGCTTCGTCAACGGCGCCGGCAAGGGCGGCGGCGGCCTGGAGGCGCGCCTGGACAAGCAGCTGGCGGGCAAGGACGGCAAGCTCGTCTACGCCCAGTCCGGCGGCCGCCGGGTGCCCACCGCCGACACCCAGGAGCACCCCGCCGTCCCCGGCAGCGACGTCGAGCTGACCCTCGACCGCGACATCCAGTGGGCGGCCCAGCAGGCGATCACCCAGCAGGTCGCCAAGTCGAACGCCGACCGCGGCTATGTCGTCGTCCAGGACACCCGGACCGGGGAGATCCTGGCGCTCGCCAACGCGCCCGGATTCGACCCCAACGAGGTGTCGCAGGCCGATCCGGAGGCGCTGGGCAACGCCGCGCTGTCCGACGCGTTCGAGCCGGGCTCCACCAGCAAGGTGATGTCGATGGCCGCCGTCCTGGAGGAGGGCGTGGCCACGCCGGCCACCCGGGTCACCGTGCCCAACCGGCTGCACCGCGGCGACCGGCTGTTCGCCGACGACGTCGACCACGCCACCTGGCATCTGACGCTCAACGGTGTGCTCGCCAAGTCCAGCAACATCGGCACGATCCTCGCGACCGGCCAGCTCGGTAAGACCCAGGCCCAGGCCAACAAGGTCCTCCACTCGTATCTGCGCAAGTTCGGGATCGGCCGGCCGACCGGGCTCGGCTTCCCCGGGGAGACCGACGGCATTTTGGCCAAGCCGCAGGACTGGAACACCTCGCAGCAGTTCACCATCCCGTTCGGCCAGGGGCTGTCCCTCAACGCCGTACAGGCCGCCTCCGTCTACTCCACGATCGCCAACGGCGGCGAGCGCATCGCCCCCACACTGGTCCGCGGCAGCACCGGGCCCGACGGGCACTACGCCCCGGCGCCCAAGCCCGCGAAGAACCGTGTGATCAGCAAGAAGACGGCGGGCACGCTGGCCACCATGCTGGAATCGGTGGTCGACGACGAGGAAGGCACCGGAGCCAAGGCGAAGATCGACGGCTACCGCGTCGGCGGCAAGACCGGCACCTCCAACCGGGTGGACCCCAGGACCGGCCGCTACCACGGCTACACCGCCTCCTTCGCCGGCTTCGCCCCCGCCGACAAACCTCGCATCACGGTCTACTGCGCCGTCCAGAACCCCACGACGGGCAGCTACTTCGGCGGACAGGTCTGCGGCCCGATCTACCAGCAGGTCATGGCCTTCGCGCTGAAAACCCTCCAGGTCCCGCCGACCGGCGCCAAGCCCCCGCGGCTGCCGGTCACCTTCACGCCAGGCCAATGAAATCGAGGCAATTCCGCCGTGACGACCATCACCCCCGACGGCACCCCCGACGGCACCCCCGCCCCCGGAAACTGCTCCCCCCCACGGCCCTCACTTCGCCCCGGGCCGGTGGTGCCCGGTACGCTCACCGCCGTGTCACACGCTGATCAGTCCCCGAAAGCCCAGCACGCCGAGAAGGGCGGGTCCGGTACGTATCCGGGAGCCCCGCGCCCTGAACGGGTCCGCCCCACCCCCCTGGCGGACCTCGCCGAGCAGCTGGGATGCCCCGCCCCGGACGCCGGCCGCCCCGGCGCCGCCGATGCCGCGCGGCCCGTGATGGTCACCGGCATCACCCATGACTCCCGGGCGGTCCGCCCCGGTGACGTCTACGCCGCGCTGCCCGGTGCCCGTCTGCACGGTGCCGACTTCGTCGCCCAGGCCGCCGACCTCGGCGCCGCGGCGGTCCTGACCGATCCGTCGGGTGCCGAGCGCGCCACCGCGACCGGCCTGCCGGTGCTCGTCGTCGACAACCCGCGGGCGCGGATGGGCGCCCTGGCCGTCTCCATCTACGGAGCGCCGGGCGAGGACCTCCTCCAGATCGGCATCACCGGCACCTCCGGCAAGACCACCACCGCCTACCTCATCGAGGGCGGGCTGCGGGCCGCGGCCGCCAAGGCTCCCGACGGGGGGCTGACCGGGCTGATCGGCACCGTCGAGACCCGGATCGGCGACGAGCGCATCAAGTCCGAGCGCACCACTCCCGAGGCCACCGACCTCCAGGCGCTGTTCGCGGTGATGCGTGAGCGCGGTGTGCGCGCGCTCGCCATGGAGGTCTCCAGCCACGCCCTGGTCCTCGGCCGGGTCGACGGCTGCGTCTTCGACGTCGCGATCTTCAACAACCTCAGCCCGGAGCACATGGAGTTCCACTCCGGCATGGAGGACTACTTCCAGGCCAAGGCCCAGCTGTTCACCAAGGCCCGCAGCCGCGCCGGGGTCGTCAACCTCGACGACGAGTACGGCAAGCGGCTGGCCGAGGGCGAGTCCGAGGTCCCGGTCACCACCTTCTCCGCGGAGGGCCACCCCGACGCCGACTGGCGGGCCGCCGACGTCGAGGTCGGCACCCTCGGCTCGACCTTCACCGTGCACGGCCCGGACGGCGTCACCCTGCGCGCCGCGTCCCCGATCGCCGGCCCGTTCAACGTCGCCAACGCGCTCGCCGCGATCGTCTCGCTGGTCGTCGCCGGTATCGACGCACAGACCGCGGCCGACGGTGTCGCCGCGGTGCCCGGCGTCCCCGGCCGCCTGGAGCGCATCGACGCCGGCCAGCCGTATCTGGCGGTGGTCGACTACGCCCACAAGACCGACGCCGTCGAATCGGTTCTGCGCGCCCTGCGCAAGGTCACCGACGGCAAGCTGCACGCCGTCCTCGGCTGCGGCGGCGACCGTGACCCGCACAAGCGCGCCCCCATGGGTGCCGCGGTGGCCCGGCTCGCCGACACGGCCGTACTGACCTCCGACAACCCGCGCGGCGAGGACCCCCTCGCGATCCTCGCCACCATGCTCGCGGGCGCCGCGGAGGTCCCCATTCATGAACGCGGCACGGTGCTCGTCGAAGAAGAGCGCGCCGTCGCCATCGCCGCCGCCGTCGCCCGCGCCGAGCCCGGGGACACCGTGATCGTCGCGGGCAAGGGCCACGAGCAGGGCCAGGACATCGCCGGAGTGGTCCGCCCCTTCGACGACCGTCAGGTACTGCGCGAGGCCATCGAGGCTTCCTTGAAGTCACCGCAGCCGAACCACCAGGGATGACACACCGCCATGCGCGCACAACCCTTTTACCGTCACCGCCCGCCCAGTACCGGGGGTGACCTGTGATCTCCCTGTCGCTCGCCGAGATCGCGAGCATCGTGGGAGGCCGGCAGCACGACATACCGGACGACGGCCGCCGGGTGACCGGACCGGTCGTGGCCGACTCCCGTGCGGTGGGCCCCGGCGCGCTGTTCGTGGCCTTCGCCGGTGAACGCGTCGACGGCCATGACTTCGCACAGGGCGCCGTCGAGGCCGGCGCGGTGGCCGTACTGGCCGCCCGCCCCCTCGGCGTCCCCGCGATCGTCGTCGACGACGTGGTCGCCGCGCTCGGTGCGCTCGCCCGCGCCGTCGTCGCACGGCTGGGCACCACCGTCGTGGGTCTCACCGGCTCGGCCGGCAAGACCAGCACCAAGGACCTGATCGCCCAGCTGCTCCAGCGCCACGGCCCGACGGTCTGGCCCGAGGGAAACCTCAACAACGAGATCGGGCTGCCGCTGACCGCGCTGCGCGCCGATGAGACCACCCGGCATCTCGTCCTGGAGATGGGTGCCCGCGGCGTCGGCCACATCCGTTACCTCGCCGGGCTGACCCCGCCGAGGATCGGCGTGGTGCTGAACGTCGGCAGCGCGCACATCGGCGAGTTCGGCGGCCGTGAGCAGATCGCGCTGGCCAAGGGCGAACTCGTCGAGTCGCTGCCCCCGGCCGAGGAGGGCGGGATCGCGGTGCTCAACGCCGACGACCCGTACGTCCGCGCCATGGTGCCGCGCACCCGGGCCCGCACGATCCTGTTCGGCGAGTCCGAGGAGGCCGCCGTACGTGCCGAGAATGTCCGGCTCACGGATCTTGGTCAGCCCGCTTTCACGCTTCGCACACCCTCCGGGTGCAGCGATGTGACCATGCGGCTGTACGGTGAGCACCACGTGTCGAACGCGCTCGCCGCGGCCGCCGTAGCCCATGAGTTGGGCATGCCCGCAGACGAGATCGCCACCGCGCTCTCCGAAGCCGGCACGCTCTCCCGCTGGCGTATGGAGGTCACCGAGCGCGCGGACGGCGTGCGGATCGTCAACGACGCCTACAACGCGAATCCCGAGTCCATGCGAGCGGCGCTGCGTGCGCTGGTCGCGATGGGCGCAGCCGGCAAGGCGACGGGCGCTCGTACGTGGGCGGTGCTCGGTGAGATGGCTGAGCTCGGCGAGGAGTCACTCGCCGAACACGACGCGGTCGGGCGGCTGGCCGTCCGGCTCAACGTCAGCAAGCTCGTGGCAGTCGGCGGCAGGGAAGCGGCCTGGCTCGACATGGGCGCCAAGAACGAGGGTTCGTGGGGTGAGGAGTCGGTGCACGTGTCCGACGCGCGGGCGGCGATCGACCTGTTGCGCAGCGAGCTGCGGCCGGGAGATGTCGTGCTGGTGAAGGCGTCCAGGTCGGTGGGGCTGGAGCGGGTCGCCGCAGCTTTGCTGGACGAGGGCATGCTGGGCGCCGCGGGCGCCGAGGGTGGAGCCGCGACCCGATGAACTCGATGAAGCAGATCCTCTTCTCCGGAATGATCGGGCTCTTCCTGACCCTGATCGGCACCCCGCTGCTGATCAAGCTGCTGGCCAAGAAGGGATACGGGCAGTTCATCCGCGATGACGGCCCGCGGACCCACGGCAGCAAGAAGGGCACGCCCACCATGGGCGGTATCTCCTTCATCCTGGCCACGATCATCGCCTACGCCGTGACGAAGGTGATCACCTCCAGCGATCCGACCTTCTCGGGCGTGCTGGTGCTCTTCCTCTTCGCGGGCATGGGCCTGGTCGGCTTCCTCGACGACTACATCAAGATCGTCAAGCAGCGTTCGCTGGGCCTGCGGGCCAAGGCGAAGATGGCCGGCCAGCTGATCGTCGGCATCGCCTTCGCGGTGCTCTCGCTCCAGTTCGCCGATCTGCGCGGGCAGACCCCGGCGTCGGACCGGCTCTCCTTCACCCAGGACTTCGGCTGGCAGATCGGCCCGGTGATCTTCGTGATCTGGGCGCTGTTCATGATCCTGGCGATGTCCAACGGCGTGAACCTCACCGACGGCCTCGACGGCCTCGCCACCGGCGCCTCGGTGATGGTCTTCGGCGCGTACACCTTCATCGGCATCTGGCAGCACCAGGAGTCCTGCGCCAACCAGATCACCGCCGGACCGGGCTGTTACGAGGTCCGCGATCCGCTCGACCTCGCGGTGGTGGCCTCCGCGCTGATGGGCGCCTGCTTCGGCTTCCTGTGGTGGAACACCTCGCCCGCCAAGATCTTCATGGGCGACACCGGCTCGCTGGCCCTGGGCGGCGCGCTGGCCGGTCTGGCCATCTGCTCCCGTACGGAGCTGCTGCTCGCCATCCTCGGTGGTCTCTTCGTCCTGATCACCATGTCCGTGGTGATCCAGGTCGGATCGTTCCGGCTGACCGGGAAGCGGGTCTTCCGGATGGCGCCACTCCAGCACCACTTCGAACTCAAGGGGTGGTCGGAAGTCCTTGTGGTGGTCCGGTTCTGGATCATTCAGGGCATGTGCGTCATCGTGGGACTCGGCATCTTCTACGGCGGCTGGCAGGCAGCAAAGTGACCACGCACGGCCCGACCGACCACCCCGCGGGGTTCGCCGGTCAGCACATCACCGTCGCCGGCCTGGGCGTGAGCGGCATCAGTGCCGCCCGCGCGCTGGCCGGCCTCGGCGCGCACGTCACCGTCGTGGACGGCGGTGACGGCGACAAGCAGCGCGCCGCCGCGCGGGAACTGACGGCGGCGGGAATCACCGTCCGCCTCGGCGACGGTGACACGCTCCCCGAGGGCACCGAGCTCGTCGTCACCTCGCCCGGCTGGAAGCCGGACAGCCCGCTGTTCGCGGCGGCCGCCGCGGCGGGCGTCGAGGTCGTCGGCGATGTGGAGATCGCCTGGCGGCTGCGGGGCCCCGGCGCCGCGGCCTGGCTCGGGGTCACCGGCACCAACGGCAAGACCACCACCGTGCGGATGCTGGCCTCGATCCTGGCCGCCGAGGGCCTGCGCACCCTGGCCGTCGGCAACATCGGCACGCCGATCATCGATGTCGTCCTGGGGCAGGGCAAGGACGGCGAGGCTCCCTACGACGTCCTCGCCGTCGAGCTCTCCAGCTACCAGCTGCACTGGGCGCCCTCCCTACGGGCGCACTCGGCGGCCGTCCTCAACCTCGCCCCCGACCACCTCGACTGGCACGGCTCCATGCAGGCGTACGCCGCCGACAAGGGCCGGATCTACGAGGGCAACACCGTCGCCTGCGTCTACAACGCGGCCGACAAGGCGACCGAGGACCTGGTGCGCGAGGCCGACGTCGAGGAGGGCTGCCGGGCCATCGGCTTCACCCTCGGCACCCCCGGCCCCTCCCAGCTCGGTGTCGTCGACGGCATCCTCGTCGACCGGGCCTTCGTGGAGAACCGGCAGCAGCAGGCCCAGGAGCTCGCCGAGGTCTCGGACGTCACGCCGCCGGCCCCGCACAACATCGCCAACGCCCTCGCGGCGGCGGCGCTGGCCCGTGCCTTCGGCGTCCGCCCCACCGCCGTACGCGACGGTCTGCGCGCCTTCCATCCGGACGCGCACCGCATCCAGCACGTCGCGGAGCTCGACGGCGTCACCTACATCGACGACTCCAAGGCCACCAACACCCACGCCACCGAGGCGTCGTTGGCGGCGTACGAGCACATCGTCTGGATCGCCGGCGGCCTCGCCAAGGGCGCGACGTTCGACGAGCTGGTGCAGAAGTCGGCGGGCCGGCTGCGCGGGGTGGTGCTGATCGGCGCCGACCGGGCGCTGATCGCGGAAGCCCTGGCGCGACACGCCCCCGATGTCCCGGTGGTCGACCTCGACCGGACCGACACTGGGGCGATGTCCGAGGCGGTCCGCGAAGCGGCCCGGCTGGCCCGGCCCGGCGACACCGTCCTGCTGGCTCCGGCCTGTGCCTCGATGGACATGTTCGTCAACTACAACAAGCGGGGCGAGGCTTTCGCCGAGGCGGTCGGTGCGCTGACCGCCCGGGATCATTAGACCGTTTCTCCCCGCTGTCGCCGAGCGCCGGCGGCAAGCGCACCTGTGGAGGGGACGAGGATGACGGCCCGATCGGCGAAGGCGGCCGGACCGCGTCCGGCGCGCCGGCCCTCCACGGCGCGCAAGCCGCGCGGCGGCCGCGCCCCGGGCGGTCCCCGGGGCCTCCACACCCGGCTGAGACGGGCCTGGGACCGCCCGCTGACCGCGTACTACCTGATCCTCGGCGGCAGCCTGCTGATCACCGTCCTGGGGCTGGTGATGGTCTACTCGGCGTCCCAGATCAAGGCGCTTCAGTCCGGTCTCGCCCCGACGTACTTCTTCCGCAAGCAGCTGCTGGCCGCCGTCCTGGGCGGCGGGCTGCTGCTGGCGGCCTCCCGTATGTCGGTACGGCTGCACCGCGGGCTGGCCTATCCGCTGCTCGCCGTCTCGGTCTTCCTGATGTGCCTGGTGCAGATTCCGGGCATAGGGGTCGCGGTCAACGGCAACCAGAACTGGATCAGCCTCGGCGGACCTTTCCAGATGCAACCGAGCGAGTTCGCCAAGCTCGCGCTGGTCCTGTGGGGCGCCGATCTGCTGGCTCGCAAACAGGACAAAAGGCTGCTGGTGCAGTGGAAGCATCTGCTGGTGCCGCTGATCCCGGTCGCGTTCCTGCTGCTCGGGCTGATCATGCTCGGTGGCGACATGGGGACCGCGATCATTCTCACGGCGATCCTCTTCGGGCTGCTGTGGCTGGCCGGGGCGCCCACCAGGCTCTTCGTGGGGGTGCTGGGTGCCGCCACGCTGATCGGGGCGCTGCTGATCAAGACCAGCGCGAACCGGATGTCCCGCCTGGCCTGCATCGGAGCGACCGATCCGGGTCCCGGTGATCAGTGCTGGCAGGCCGTGCACGGCATCTATGCGCTCGCGTCCGGCGGATTCTTCGGTTCCGGCCTTGGTGCAAGTATGGAAAAATGGGGTGAACTCCCGGAACCGCATACCGACTTCATCTTCGCCATCACCGGGGAGGAACTGGGTCTGGCGGGGACGCTGTCGGTCCTCGCCCTCTTCGCGGCTCTAGGCTATGCGGGTATCCGCGTGGCCGGACGCACGGAGGACCCCTTCGTACGGTACGCCGCGGGAGGCGTGACCACCTGGATCACGGCCCAGGCCGTGATCAACATCGGTGCGGTGCTCGGCCTGTTGCCGATCGCCGGGGTCCCCCTCCCGCTGTTCTCCTACGGAGGCTCCGCCCTGCTGCCGACGATGTTCGCCATCGGACTCTTGATCGCCTTCGCGCGTGACGAGCCCGCTGCGCGAGCGGCGTTGGCCATGCGGCAGCCGGTCTTCGGCAGGAGGCAGGCTGGGGTGAGATGGAAGACGATGAGACGGCGCGTCAAGAAGCGGCCGTCCGGAGAGCGGTGAATTTCGGTGCATGTCGTACTCGCCGGTGGGGGGACCGCCGGCCACATCGAGCCCGCGCTCGCCCTCGCGGACGCACTGCGGAGGCAGGACCCCACCGTGGGGATCACGGCACTCGGTACGGAAAAGGGCCTGGAGACCCGGCTCGTCCCCGAGCGTGGCTATGAGCTGGGTCTCATCCCGGCCGTGCCGCTGCCGCGCAAGCCCACCCCCGAACTGATCACCGTCCCCGGGCGTCTGCGCGGCACGATCAAGGCCGCCGAGCAGATCCTGGAGCGCACGAAGGCGGACTGCGTCGTCGGCTTCGGCGGCTATGTGGCGCTGCCCGGCTATCTGGCCGCCAAGCGGCTCGGGGTGCCGATCATCGTCCACGAGGCCAATGCCCGCCCCGGCCTGGCCAACAAGATCGGCTCGCGGTACGCCAAGTTCGTCGCCGTGAGCACCCCGGACAGCAAGCTGCGCGGTGCCCGGTACGTCGGCATCCCGCTGCGCCGCACCATCGCCACCCTGGACCGCGCCGCGGTCCGCCCGGAGGCGCGAGCCGCCTTCGGTCTCGACCCCAACCTTCCGACCCTGCTGGTGTCCGGTGGTTCCCAGGGCGCCCGTCGGCTGAACGAGGTCATCCAGGCCGCCGTCCCGGTCCTCCAGCGCGCCGGCATTCAGGTCCTGCACGCGGTCGGCCCGAAGAACGAACTGCCGCATGCGGACAACATGCCCGGGATGCCCCCCTATGTCCCGGTACCGTACGTGGACCGGATGGATCTCGCGTACGCCGCGGCCGACATGATGCTCTGCCGCGCGGGCGCGATGACCGTCGCCGAGTTGTCCGCCGTCGGGCTCCCGGCCGCCTTCGTCCCGCTGCCCATCGGCAACGGCGAGCAGCGGCTCAACGCTCAGCCGCTGGTCAACGCCGGCGGGGGCCTGCTGGTCGACGACGCCCAGCTGACCCCGGACTGGGTGCAGAACAGCGTGCTCCCGGTCCTGGCCGATCCGCACCGGCTGTACGAGATGTCGCGCGCGGCCTCCGAGTTCGGCCGCCGGGACGCCGACGAGCTGTTGGTCGGCATGGTGTACGAGGCGATCGCACAGCACAACAAGTAGCCCACGAGAGAAGGCAGGGAGCGTGGCCGGACCGACAACCGCCCGGCGAGGCGAGAAGAAGTCACTGTCCGGCCCGCCCTCCGCCGCGGCACCCCCGGGGCGAAGATTCCGGTGGGAGCGCCTTCCCCTTCGCGCGCCGAGCCGCCGCAGTCTGATCATCATCCTGGTCGTCGCGGTGCTGCTCGGCGCGTTCGGCGTCTGGGCCCTCTATGCCTCGAACTGGCTCCGGGTGGAACGCGTCAGCCCCACCGGCACCAAAGTGCTGACGCCACATGAGGTCGTCGCCGCGGCGGACGCCCCGATGAACGCGCCGCTGGCCTCGGTCGATACGGACGCGCTGGCCCACCGGCTGCGCGCACGGCTGCCGCGCATCAAGACCGTGGACGTCGAGCGGTCCTGGCCGCACACAATCGGCCTGAAGGTGACCGAAAGGGTGCCGGAACTGCTGCTGCGATCGGGCAAAAAGTTTGTCGAAGTGGACGCCGAGGGCGTCCGGTTCGCCACCGTCGCCACGGCCCCCAAGGGCGTTCCGCTTCTGGAAATGACCGCGTCCGACTCCCCGAGTCTGCATCGGTTCGGAATCGACCGGTTGCGGCGCGCCGCGGTCGAGGTCGCCCAGGATCTGCCGGCAGCCGTACGCAAGGACGTACGAAAGGTTCGCGTACGGTCCTATGACGCCATCACCCTCGAACTGGCCGGCGGCCGCACGGTCGCGTGGGGCAGCCGCGAACAGGGCGCCGAAAAGGCAAAGGTGCTGACCGCGCTGCTGAAAGCGGCGCGTGACGCGCGCCACTTCGACATCTCGGTGCCCAGCGCCCCTGCGGTGTCCGGGAGTTGACGTCCGTAGTGGCAGGCCAGCACCCTGGATGGCTACGACTATGGGTGATCACATAGGGTGAAAAGAAAAACGGGAGGTTCGGCGTGTTCGTTGAACGGGCGCGCCTTGTCGACTTAGTGTCTCGTTCCAAAGGGACTATGGAAGCAAGGAACACAGGCACAGGTAACCCTAAACTTCAACGTTAGGGTTCGGGTCGGCGATACGAACCGTCCCATCGGCATCAGTCGGCGTCCACACGCAGTGCGGCGACGACACGTAACTCGAGGCGAGAGGCCTTCGACGTGGCAGCACCGCAGAACTACCTCGCAGTCATCAAGGTCGTCGGCATCGGCGGCGGTGGCGTGAACGCCATCAACCGGATGATCGAGGTCGGGCTCAAGGGCGTCGAGTTCATCGCGATCAACACCGATGCGCAGGCGCTGCTGATGAGCGACGCCGACGTCAAGCTCGACGTCGGCCGCGAAATGACCCGCGGGCTCGGCGCCGGCGCCAACCCGGATGTGGGTCGGAAGGCGGCCGAGGACCACCGCGAGGAGATCGAGGAGGTCCTCAAGGGGGCCGACATGGTCTTCGTGACCGCGGGTGAGGGCGGCGGCACCGGCACCGGCGGCGCACCCGTCGTCGCCAACATCGCGCGCTCGCTGGGCGCCCTGACGATCGGTGTGGTCACCCGCCCGTTCACCTTCGAGGGCCGCCGTCGCGCCAACCAGGCCGAGGACGGCATCGCCCAGCTGCGCGAAGAGGTCGACACCCTCATCGTGATCCCCAACGACCGACTGCTGTCCATCTCGGACCGCCAGGTGAGCGTGCTCGACGCGTTCAAGTCCGCGGACCAGGTACTGCTGTCGGGTGTTCAGGGCATCACCGATCTGATCACCACCCCGGGCCTGATCAACCTCGACTTCGCCGACGTCAAGTCCGTGATGTCGGAGGCCGGCTCGGCCCTCATGGGGATCGGCTCGGCGCGCGGCGACGACCGCGCGGTGGCCGCAGCGGAGATGGCGATCTCCTCGCCGCTCCTGGAGGCGTCCATCGACGGCGCCCGCGGGGTGCTGCTGTCCATCTCCGGCGGCTCCGACCTCGGTCTCTTCGAGATCAACGAGGCCGCCCAGCTGGTCAGCGAGGCGGCACACCCGGAAGCCAACATCATCTTCGGTGCGGTCATCGACGACGCACTGGGCGACGAGGTCCGGGTGACGGTCATCGCCGCGGGCTTCGACGGCGGTCAGCCGCCGGCCCGCAGGGATGCGCAGTCCTCCGCACTGTCCGCCCCGAAGCGCGAGGAGCCCGCCCCGGCCCCGAGCCGTCCGGCGACTCCGCCCGAGCCGCGTTCGTCGTCCTTCGGCGGACTGGGTTCGGTGCCCGTACGGGACGAGGAGCCGGCGCCCGCCGAGTCCTCCTCCTCGCTGGGCGAGGTCCCGTCGTCCCCGGCGAGCGCTCCGCAGGTTCCCCCGGCCCGTCCGTACTCGGACTCGGCGGCGGAGGAACTGGACGTCCCCGACTTCCTGAAGTGACCGAAGCACTGAAGTGATAGGGCAACAGCACCACGAGAGCGGCGCGCACTTCGCCTTCACCGACAGGTGGGGCGGGGTGAGCGCCGCTCCGTACGATCAGCTCAACCTGGGCGGCGCGGTCGGCGACGACCCGCAGGCCGTCCACGCCAACCGGGCCCGCGCCGCGGTGGAACTCGGCCTCGACCCGGCCGCGGTGGTCTGGATGAACCAGGTGCACGGCCGGGACGTCGCGGTGGTCGACGGGCCCTGGCGGCACGGCGACGACATCCCCGGTGTGGACGCGGTGGTGACGGAGCGCCGGGGGCTCGCCCTCGCGGTCCTGACCGCCGACTGCACCCCGGTCCTGCTCGCCGACCCGGTCGCCGGGGTCGCGGGGGCCGCGCACGCCGGCCGGCCCGGCCTGGTCGCCGGGGTCGTCCCGGCGGTGGTCGAGGCGATGGTGAAGCGGGGCGCGGAGCCGGCGCGGATGATCGCGTACACCGGGCCGGCGATCTGCGGGCGCTGTTACGAGGTGCCCGAGCAGATGCGGTCCGATGTCGCCGCGGTGGTGCCCGAGGCCCGCGCGTTGACCAGTTGGGGCACTCCCGCGGTCGACGTCACCGCGGGGGTACGGGCCCAACTCGCCGCGCAGGGCGTGCTGGTGCGTGAAGATTCCCACATCTGCACCCGCGAATCCGCGGACCATTTCTCGTATCGGCGCGACCGTACGACGGGGCGGCTCGCGAGCTATGTATGGCTCGGGGACACCCCCGGCCCGGGGCTGGGGGAGGCCACGCCGTGACGGAGGACCGCAAGAGGCAACTGGCAGAGAACCTGGCGCGGGTGGAGGAACGTATCTCCGCCGCCTGCGCCAAGGCCGGCCGGCCGCGTGACGAGGTGACCCTGATCGTGGTCACCAAGACCTACCCGGCGAGTGACGTCCGGCTGCTGGCGGAACTGGGGGTGCGGCAGGTCGCGGAGAACCGCGATCAGGAGGCGGCCCCCAAGGCCGCTGAATGTACTGATTCGCCCCTTACTTGGCACTTCGTTGGTCAACTACAGACCAACAAGGTGCGGTCCGTGGCCGGTTATGCCGGAATTGTTCAGTCGGTCGACCGGGCCCGGCTCGTCACCGCACTCGGCAAGGAGGCGGTGCGCACCGGGCGCGAACTGGGTTGCCTGATCCAGGTGGCACTTGACGCGGAGTCGGGGGTGCGGGGTGAGCGGGGCGGTGTGGCACCGGACGGTGTCGCGGCGCTCGCCGAGCAGATCGCCGGCGCCCAAGGTCTGCGGCTGGACGGTGTGATGACCGTCGCGCCGCTGTCCGGACCCTACGCGGGGCGTGAACTCGCGGCTTTCGAGCGGCTCATGGAAATCTCATCCGACCTGCGCGGGAACCATCCTGGTGCCAACATGGTGTCAGCAGGCATGAGCGCGGACCTCGAACAGGCCGTGGCGGCCGGAGCGACACATGTGCGCGTCGGCACTGCGGTACTCGGAGTCCGACCACGGCTCCGGTAACGTCGCCAAGCAAGTCGGACCACAGCACAAAATATGGTCATTCCCGTAAAAAGCGGGGCAGGCCGAGTGGATCCAAGGCCCCTGGTGACGGAGCCGATCCACCACAGAGCGGAGGACGCAGAGAATGGCCGGCGCGATGCGCAAGATGGCGGTCTACCTCGGCCTCGTGGAGGACGATGGGTACGACGGCCGGGGGTTCGACCCCGATGACGAGTTCGAGCCCGAGCTTGACCCGGAACCCGATCGAGGGCGGCGTCAACAGCACCCGGTGCAGGCCGAAATTCCCCCGGAACGGGAGGAACCCGTCCGTGCCGTGACGCCTCCGGCGCAACGTGAACCGGCCCCGCTTGCCGCGGAAAACGGACGACCCGCGCGAATCGCCCCCGTGGCATCCATCACACCCGACCGTCCGAATCTGGAGAAGAACGCACCGGTGATCATGCCCAAGGTTGTGTCCGAGCGGGAGCCCTACCGCATCACCACACTTCACCCCCGGACCTACAACGAAGCCCGTACCATCGGGGAACACTTCCGTGAGGGCACTCCGGTGATCATGAATCTGACGGAGATGGACGACACCGACGCGAAGCGACTTGTCGACTTTGCGGCCGGTTTGGTGTTTGGTCTTCACGGCAGCATCGAACGGGTGACGCAGAAGGTGTTCCTGTTGTCGCCTGCTAACGTCGATGTCACGGCGGAGGACAAGGCCCGTATCGCAGAGGGCGGGTTCTTCAACCAGAGCTGAGACGCAACACCGGGCACACCGAGGCCGTGAGGCCAACACAGGAGCAAGGCAAGGGGAGAGGGACAGCGCGAGATGAGTGTCTTTGGTCAGGTGATCTACATCGCGCTGTACTGCTTCCTGATCGTGTTGATCTTCCGGCTGGTGATGGACTATGTCTTCCAGTTCGCCCGTTCATGGCAACCCGGCAAGGCGATGGTGGTCATTCTTGAGGCCGCCTACACTGTCACTGATCCGCCACTCAAGCTTCTGCGGCGGGTCATTCCGCCGCTGCGTCTCGGGGGCGTGGCGCTCGACCTGTCCTTCTTCGTATTGATGATCATCGTGTACATCCTGATCACCGTCGTGAGGTCGGTGTTGTTGGTGTGAACGATACGGTCTTGCCGATTGCCGACGACTACGTTGAGGTGAAGTAGAGATGCCGTTGACCCCCGAGGACGTGCGGAACAAGCAGTTCACGACCGTCCGCCTCCGAGAAGGCTATGACGAGGACGAGGTCGATGCCTTCCTCGATGAGGTCGAAGCCGAACTGACTCGGCTCCTGCGGGAGAACGAGGACCTTCGCGCCAAGCTTGCCGCTGCCACCCGCGCCGCCGCGCAGAATCAGCAGCAGCAGGGTCTGCGCAAGGGACCGGACCAGCAGCAGGAGCAGCAGCAGCGGCCTGGGGCTCCGGTGCCCGCCGCCATATCCGGTCCGCAGCCGGTGCCGCCGCAGCAGCAGGGGATGGGTGGACCTCCCCAACTGCCCGGTGGTGCACCTCAGCTGCCTCCTGGTCCCGGTGGCCACGGACCGCAGGGTCCGCACGGTCCCGGTCCGATGGGTCCCGGCGGTCCCATGGGTGGCCCGATGGGCGGCCCCGGTGGACCCCAGCTGCCCGGCCCCGGTGGCCAGCAGGGCGGCCCGGGCGGTGACAGCGCCGCGCGCGTGCTGTCGCTGGCACAGCAGACCGCCGACCAGGCGATCGCGGAGGCCCGTTCCGAGGCCAACAAGATCGTCGGCGAGGCGCGCAGCCGTGCCGAGGGCCTGGAGCGGGACGCCCGCGCCAAGGCCGACGCGCTGGAGCGGGACGCGCAGGAGAAGCACCGCGTGGCGATGGGCTCGCTGGAGTCGGCCCGCGCGACGCTGGAGCGCAAGGTCGAGGACCTGCGCGGCTTCGAGCGCGAGTACCGCACGCGGCTGAAGTCCTACCTGGAGAGCCAGCTGCGTCAGTTGGAGAACCAGGCGGACGACTCGCTGGCCCCGCCGCGGACCCCGGCGACCGCTTCGCTGCCGCCGTCGCCGTCGATGGCGTCGGCCGGTGCGGGCACCATGGGCGGCAACCACACCATGGGTGGCGGCCAGTCGATGGGTGGCGGCAACCACTCCATGGCCGGTCAGTCCAGCAACGGTCCGTCCTACGGCGGTCAGCAGCAGATGTCGCCGGCGATGACCCAGCCGATGGCTCCGGTGCGTCCGCAGAGCCCGCAGCCGATGCAGCAGACGCCGTCGCCGATGCGCGGCTTCCTGATCGACGAGGACGACAACTGACGTCCGCGTAGCGCGCACCGTCGGCAATCAGGGCCGGGCCCCGAAGGAACATTCCTTCGGGGCCCGGCCCTTTTGTGTGGACTTGGGTGGGCGATGCGGGGCGGTCAGCAGGGACGGCGGAGCCCCCCGGTGCGGTGGCGCCGGGGGGCTCGGTTGACGTCGCGGGGTGGCCGCGTGCGCGGTTACGCCTTGCGCAGCCGGAACGAGAGGGCCAGGCTCTCGTCGGTGAACGCGGGGCCGTAGGAGTCGTCCGCGTCGCCGGGGGCGAAGTCCGTGGCGAGCACCTCGTCGGAGATCAGGCCGGCGTGGTCGGTCAGCGCCGTGCGCACCTCCTCGTCGGTGGACCGCCAGCGCAGCGCGATCCGGTCGGCGACGTCGAGGCCGCTGTTCTTACGGGCGTCCTGGATCAGCCGGATCGCGTCGCGGGCCAGGCCCGCCCGGCGCAGCTCGGGGGTGATCTCCAGGTCGAGGGCGACCGTCGCGCCCGCGTCGGAGGCCACCGACCAGCCCTCGCGCGGGGTTTCGGTGATGATCACCTCGTCGGGGGCGAGAGAGACGGTCTCGCCGTCCACCTCGACGCTCGCGGTGCCCTCGCGCAGGGCGAGGGAGAGGGCGGCGGCGTCCGCCGCGGCGACGGCCTTGGCGACCGCCTGGACGCCCTTGCCGAACCGCTTGCCCAGGGCCCGGAAGTTCGCCTTGGCGGTGGTGTCGACCAGGGAGCCCCCCACCTCGGAGAGCGAGGCCAGCGAGCTCACGTTGAGCTCCTCGGCGATCTGCGCGCGCAGGTCCTCGGACAGGCCCGCGAAGCCGTGCGCCGCGACCAGCGCACGGGACAGCGGCTGGCGGGTCTTGACGCCCGACTCGGCGCGGGTCGCCCGGCCCAGCTCGACCAGCCGGCGCACCAGCTGCATCTGGCCGGACAGCGCCGGGTCGATGAGCGTCCGGTCGGCGACCGGCCAGGTGGAGAGGTGGACGGAGTCCGGGGCGTCCGGGGTGACCGGGACGACCAGGTCCTGCCAGACCCGCTCGGTGACGAACGGGGTGAGGGGCGCCATGAGACGGGTGACCGTCTCGATGACCTCGTGGAGCGTGCGCAGCGCGGCCGCGTCGCCCTGCCAGAAGCGGCGGCGGGAACGGCGGACGTACCAGTTGGAGAGGTCGTCGACGAAGGAGGAGAGGAGCTTGCCGGCGCGCTGGGTGTCGAAGGACTCCAGCGACTCGGTGACCTGCTCGACCAGGCCGTTCAGCTCGCCGAGCAGCCAGCGGTCCAGCAGCGGGCGGTCGGCGGGGGCCGGGTCGGCCGCGGAGGGCGCCCAGCCGGACGTCCGGGCGTACAGCGCCTGGAAGGCGACGGTGTTCCAGTACGTCAGCAGCGTCTTGCGGACGACTTCCTGGATGGTGGAGTGGCCCACCCGGCGGGCCGCCCAGGGCGAGCCGCCGGCGGCCATGAACCAGCGGACCGCGTCGGCGCCGTGCTGGTCCATGAGCGGGATCGGCTGGAGGGTGTTGCCCAGGTGCTTGGACATCTTCCGGCCGTCCTCGGCGAGGATGTGGCCGAGGCAGACCACGTTCTCGTACGAGGACTTGTCGAAGACGAGGGTGCCGACCGCCATCAGGGTGTAGAACCAGCCACGGGTCTGGTCGATGGCCTCGGAGATGAACTGCGCCGGGTAGCGCTTCTCGAACAGCTCCTTGTTGCGGTACGGGTAGCCCCACTGCGCGAACGGCATCGAGCCGGAGTCGTACCAGGCGTCGATGACCTCCGGGACGCGGGTCGCGGTGCCCCGGCAGGTCGGGCAGGGGAAGGTGACCGCGTCGATGAACGGGCGGTGCGGGTCCAGGTCGGACTGGTCGGTGCCGGTCAGCTCGGTCAGCTCGGCGAGCGAGCCGACGCAGGTGAGGTGGTCCTCCTCGCAGCGCCAGATGGGCAGCGGGGTGCCCCAGTAGCGGTTGCGGGACAGCGCCCAGTCGATGTTGTTGTTGAGCCAGTCGCCGAAGCGGCCGTGCTTGACCGACTCGGGGAACCAGTTGGTGTTCTCGTTCTCCCGGAGCAGGGCGTCCTTGATCGCGGTGGTGCGGATGTACCACGACGGCTGGGCGTAGTAGAGCAGCGCGGTGTGGCAGCGCCAGCAGTGCGGGTAGCTGTGCTCGTACGCGAGGTGCCGGAAGAGCAGCCCGCGGGCGTCCAGGTCGGCGACCAGCGCCTCATCGGCCTTCTTGAAGAACTGGCCGCCGACCAGGGCCAGTTGCTCCTCGAAGGTGCCGTCCGGGCGGACCGGGTTGATCACCGGCAGGTCGTACGCCTTGCAGGTCCTGAGGTCGTCCTCACCGAAGGCCGGGGCCTGGTGGACGAGGCCGGTGCCGTCGTCGGTGGTGACGTACTCGGCGTTGACGACGATGTTGGCGCCGTCGAGCTCGACGAGGCCGAAGGGGCGCTCGTAGGCCCAGCGCTCCATCTCGCGGCCGGTGAACGACTCGCCGGTCGCGGTCCAGCCCTCACCGAGGGCCTTCTCCAGCAGCGGCTCGGCGACGACCAGCTGCTCGGTGCCGTCGGTGGCGACGACATAGGTGACGTCGGGGTGCGCGGCGACGGCGGTGTTGGAGACCAGGGTCCAGGGGGTGGTCGTCCAGATGAGCAGCGCGGCCCGGCCGGCCAGCGGGCCGGAGGTCAGCGGCAGGCGGACGAAGACCGAGGGGTCGACGACGTTCTCGTAGCCCTGGGCCAGCTCGTGGTCCGACAGGCCGGTGCCGCAGCGCGGGCACCAGGGGGCGACGCGGTGGTCCTGGACCAGCAGGCCCTTGCCGAAGATCTCCTTCAGCGACCACCACACCGACTCGATGTAGTCGGGGTCCATCGTGCGGTACGGGGCGTCCAGGTCGGTCCAGTAGCCCATACGGGTCGTGAGCTCGGCGAACGCGTCGGTGTGGCGGGTCACCGACTCCCGGCACTTGGCGTTGAACTCGGCGATGCCGTACGCCTCGATGTCCTTCTTGCCGCTGAAGCCCAGCTCCTTCTCCACGGCCAGCTCGACCGGGAGGCCGTGGCAGTCCCAGCCGGCCTTGCGGTCGACGTGGTAGCCCTGCATCGTGCGGAACCGGGGGAAGACGTCCTTGAAGACGCGCGCCTCGATGTGGTGCGCGCCGGGCATGCCGTTGGCGGTCGGGGGGCCCTCGTAGAAGACCCACTCGGGCCGTCCCTCGGACTGCTGGAGGGTGCGGGCGAAGACCTTCTGCTCCTGCCAGAACTCGAGCACTGCGTGCTCAAGGGCGGGGAGGTCTACCTGGGCGGGTACCTGGCGGTACTGGGGCTGCGGACTCATCGGGGGCTTCCTCCGGCGGACACCTGCTGCGTTCTCCGTCCGGAGGGACGAGAGCCTGGGCTCCCGCGGTACCACCCTCCTTGGCGGTGCCACTGCACCGCCCCCTCATTGGGGTCGCGCTGCCGGTTCTACTCGCCTTGGGTGGCCCGGGGCCCGTGAGCAGAGCCCACTGTCCAAGCCCGTGGGCGGAGCCCACTGTCCAAAGCTTTCTTCCGGCGGCTCCGGGGTGATCTTCACGTCGTGCACGCCCCCGGGCTTCCACCGTCCCCGGGTCGCTGCTGGCTGCGTACGGCGCTACTCGTCCCGTCAATGCCTCTCGCTGGGCCCAGTGTACGGGGCGGGGCCGACAGTGGCCGACCGGATTTCGGCGGCCGGGGCGGAACCCGGCGCACGGCGCCGCACGGGGGTGGTCCGGGCCGTCGCCGCGCCGCGCTCCCGGCCCGCGCGATGACCCGAATGGCCAGCGCCCCGCCACCCCTCCCACGGGCGGATTCGCCCCGCCGGGAAGCGGGCACAACCGAGACGAACCGCCCGTCCGGGCCGGGCACCGGGGTGCGCAGGGCGGTGCGTCCCGTTGCCGCGTGGCGTGCAGCGATTTATCGTTCCCGTCACGATTCGCGAACAAAGTCACATATGTGAAGGGGTCGCGGCCATGGTGGCGAAAAAGACCGCCGCGGAGAAGAGCACGACGCCTGCCGACGAGGCCGACGCGAAGCAGCCTCCGGCGAAGAGGACAGCTCCGAAGAAGGCCGCGGCCAAGAAGCCGGCGGCCGGCACGGCCACGCCGGAAGAGGCGACGGCCCGGAAGGCGGCGCCGAAGCGGGCCGCCACGAAGAAGACGGCGGCGAAGAAGACGGTGGTGAAGAAGACGGCGGCGAAGAAGGCCGCGAAGAAGGCTCCGGCCAAAAAGGCCGCGGTGCCCGCTAAGAAGACGGGAGCCAAGACGGTGGTGGCGAAGAAGACTGCGGCCGCATCGGCCACGGCACACGGCGAGGACTCCGCGGTGCCCATGGCCCGGGTGGCCGCGGCGCCGGGCGAGCTCGCCGTACGGCCCGGCGAGGATCCCTGGACGCCCGAGGAGGTCGCCGCGGCCCGGACCGAGCTGATGGACGAGACCTCCCGGCTGCGGCTGGAGATCGTCTCGGCCGAGGACGCCATCGCCGGGCTGATGCGGGACTCCGGGGACGGTGCGGGCGACGACGAGGCCGACACCGGCAGCAAGAACATCACCCGTGAACACGAACTGGCGCTCGCCTCCAATGCCCGCGAGATGCTCCACCAGACCGAACGGGCCCTCGGCCGGCTGGACGCGGGCACGTATGGGCTGTGCGAGAACTGCGGCAACCCCATCGGCAAGGCGCGGATGCAGGCATTCCCGCGCGCCACGCTGTGCGTGGAGTGCAAGCAGCAGCAGGAGCGCCGCTGAGCCGGCCGGCCGGTGGCGCGGACGGCACCCGTGTCGCCCGCGCCCGCAGGGGTGTGCCGTACTCTCGTGGTTCAGCCGGGCACGGCCCGGCCGGGGACACAACGGGCTGAGGGACTCACACGTGGCAGAGGCGGAACGCATCACCGGTACGCCGGAACCCGAGCCGGGTACCGGGGCGGATCCCACGCCGGGGTCCGAAGGGGGAGGTCCGGTGCGGGCGGAGGAGAGCAAGGGCCGCGGTCAGCGGCGGATCGTCGCGCTGCTGCTGGTCGCGCTCGTCGTCTACCTGCTCGACCTGGGCAGCAAGCTCCTCGTGGTCGCGAAGCTGGAGCACCATGCGCCCATCGAGGTCATCGGGACGCTGCTGCGGTTCACGGTGATCCGCAACCGCGGCGCCGCGTTCGGCATGGGCGAGGCCCTGACGATCTTCCTCACCATCATCGCCGCGGCCGTGATCCTGGTCATCTTCCGGATCGCCCGCAAGCTCTACAGCCTGCCCTGGGCCATCGCGCTCGGGCTGCTGCTCGGCGGCGCCTTCGGCAACCTCACCGACCGGATCTTCCGCGCGCCGGGCGTCTTCGAGGGCGCGGTGGTCGACTTCATCGCACCGGCGCACTTCGCGGTCTTCAACCTCGCCGACTCCGCGATCGTCTGCGGCGGCGTGCTGATCGTGATCCTGTCCTTCCGGGGGCTGGACCCCGACGGGACCGTGCACAAGGACTGATACCCCGCAGCGGGGCCGGCCGGGGCAGGAGCCGTTGGCGGTGCCGGCCGCCGGGCTCCCGGGGCCGGGGCCAGGTCCGGCCCCGGGCAGGACACCATGGCGGGACTGCCATACTCGTGGGGTGAGCACCATTCCCGAGATCCGCACCCTGCCCGTACCGGACGGCCTGGAGGGCGAGCGCGTCGACGCCGCGCTGGCCCGGATGTTCGGCTTCTCCCGTACGAAGGCGGCCGAACTCGCCGCCGCCGGAAAGGTCCGGGTCGACGGATCCGAGGTGATGAAGTCGGAGCGGGTGCACGGCGGCGCGTGGCTGGAGGTCGAGATGCCGCAGGCCGCGCCGCCCGTCGAGATCATCGCCGAGCCCGTCGAGGGCATGGAGATCGTCCATGACGACGACGACATCGTGGTGATCATGAAGCCCGTCGGGGTCGCCGCCCACCCGAGCCCCGGCTGGAGCGGAACCACCGTCATCGGCGGTCTGGCCGCGGCCGGCTACCGCATCTCCACCTCCGGCGCCGCCGAGCGCCAGGGCATCGTGCACCGCCTCGACGTCGGCACCTCCGGCCTGATGGTGGTCGCCAAGTCCGAGCGCGCCTACACCCTGCTCAAGCAGCAGTTCCGCGAGCGGACCGTCGACAAGCGCTACCACTCCCTGGTCCAGGGCCACCCGGACCCGATGAGCGGCACCATCGATGCCCCCATCGGCCGCCATCCCCAGCACGACTACAAGTGGGCGGTCACCGCCGAGGGCAAGCCGTCGGTCACGCACTACGACCTGATCGAGGCGTTCCGGGCGGCCAGCCTGCTCGACATCAAGCTGGAGACCGGCCGCACCCACCAGATCCGGGTGCACATGGCCGCCCACCGCCACCCCTGCGTCGGCGATCTGACCTACGGAGCGGACCCCACCCTCGCCAAGCGGCTGGGCGTCGGCCGGCAGTGGCTGCACGCGGTCCGGCTGGGCTTCGAGCACCCCTCGGACGGCCGCTGGGTCGAGTTCGAGAGCGGCTACCCGGACGATCTTCAGCGCGCCCTGGACACCGTCCGGGCCGAGAGCGGCTGACGCAGCGGCCTCCGGGGCACCGGCACCGCGGGCAGCCGGCGGCTTCATGGCAGGCTGGGGGCGGAACATGACCGGATCCGACCCCGGAGCGTCGCCACCGTGGACCAGCTGGCTCTGATGCTCGTCCTGCTGTTCGGAGCCGTGGTCATGGTTCCGGTCGGCGACCGGCTGCGGCTCCCGTCACCGGTGCTGATGACGCTC
Source organism: Streptomyces sp. NPDC127097 (assembly GCF_042724075.1). Lineage (NCBI taxonomy): Bacteria > Bacillati > Actinomycetota > Actinomycetes > Kitasatosporales > Streptomycetaceae > Streptomyces > Streptomyces sp. NPDC127097. The sequence goes on along the minus strand of NZ_JBHXFI010000082.1, from coordinate 1,614 downwards.
GCGGGCGCCGTCCTGGCGCTGCTGCCGTTCGTGCCCAACGTCGAGGTGCCGCCCGAGTTCATCCTGCCGGTGGTGCTGCCGCCGCTGCTCTACGCGGCCGTCCAGCGCACCTCCTGGCGGCAGTTCACCGCCAACCTCCGGCCGATCTTCCTGCTCGCCGTGGCGCTGGTCTTCGCGACCACCGCCGCGGTCGCCGCGGTCGCCCAGGCGGTGGTGCCCGGGATGCCGGTGGCCGCGGCGGTGGTGCTCGGGGCGCTGGTGGCACCGCCCGACCCGGTCGCCGCGACCGCCGTCGCCGGCAAGCTCGGGCTGCCCCGCCGGCTGGTCTCCATCCTGGAGGGCGAGGGGCTGTTCAACGACGTCACCGCGATCGTGCTCTACCACGTCGCCCTCGCCGCGGCCGTCAGCGGCAGCTTCTCGGTGTCCGCCGCGATCGGCTCGCTGGTGCTGTCCGCCGTCGTCGCCATAGCGGTCGGCCTGCTGCTCGGCTGGGTCACCAACAAGCTGATGGGGCTGCTCGGTGACCCGACGCTCCAGATCGGCCTGACGCTGCTGGTGCCGTTCGTCGCCTACGTCCTGGCCGAGGAGTTCCACGGGTCCGGTGTGCTCGCGGTGCTGACCTGCGCGCTGTTCCTGGCCGAATACGCGGTCGACGCCGACGATGTGATGGGCCGGCTGGCCGGCTACACCTTCTGGGAGGTCGTCGACACCCTCGTCACCGGCGTCGCCTTCGGGCTGATCGGGCTGGAGCTGCACAACATCTTCGGGGCCGCCTCGCACCGCTGGGGCCAGCTGCTCGGCGCCGGCGCCGCGGTCGTCGGGGTGGTCGTCGGCGTCCGGCTGCTGTGGCTGCTGCCCGCCGCCTGGCTGGCCAAGCGGATGCACAAGCTCCGCGACTACGACGAGGAGATCCCGATGAGCTGGCGGGAGACGCTCATCATGTGGTGGTCGGGGATGCGCGGGGTGGCCTCCGTGGCGCTGGCGCTGGCCATCCCCTTCAGCGTCAACGGCGGCGGCGGCTTCCCCGCCCGTGACGACATCCTCTTCATCGCCTTCGCGGTGGTGCTCAGCACCCTCCTCGTCCAGGGCCTCACCCTGCCCTGGCTGGTGCGCAGGCTGCGGGTGCGGGCCGACACCGACGCCGTCGACGCGCTGGAGCGGGAGCTGGCGATCCGGGTGATCAAGGCGTCCAAGCGGCGGCTGAAGGAGATCCTGGAGGTCGAGGAGCTGCCCGACGAGGTCAGCGACCAGTTGGCGCGCCGGGCGTACGACATGGGCGCCCGGATCGCGCCGGACATCGTCGACGACGAGCGGCGCGAGCTCTTCGAGCGGCGCATCCACCGGATGAAGAAGGTGCACCGCATCCAGGGCGAGATGCTCTCGGCCGCCCGGCACGAGGTGCTGGCCGCGCGCAGCGAGCCGGGCACGGACCCGGAGATCGTCGACCGGGTGCTGCGGCATCTGGACATGCGCAGTCTGCGGCACACACCCTGACGCCGGGCGGGACTGTGAAGACGGGCCCTAGGCCGTGTCCGCAAAGTGGTTTGTGCTGTTGGTAAGTCGTGGTGCGTCGTCATGAGTTGACCGATGAGTCGTGGGCTGTCGTGGAGCCGT
>NZ_JBHXFI010000081.1:0-25224 GCF_042724075.1 Streptomyces sp. NPDC127097 | reverse complement strand
CACCCCGTCCGTCCGGGGTGCGGCGCCTCCGCTCTGCTGGGCCGGGCCCGTCGTGCTCAGCCCACCGACGAATACGCCACCACGCCGCGCAGCACCCCGTCCACGGCCTTACGGGCCGTACGGGCGACCGTGCCGCCGGGCGGGGCCGCGGCCGCGATCTGGCCGAGGACATCGATCAGCTGCTTGCACCAGCGGACGAAGTCACCGGCCGGCATCTCGGCCTCGCGGAGCACCTCGTCGAGGCCGAAGCCGGAGGCCCAGCGGTAGGCGGCCCAGGCGAAGCCCAGGTCGGGCTCCCGCTGGCCGACGCCCTCCGCCTGGTTGATCTTGTGGTCCTCCTCCAGGGCGTCCAGCCGGCCCCAGATGCGGACCATCTCGCCCAGTGCGTCCCTGGCCTTGCCGGCCGGCAGCTTGGGTGCCACCGCGTCATCCGCCTGCCGCGCCTCGTACACCAGCGCCGAGGCACAGGCCGCCAGCTCCGCGGGGCCCAGCCCCTCCCAGACACCCTCCCGCAGACACTCGCTCGCCAGCAGATCCAGCTCGCCGTAGAGCCGGGCGAGCCGGCGGCCCTCGTCGGTGACGGTGTCGCCTTCGAGGTAGTCCAGCTCCGTCAGCAGGGCGCAGATCCGGTCGAAGGTACGGGCGATGGTGTTCGTCCGGCCCTCGATCCGGCGCTCCAACTGGCGGGTGTCGCGGAGCAGTCGGTGATAGCGCTCCGCCCAGCGGGCGTGGTCCTCCCGCTCGGCACAGCCATGGCAGGGGTGCGCCCGGATCTCCGTACGCAGCCGGGCGATCTCACGGTCGTCGGCCGCCTCCGAACGGGGCTTACGGTGCCGCGAGGGGACCATGTGGCCGGCCTTCGTCCGCAGCGCGGAGGCCAGATCACGGCGCGACTGCGGGCTGCGGGCATTGAACGACCTGGGGATCCGCATCCGGTCCAGCGCCTTGACCGGCACCGGGAAGTCGATCGAGGCCAGCCGCTTGACCTGCCGCTCGGCGGTCAGCACCAGCGGCCGCGGGCCGTCCTGCGCATCGAAGCCGCGGTGGCCGTTCGTCCGCCCCGAGGGCATCCCGGGGTCGAGGACCAGCGCCAGGCCCGCGTACTTGCCGGTCGGCACATGGATGACATCGCCGGGCTTCAGCTTCTCCAGCGCCGCCGCGGCCGCCACCCGCCGCTGTGCCGCGCCCTGCTTGGCCAGCTCCGTCTCCCGGTCCTTCAACTGCCGCCGCAGCCGGGAGTATTCCTCGAAATCACCGAGGTGGCAGGTCATCGAACCGCGGTAACCCTCCAGCCCCTCCTCGTTCTTCTGCACCTGCCGCGAGATCCCGACCACCGACTTGTCGGCCTGGAACTGCGCGAAGGACATCTCCAGCAGCTCACGTGAACGGTGCCTGCCGAACTGCGAGACGAGGTTGACCGCCATGTTGTACGACGGCTTGAACGAGGACCGCAGCGGATAGGTACGCGTCCCGGCGAGCCCGGCCAGCGCGCCCGGGTCCATCCCCCGCTGCCAGAGCACCACCGCGTGGCCCTCGATGTCGATCCCGCGGCGCCCGGCCCGGCCGGTCAGCTGGGTGTACTCGCCGGGGGTGATGTCGGCGTGCTGCTCACCGTTCCACTTCACCAGCTTTTCCATCACCACGGAACGCGCGGGCATGTTGATGCCCAGCGCCAGTGTCTCGGTGGCGAAGACGGCCTTGACCAGGCCCTTCACGAACAGCTCCTCGACGACCTCCTTGAAGGTCGGCAGCATTCCGGCGTGGTGCGCGGCGATGCCCCGCTCCAGGCCCTCCAACCACTCGAAGTAGCCCAGCACATGAAGGTCGTCATCCGGAATCCCGGCCGTCCGCGCCTCCACTATGCGACGGACCTGCTCGCGGCCCTCCTGGTCGTTGAGCCGCAGCCCCGAAGCCAGGCACTGCTGAACGGCCGCCTCGCAGCCGGCCCGGCTGAAGATGAAGGTGATCGCGGGGAGCAGGCCCTCGTTGTCGAGACGGTCGATGACCTCGGGCCGGCTCGGCGTCCAGATACGGGCGCGCTGCCGCCGCTCCCGCTCCCGGTCCGCCTCGCGCATATTGCGGCCCCGGCGCTTGTCCCGCCCGAACGTCGGCCGGCTGTTCTCCATCCGCGCCAGCCGCTCCAGATCAGGATTGACCTCACGGCGCCCGCCGCGCTGCCCGTCCCGCTCCTCGAACAGGTCGTATATCCGGCGCCCCGCGAGGACGTGCTGCCACAGCGGCACCGGCCGGTGCTCGGAGACGATCACGGCGGTGTCGCCACGCACCGTGTCCAGCCAGTCGCCGAATTCCTCCGCGTTGGAGACCGTCGCCGACAGTGACACCAGCGTCACCGACTCGGGAAGATGAATGATCACTTCTTCCCAGACGGCGCCACGGAAGCGGTCGGAGAGGTAGTGCACCTCGTCCATGACCACATAGCCGAGGCCGACCAGCGACTGCGACCCGGAATAGAGCATGTTCCGCAGCACCTCGGTGGTCATCACGACCACCGGAGCCTCGGAGTTGACGCTGTTGTCGCCGGTCAGCAGACCGACCTTCTCGGCACCGTAACGTCTGACCAGATCCTGGTACTTCTGGTTGGAGAGCGCCTTGATGGGCGTGGTGTAGAAGCATTTGCGGCCCTGCTCCAGGGCCAGATGGACGGCGAATTCGCCGACGATCGTCTTGCCGGATCCAGTAGGAGCCGCGACCAGCACGCCCTGGCCGGCCTCCAGCGCCTGACACGCCTCGATCTGGAACGGATCCAGCCCGAAGTCGTACATTTCACGGAAAGGGGCGAGTGCGGTGGCCTGCTCGGCCGCCCAGAGCTTGGCGGCGGCATAGCGCTCAGCAGGGGACATGTCCTCGGTCATCGTGCTTACGAGCCTACCGGCCACCTCTGACAACGACCCGATCTTTATCCCACGCGCTTTTGCCGGTGGCTGTTCGCCGTTCGCCCACGGCGGGTGGGTGGCGGGTCGGAGGGGACGCCCGGTACCCCGTCCTCGGCGCGGGCGACGCGGGTCCCAGAAGTTGGGAGCCCCGGCGTCCGCTCCAGTCCTGCGGGCGGGGCACCGGACATCCCCTCCGACCACCGTCCGTACGCGACTGACCCGCCATACCCATCACCGTTACGGCAAGGCAGCAGCACCCCTTGGCAAGCACCTGGCCGAGCCATCACCTGGCAGCTTGGGCGCGGGCCGAGCGGGTCTGTGACGGACGGTGCCACCGACCGGCAGACGGCAACGCTGGACGGTCGGAGGGGATGTACCGGGGCCCGCCCGCAGGACCGGAGCAAACACCGGGGCAATCAAACACACGCACCCGCGTCGCCCGCGCCGAGGACGGGCCCCGGTGCGTCCCCTCCGACCCCCGCGGCACCCACAAACCCCGCAACGGCACCAGCCACAACACAGCCGCACCAAACAACGCACAGCGGCCACCCCACAGGGGCGCGGGGAACGGCGCGCCCAGCCACAACGCACCCGCAGACAAACAAAGGGACCCCGCAAAAATCGCGGGGCCCCTCGGCGCAATCAGCGAAGCGTCACGTGAAGTCGTCGTACCCGCCACGGCGCCCCGCACCGTCCCCGCCCACCTCACCACTCGCCTGCTCCGGCAGCATCCCCCGGGAGGCAACCGGCTCGATCTCCCCGACCTCGCCGGGCGTCAGATCGAGCTCCGAGGCTTCGTCGTCGCTCAGCCCCGCGTCCGGGTTGCCGAGCTTGCGGCGACGGTCGTTGAAGAGGCAGATGCCGACGGCACCGAAGTACAGCACCACGATCGGCGTGGCCAGCAGCCCCATGGTCAGCGGATCACCGGTCGGCGTGGCGAGGGCCGCGAACACCGTGATACCCAGCACCATGAACCGCCACCAGCTCAGGATCCGGCGGCCGGTGAGCACCCCGCCGAAGTTGAGCAGCACCAGGAGCAGCGGCAGCTCGAAGGCCAGGCCGAAGACCAGAACCATGCGCGTGACGATGTCGAAGAACTCGTCAGCGGGGAAGAAGTTGGCCCAGTCGCTGGGGGTCAGGCCGACCAGCGCGCCCGCGGTGGTCGGCAGGACCGCGTAGGCGAGGTACGCGCCGCCCAGGAAGAGCGGGGCGCCGGCACCGACGAAGCCGAGGGCGTACTTCTTCTCGTGCCGGTGGAGACCCGGCGCGAGGAAGGCCCAGAGCTGGTAGAGCCACACCGGGGTGGCGACGACGACACCGGTGGTGAGGGACACCTTGAGCATGATCGTGAACGGTGCGAGCAGACCGTTCGCCACGACCTGGGCACAGGGGTGGGTGCGCGGGCCGGACGTCTGCTTGGGGCAGCCGACCGATTCGATGACCGGGCCCGTGACGAAGTGGGCGATCGCGTCGTACTGCCACATGGCGATGACGGTGATCACCATGATCGCCAGCACCGACTTCAGCAGCCGGTTACGCAGCTCACGCAGATGCGCCGCGAGCGGCATCCGCCCCTCGGGGTCCTTCTCCTGCTTGCGGGCAGACTTGAGCAACCCACTTCCTCGTCTCGTACATCAGCCGCCGCCGACCGGGCCGGGGCGACTGGATCGGTTCGGTCAGCTCTGGTTGGTGCGGTTCGGCTCGGCCACGGGGCGCGAGCTGCTCACATCACCGGGAGCCGCCTGAATCGTACGAGGGGCCTGCTGCGCAGCATCAGCGGGAGCCTCGGAGGAGGTGCCGGCCGCGGCGCCACCGTCCGCGTCGCCGTCCTTCTTCATCGCCTTGGCCTCGCTCTTGAGGATGCGAGCGGACTTCCCGAGCGAACGCGCCATGTCCGGCAGCTTCTTCGCACCGAACAGCAGCACAATGACGACGAGGATCAGAATGATCTCGGGGGCCCTCAAGTTGCTCAACATCTGCGACTACCTTCTCGCCGGGGCGGCGTCTGCTGTGGTGCCTGCCGAATGGGGTCGGACTGGCGTCCTGGTGCTGGCTCGCTCGATCGTAACGTTCGGTGGTGAACACCGGGCAATGCCCGGGCATCTTCCGAATTGCCTCGACCGCCGCGCGCCGTGAACCGCAGAGGGAAGCCTACCCCTCTGCCCTCCGGCCGAGCAGGGCGCGCATCCGGACGGCGACGTCTCAGTCCCGGCCGGCCTCGTGCATCCGGGAGGCGAGCGGCACCGCCGCCCGCTCCAGGTCGGCACTGGCCCGCTGGATCCGCTCCGAGGTGGCCCCGACCTGGCGGGCCAGCCGTCGCACTTCGACGAAGACGCGGACGGCGAGGACGCCGAGCACGGCGATCCCAGCGAAGCCGAGGGCGATTGCGATCATGGGCCAGAGCATGGGACGAGCCTAACGGTCAGCCCGTGTGCAGCCGCAGCGTGCGGACGCCGCCGCCGGTGAGCAGCTCGATGATCCGCTCGCCGGCCGGCTTGCGCACCGCGCGACGGCAGTCGGGGCAGGTGAACGAGTAGAAGGTGGTGCGGCTGCTGGCGCCGATCGCCAGCCGGAACGCGTCCGAGGCCAGTTCGAAGCGGCCCCGGCAGTCCGGGCAGGCTGCCTTGTAGAGCACCGGAGCGGGCCGGCCCGGCACGGTGGTGATCGCCATCGTCATCCTTCGCTGCCTCGTCCGTCACCCCGCACCGCGCGGCGCGCCCGGCCCGCCGCGCTCACTCGCCGTACGCGGCGAGGGCCTGCTCGGCGGCCTGCCGCGCGCTGTCGGCGAGGGCCTGCGGCGCCACGATCCGGCCGTCCCGGCCCAGCCGCAGGGCCAGCCGCCGCAGCGAGGCCGGGTCGGGGGTGCGCAGGGTGATGCGCAGCCCGCCGTCGGGCAGCTCCTCGGCGCTGTCGTGCGGGTAGTACTCGGCGACCCAGCGGCCGCCGGGCCCGACCTCGATGGAGACCTCGGGGTCCTCGGCCGCGGGCTGCACCAGGCCCTCCGACAGATCACGCAGCTCGACCGGGGGCGGGTCGGCGGGGGCGTCCAGCAGCTTGATCTCGGCGACCCGGTCGAGCCGGAAGGTACGCCGGGCCTCCGAGAGCCGGCACCAGGCTTCCATGTAGGTGTGGCCGACGGCGAAGAGCCGGATCGGGTCCACCTCGCGCTCGGTCAGCTCGTCGCGGGCCGGGGAGTAGTAGCGCAGCCACAGCCGCCGCCGCTCGGCGATGGCGCGGTCCACGTCGGCGAACACCCCGCCCTCGGATTCGAAGGTCACCGAGAGCCGGGAGCTGGCGCCGGCCGCCTCACCGGCCGCCGCCTCCAGCTTGGCGGTGGCCCGCAGCAGTGCCTGCCGGTCGCCCTCGCGCAGTCCGGGCAGGGTGGCCACCGCGCGGGCGGCGACCAGCAGCGCGGTCGCCTCGTCGGCGGCCAGCCGCAGCGGCTCGGCGACATCGTCGGGGTTGTGCCACCAGATGCGGTCACCGTCGGTGTCGATGTCCAGGAGGTCGCCGCCGCGGAAGCTGGTGCCGCACATCGGCAGGACGTCGAGGTCGGCGATCAGCTCGTCCTCGGTGATGCCGAAGGCGCGGGCGACGTCCCCGACGCGGGCGCCGGGGCGCTCACGCAGGTAGGTCACCAGGGACAGCATCCGGCGGGTCTGGTCGATGGCGTTCGTCGCCATGGGTCTCGTATCCCTCTCAGCCCTTGGCCACGGCACGCAGCCGGTCGATGACATCGGCGCGCAGTTCCGCGGGTTCCAGGACGACCACGTCGGGGCCGAACTCCACGAGCCAGGCGTCGAGTCCGTGCCCGTTGGGGATCTCCAGCTCGTCCCAGCCGTCGCCCAGCTCGCGGACGGTGAGCGCACGGGCGCGCAGCGGGTACCCGTGCTCGGCGCGCAGCTTGATCCTGGCGGTGCCGGTGGCGGTCTCGCCGGCCCAGCTCTCGACGGTCTCGCGGACGGTGACGTGATCGGGCACCGGCGCGGTGAACGCCCCTTGCCGGGAACGGACCTTGCCGGTGATCCGGGAGAGCCGGAAGACCCGCTCGGCCTGGCGCTCACGGTCCCAGCCGGCGACGTACCAATGGCCCCGCCAGCATTCGAGGATCCAGGGTTCGACCTGCCGCTGCTCGGGGTGGGCGGCATTCGACTTGCGGTAGTCGAAGACGACCGGGCGGCGGTCGCGGCAGGCCAGCATCAGCGGCTCGAAGGCGGCCTCATGGGCGGGGATGCGGGGTTCCAGCGCGCTGTGCGGCTGCCCGGCGTCGTAGTCGGCACCGTCCCCGGCCAGCGGCATTCCGGCGGCGCGCAGCTTCTGGAGCGCGCCGCTGGCGGCGCCCGCCAGCCGGGCCTGCTGCCAGATCTTGGCGGCGAGCCCCAGGGCCGCGGCCTCCTCGGCGTCCAGGGTGATCGGCGGCAGACGGTTGCTGTCGCGGCGGGCGAGGTAGCCGACGTCGCCCTCGATGCCCTCGACGGTCTCGATGACCAGGCCCAGCTCGCGCAGATCGTCCTTGTCCCGCTCGAACATGCGGTTGAACGAGTCGTCGCTGCTCGCCTCGATATAAGCCTCGATGGACGACCGCAGTTCACGCTTGGTCAGCGGGCGTCGCGTCCCCAGCAGGCACAGCGCCAGATTCATCAGCCGCTCGGCCTTGGCAATGGCCATCGACGCCCTTTCTCGTGTGAACTTCTGATCGTTGACCGTACCGCTCGCGGTGGTCAGGGCAAAGCCGGACGAGGAAGCCCCCGCTCCCGCCGTCCGCCCGGCGGGCGGAGCCGGCGGCGTCCGGCGCATGTGCCAGAGGCCGTCGGCCGGCAGGGAGTGGGGGCTTACTCGACCGGGGCCCGTGCCGTCATGGCACGGGCCCCGGTCACGTCAGCGGCGGTCGCGTACGGCGACCGGCACCTGGTCTCAGACGGAGACCAGGTCGCAGACGAAGATCAGCGTCTCGCCGGGGGCGATCCGGCCGCCGCCGGCGCCACGGTCGCCGTACGCGAGGTGCGCGGGGATGGTCAGCCGGCGGCGGCCGCCGACCTTCATGCCCTGCACGCCCTGGTCCCAGCCGGCGATGACCTGGCCGGCGCCCAGCTGGAACTGGAGCGGCTTGCCGCGGTTCCAGCTGGCGTCGAACTCCTCGCCGGTGCTGAAGGACACGCCGACGTAGTGGACGGAGACGGTGTCCCCGGCCTTGGCGACCGGCCCGTCGCCTTCCGTCAGGTCCACGATCTCGAGCTCGGTGGGAGCCGGGCCCTCAGGAAAGTCGATCTCGGGCTTGTCGATGCTCACGGATGTGCTCCTACTTACGAATCTTTACGATTACGGCGCCAGTCTGGCAGATCAGCGTCAGTTCACGCTGAGGACGTCCACCGAGAACACCACATCGGAACCGATGGACTTCTGCTGGTCAGGGCTCAGCTTGCTCTTCGGCACCACGACCAGCACCCGGCTGCCGGCCTTCTGGCCCTTGAGCCCTTCCTTCCAGCCCGGCAGCTGCGCGACCGGCACATCCTGCGCCCCGGGCTGCCCCGGCGCCCAGGTGTCGGCGACCACCTTGCCGTCCTTCCAGGTGACCGCCGTGTAGTGGGCCCGCACGGTGCTCTTCGCATCGACCGTCGCGCCCTTGCCCTTGATGATCGTCGCGCTCTCGACGTCCTTCGGCGCGTCCTGGCCCTTGGGGAGGGTGATCTTCGGCGCCTTGCCGTCGATGTTGGTCCCGACCTTGGGGAGATCGCTGTTGTCCTGCGCGACCGGCTTGCCGTCGATCTTGCTCGGCATGATCTTCTTGAGGTCGACGACGAAGACCAGCGTGGAGTTGGCCGGAATGTTCTGCTGGGCCTGCGCGCCGTAACCCTTGTCCGGCGGGATGACCAACTCGACACGGCTGCCGAGCTTCTGGCCCACCAGGCCCTCGTCCCAGCCCTTGATGACCTTGCCGCTGCCGATCTCGAAGGTGGCCGGCGCGCCGCGGTCCCAGCTGTTGTCGAAAGCCTTGCCGTCCCAGGTCTGGCCGAGGTAGTTGGCGTTGAGGGCCTCGCCCTTCTTCACCGCCGGCCCGTCGCCCTTTTTGAGGACCTTGACCTGAAGCTTCTTGGGCGGGGTGCCCTGGCCCTTCTCGACCTTGGGCTTGGCATCCGCCTGCCCACTCACCTTCGGCGCTGAGCCGCCCTCGGATGAGTCGTCATTGCCGCAGGCCGCTGCGGAAACGAGGAGCAGGGGCACGGCGATCAGGGCTGCGATTCGGCGTCGGCGCACGTATATCCCTCAAAACGGGCTGCGATCAATGAATGGACGGAGCCACTCTAGCCACGCAAAGCGAAAGTGGCGGGGCCGTGTCACACGGACCCCGCCACTCTCCCATCCGGTCGGCACTCTCACCGGCACCACACGCTCGGAACACCGTCACTCGACCGGGTCGGATCCCCACCCTGAGTTACGCAGGGAATCCGCCCCCGATACCGGCAGCGGCATACGTCCCGCGGCTGGTCACATTCCTGCGATCAGCTTCTCCACCCGGTCGTCCACGGAGCGGAACGGGTCCTTGCACAGCACCGTGCGCTGCGCCTGGTCATTGAGCTTGAGGTGCACCCAGTCGACCGTGAAATCGCGGCGCTGCTCCTGCGCCCGGCGGATGAAATCACCGCGCAGCCTGGCACGGGTGGTCTGCGGCGGCACCGACTTGCCCTCGAAGATCTTCAAGTCATTGCAGATCCGCGCCGCTTGACCCTTCCGCTCCAGGAGGTAATAGAGCCCCCGGCGGCGGTGGATGTCGTGATACGCGAGGTCTATCTGCGCCACTCGTGGGTGGGACATGGTGATGTTGTTCTTTGTCCGGTACCGCTCGATGAGCTGATGTTTCATCACCCAGTCGATCTCGGTCGAGACCCGGTCGAGCTCCTCGTCCCGGATCGCTTCGAGCGTACGGCCCCACAGTTCCAGGACCCGCTCGACGAGGCCGGTACGGATTCCGCGGCGGTCGCAGAAATCCACGGCCTTTTCGTAGTACTCCTGCTGGACCTCGAGCGCGGAGGCTTCGCGCCCGCTGGCCAGCCGCACCTTGCGCTGACCGGTGATGTCATGGCTGACCTCACGGATGGCCCGGATCGGGTTCTCCAGCGTCAGATCGCGCATGACCGTGCCCGCCTCGATCATGCGCAGCACGAGGTCGGTGGCACCGACCTTCAGCATCATGGTCGTCTCGGACATGTTGGAGTCACCGACGATGACATGGAGCCGGCGATAGCGCTCGGCGTCCGCATGCGGTTCATCGCGGGTGTTGATGATCGGGCGGGAGCGGGTGGTCGCCGAGGAGACGCCCTCCCAGATGTGCTCCGCGCGCTGGCTGACGCAGTAGACGGCGCCGCGCGGAGTCTGTAGCACCTTGCCCGCGCCGCACAGCAGCTGACGGGTGACGAGAAACGGAATGAGGATGTCCGCGAGCCGGGAGAACTCGCCATGGCGGGCGACGAGATAATTCTCGTGGCAGCCGTAGGAGTTTCCCGCCGAATCGGTGTTGTTCTTGAAGAGATAGACGTCGCCCGCGATTCCCTCCTCATGCAGGCGGCGCTCGGCGTCGACGAGCAGGCCCTCGAGAATGCGCTCGCCGGCCTTGTCGTGGGTGACCAGCTCGGTCACGTTGTCGCACTCGGGAGTTGCGTATTCCGGGTGCGAACCCACGTCCAAGTACAGGCGGGCGCCGTTCCGCAGGAAGACGTTGCTGCTGCGGCCCCATGACACGACACGGCGGAAGAGGTACCGCGCCACTTCGTCAGGCGACAGTCGGCGCTGTCCCCTGAACGTGCACGTGACGCCGTACTCGTTCTCCAGCCCGAAAATGCGGCGGTCCATGACTGAACATTACGCCTGATGGCCTGCTCTGAAACCGGGTTCGACAGCCCCGTTTCGATCATTTTCCGTCGTGGGACCACCCGGGGTACGCCGCACGGGATCCCCGAGAAATCGCTTCGTCGACAAAAGGACGAGCATCGCGGCGACCCCGCCGGCCCCCGCCACCGCGAAGCCCGCGACCGCGCCGCCGCTCTCCACCGCCGGGCCCACCACCGCGGACCCCACCGCCGCTCCGACGCCGAACGTCGTCACCAGCCAGGAAAACGCCTCCGTCACCGTGCCCTTGGGCGCGTGCCGGTCCACCACGACGAACGCGCAGGCCAGCGCCGGCGCCAGGAACACACCGGCGACACCGGTCAGCACCGTCATCCCGACCACGTCCGGCGCCAGCACCAGCGGCACATAGCCCGCCGCCAGCAGACAGACCAGCAGCCGCAGCCGGCTCTCCGGCCGCCCCGGCCACTCCCGGGCGCCGTAGACGAGACCGCCGGCCAGCGCGCCGACACCGAGCGCGGACAGCAGCGCGCTGGAGACCATGCCGCCGCCGTGCTCATCGGCGTACGCCACCGCCGCGACCGCGATCGCCCCCATGGCCACACCCACGAAGAGGAACGCCCCGATCAGCACCAGCATCCCGGCCGAGCGCAGCGCCCCCAGCCAGTGCGCCTCACGGGGCCCGCTGCGCCACTCCCGGGACGGCCTGGACACGACGACGGAGAGCGCGCCGAGCACCCCGATCAGATTGATCACCAGCAGCGCGGTCGCCTCCGACCAGGCCGCGACGCACAGCGTCACCAGCAACGGTCCCACCGCGAACATGACTTCCTGGGCCACCGCGTCCAGGGCGTAGGCGGCGTGCACCCGGTCCGCGCGCTTGAGGACCCCGGGCCACAGCGCCCGCAGACCACCCTCCAGGGGCGGGGTGAAGAAACCGGCGATCACCATGGCGGCGTAGGCGAGCCACAGCACATCCAGGCCGACGGCCGCCAGCAGCGCCATGCCGAGCGCGGAGAGCACCGCGGCGGGCAGCATCACCCGCGGCTGCCCGTAGAGGTCCACGGCCCGGCCGAGCAGCGGCTGCCCGACGGCGTTGCAGACGCCGTAGACCGCGGAGAGCGCACCGGCCAGGGCGTAGCTGCCGCCCTCGGCGCGCACGAAGAGGACCACGGCCAGCGCCGCGGTGGCGTTCGGCAGCCTGCCGACCAGCGTCCCCGCGAGGAGCCGGGCCGCATGCCGGGTCCTGAGCAGCTCCGCGTATCCCGCGGCCATCCGGGCCCCTCTCCTGTCCGGCCGGACCGGACGTGTTACGTATAACCTTCGCCGTTATACGTACCATGACGACAACCCGCGGTCCACCCGCGGTGGCCGAAACACGAGGAGCAGGACACCCGGTGAGCAGCAACGAGGCCGCACCGTCCCCCGGTGCGCACACCGGCTCCACCGGAGCGGACGGAGCAGGCGGCGCCACGCGCCCCGGCGGCCCGGCCGCCGCCCGCGTCACCAGCCGGGACGTGGCCCGCGCCGCCGGGGTCTCGCAGGCCGCCGTCTCGCTCGTCCTGGGCGACAAATGGCGCGGCCGGGTCTCCCCCGGCAAGGCGGAAGCCGTCCGCGCCGCCGCCCGCGAGCTGGGCTACCGGCCCAACCTCGCCGCCCGCAGCCTGCGGATGGGCCGCACCCGTACGGTGCTGCTGGTCGTCCCCGCCCTGACCACCGAGTTCTTCGCCCGCGTCTACACCGGCGCGGCCCGGGTCGCCGCCGAGCACGGCTTCGGCGTCGTCCTCTACCCCTCCCCCGAGGGCATCGGCCCGGCCCGCGACCCCTTCGACTCCGCCGCGGCCACCCTGGACGGGGTGATCGCCTCCTCCATGGCCGCCGAGGCGCTCACCGCGCTCCGGGACGCGGATCTGCCGCTGGTCATGCTGGACAGCGACCCCGGCGACGACCGGGCCGGCGCCACCGTCAACCTCGATATCGCCGATGGCGTACGGCAGTTGACCGGCCATCTGAGCGCCCTCGGCCACCGCCGCATCACCCACCTCGCGGCCGATATCCGGTCCTGGACCTTCGAGGTGCGCGCCCGCGCCGTCGCCGAGAGCCTCCAGGGCGTCCCCGGCGCTCTGCTGCGCCGTCAGCGGGCCGCCCTCGGCGTGGACGCCGGGCTGCACGCCGCGCACGCCGCCCTCACCGGCCCCGGCCCCCGCCCCACGGCGCTGCTCTGCGACGACGACATCATCGCCGCGGGCGCCTGCAAGGCCGTCCGCCGCCTGGGCCTGCGCGTCCCCGAGGACGTCTCCGTCACCGGCTTCGACGACCTGGCCCTGGCGGTCGCCGTCGAACCGGAGCTGACGACCGTACGGCTGCCGGCCGAGGAGTTCGGCGAGGCCGGGATGCGGGCCCTGATGACGGTGCTCGACGGACGCCCGGCGGACGCCCCCACGCTGCCCGTGGAACTGGTTGCCCGCGGCTCCACCGCCCCGCCCCGGGACGCCTCCTGACATGCCACGGCCCCGGCGGGCAGTGACCCACCGGGGCGCGTGCACCGGGCCTCGAAAGCGGTACCTCGTCAGAGCAGCGGGCCGGACTCCCCCTCGGAGTCGTCCTTGCCCTTGGCGCCCTTGCCGCCGGTTCCTTCGTCGGACGCCCCGGCCTCGCCGGCACCGGCGTCCGCGTCCGCCGTCGGCTCCTTGGCGCCCTTGGCGGCATGCTCGTCCAGGAGCCGCGACAGCTGCCGCCCCAGGATCCGCTTGAACTTGCGCTTCTGCGGTCGCGTGCGGTCCAGGGTGGCGACCTCGAGCTGCTCGGCGGTCAGGGTGCGCTCACCGCCGTTGGTGTCCCGCGACAGCGACTCCACCGCCAGCTTCAGCGCCTCGGCCAGCGTCATGCCGTCGCGGTGCCGCTGGTCGAGGTAGCTGCTGATCTGGTCGGCGTTGCCACCGACGGCCACCGACCCGTGCTCGTCCACGATCGAGCCGTCGTGCGGCAGCCGGTAGATCTGGTCCTCTTCGGGCGCGCTGCCGACCTCGGCCACGATCAGCTCGACCTCGTAGGGCTTCTCGGCGGCGCTGGAGAAGATCGTGCCGAGCGTCTGGGCGTAGACGTTCGCCAGGCCGCGCGCGGTCACGTCCTCCCGGTCGTAGGTGTAACCCCGCAGATCGGCATAGCGCACACCGCCGATCCGCAGATTCTCGAACTCGTTGTATTTGCCGACGGCCGCGAAGGCGATCCGGTCATAGATCTCGCTGACCTTGTGCAGGGCGCGGGAGGGATTCTCGGCGACGAAGACCACGCCGTCGGTGTATTGCAGCACCACGACACTGCGGCCGCGCGCGATGCCCTTGCGGGCGTATTCGGCGCGATCGGCCATGGCCTGCTGGGGTGAGACATAG
Source organism: Streptomyces sp. NPDC127097 (assembly GCF_042724075.1). Taxonomy (NCBI): domain Bacteria; kingdom Bacillati; phylum Actinomycetota; class Actinomycetes; order Kitasatosporales; family Streptomycetaceae; genus Streptomyces; species Streptomyces sp. NPDC127097. The sequence goes on along the minus strand of NZ_JBHXFI010000081.1, from coordinate 11,096 downwards.
AACGGCGTCGACACCGGCTATCCGTCCCTTCCTGTCAAGAGCTCTCTCAGTGGCTGGGGGCACACCCAGCGGGAGCTGGGGGAGCATTGCGGAACATCCGTCCCGTCAGAGCAGCGCGGCGCGCGGACCGTCGGGCTGCTCCAGGCGGCGCTCATGAATGGCACGGGCGAACTCCGCGACCTCGGTTTCGGTCAGCTTCTTGAAGCCGTCCTCGGTGATCACCGTGACGATCGGGTAGATCCGCCGTGCCATGTCCGGTCCGCCGGTCGCCGAATCGTCGTCCGCGGCGTCATAGAGCGCCTGGACGACGGCGGTGACCGCCTGATCCTCCGTGAAGTCCTCCTGGAAGAGCTTCTTCAGGGCGCTGCGCGCGAAGACCGAGCCGGAACCCGTCGCCGCGAAACCCTGCTCTTCCGAGCGCCCGCCGGTGACGTCGTACGAGAAGATGCGGCCCTTCTCGCGGTCCAGGTCATAGCCGGCGAACAACGGCACCACGGCCAGGCCCTGCATGGCCATCCCGAGATTGCTGCGAATCATCGTCGACAGACGATTCGCCTTGCCCTCCAGGGAGAGTTGGGCACCCTCGACCTTCTCGAAGTGCTCCAGCTCCAGCTGGAAGAGCTTGACCATTTCCACCGCGAGACCTGCCGTGCCCGCGATGCCGACCGCCGAATACTCGTCGGCCGGGAAAACCTTCTCGATGTCACGCTGCGCGATGACATTACCCATGGTCGCCCGCCGGTCACCGGCGAGCACCACGCCCCCGGGGAACGCCGCGGCGACGATCGTCGTGCCGTGCGGCGCCTCGATGGCACCCTGTACCGGCGGCAACGGGCGATTGCCCGGCAGCAGATCGGGCGAGTGCGCGCCGAGGAAATCCATGAACGACGAGGATCCAGGCGTCAGGAAGGCAGCTGGTAGACGCCCGGTGCTTCGAGTATTGGCTTCCACACGTTTCCTTCCGGATATGCGATGGCCCTGCGCATGGCGACGGGGTCATCCCTCAACTTGCCGAGTGCCGAGTTGCAGTTGATGCACCGTACGCCTCGGACCTTACCCGTATCGGGGGTGTGATCCACATGCCCGGGGCCCGGCTCGGGACGGATCGGGCGGAGACCGGCCGCTCCTTGATCATCGCGCCCGCCCGGCGGCACCCGCGCCTGCCGGGACCGGCGGACCGGCTTTCGGTGTACGGCATCGCCGCCACGGGGGCGGGCACGTGCCGTGGTGCGTTCCCGGGGGTACGAGGTGCCGGAGTCCCGGCGGCCGGCGCAGCTGCCCGGATGCCGCCCGAAGGCTGCGCGCGGTCTCTTCCTTCCGCACCGCGCGCAACGCTTCGGCCCCCCTGCATCGAACGTGTCCGGTCCGCTCTACTCCCCGCCCTTCTGAACAAAGGACCTCACGAAATCTTCTGCGTTCTCTTCGAGCACGTCATCGATTTCGTCCAGGACGGAATCCACGTCGTCCGACAACTTTTCCTGGCGTTCCTTGAGGTCTTCCGAAGCCTCCGCGTCCTGCGTCTGCTCCTCGACCTCTTCGGTGGAACGCGTGGCCTTGGCCTGTCCGCCGCCGCTGTCCTTGGTCGCCATGTCCCTCACCCCGCTCGGTTCGCCCCGCTCGATGTGACCTTCAAGATCCGACCCTACAAGCAGGGTCCGACATCGGCCCTGCACTTGCTGCAACGCCCGGGAGTCACCTCGATGATTCCCGCCCCGCGACGATTTCAGCCGTGGATCGGCCGCTGATCGCCACAAAATTTGTCGTGCACCTGCCGCGGCTCAGCGACCGGAGAGCGTCCTGACCAGCTCCTCTGCGGTACGGCAGCGGTCAAGGAGCTCCTTGACGTGCTTACGGGTCCCCCGCAGCGGCTCCAGTGTGGGAACCCGTTGCAGGGAGTCACGACCAGGCAGATCGAAAATGACCGAATCCCAGGAGGCCGCCGCGACATCGTCCGCGTACTGCTCCAGGCAGCGCCCCCGGAAGTACGCCCTGGTGTCCTCTGGGGGCTTCTGCTCCGCCCGGGTGACGTCCGACTCGTCCAGGAGCCGCTTCATCTTGCCGCGGGCCGCCAGACGGTTGTACAGGCCCTTGTCGGGGCGCACGTCGGCGTACTGGAGGTCGATGAGGTGCAGCCGCGCCGCGTCCCAGTCCAGGCCGTCCCGGCGCCGGTAGCCCTCCATGAGCTCACGCTTGGCGACCCAGTCCAGCTCGCCGGACAGGCTCATCGGATCGTTCTCCAGCCGGCCGAGCACGTCCTCCCACCTGGTCAGGACGTCCTTGGTCTGATCGTCCGCATCCGCTCCGTAACGGTCCTCGACGTATTTGCGGGCCAGCTCGAAGTACTCCATCTGGAGCTGTACGGCGGTGAGCGTGCGGCCGCTGCGGAGCGTGATCAGATGTTGCAGGGTGGGGTCGTGGGAGACCTGGTGGAGGGTGCGGACGGGCTGGTCGACGGCCAGATCGACGGCGATGAACCCGTCCTCGATCATGGAGAGCACCAGCGAGGTGGTGCCCAGCTTCAGGTAGGTCGAGATCTCGGAGAGGTTGGCGTCGCCGATGATCACGTGGAGCCGGCGGTACTTCTCCGCGTCCGCGTGCGGTTCGTCGCGGGTGTTGATGATCGGCCGCTTGAGCGTCGTCTCCAGGCCGACCTCCACCTCGAAGTAGTCGGCGCGCTGGCTGAGCTGGAAGCCGTGCTCATGGCCGTCCTGGCCGATACCGACCCGGCCGGCGCCGGTGACCACCTGACGGGCGACGAAGAACGGCGTCAGATGCCGCACGATGTCCGAGAACGGGGTCTCCCGCTTCATCAGGTAGTTCTCGTGCGTGCCGTAGGAGGCGCCCTTGTTGTCGGTGTTGTTCTTGTAGAGGTGGATGGGCTGGGCGCCGGGGACCTGGGCGGCCCGCTCGGCGGCCTCGGCCATGATCCGCTCGCCGGCCTTGTCCCACAGGACGGCGTCGTGCGGATTGGTGACCTCGGGGGCGCTGTATTCGGGGTGGGCGTGGTCGACGTAGAGCCTGGCGCCATTCGTGAGGATCACATTGGCCAGGCCGATGTCCTCGTCCGTGAGCTGGCTGGCGTCGGCGTTTTCCCGTGCGAGGTCGAAGCCGCGGGCGTCCCGCAGCGGGTTCTCCTCCTCGAAATCCCAGCGGGCACGGCGTGCCCGGTGCATCGCGGCCGCGTAGGCGTTGACGACCTGGGACGAGGTGAGCATGGCATTGGCGTTCGGGTGGCCGGGGACGGAGATCCCGTACTCCGTCTCGATTCCCATTACTCGCCGTACAGTCATGCGGCCCTCCTAGCCCGGCGGCGCCCCCGGATGGGGTCGGCGCTCAAGTACCGCTGTGCTTCCGGTCCGTGTGCGTGCCCCACGCCCGCACAGCGTGACGCAGCGGTACCGAAGAGCCTAGAACGCCTTAGCGGCGCTGGGGAGATCATTACAGTCATTGCTCCAGTCCGGTTTTCCCTGGTTCACCGCGCCCTTACGGGGAGCGGTTCTGGCGCCCCCGGAAAAGCGTCCGGCTGCGGACGCCCCGTGCAGGACATCCGCAGCCGGAGAGCGGTGTTACAGGTATTGGCCGGTATTCGCCACCGTATCGATGGAGCGACCGGTGTCGGCGCCCTGCTTTCCGGTGACCAGCGTACGGATGTATACGATCCGCTCGCCCTTCTTGCCGGAGATCCGGGCCCAGTCGTCCGGATTGGTGGTGTTGGGCAGGTCCTCGTTCTCCTTGAACTCATCCACGCATGCCTGGAGGAGGTGGGAAACCCGAAGCCCCTTCTGATTGTGTTCGAGGAAAGCCTTGATGGCCATCTTCTTCGCACGTCCTACGATGTTTTCGATCATCGCACCGGAGTTGAAGTCCTTGAAGTAAAGGACTTCCTTGTCACCATTGGCGTAGGTGACCTCCAGGAAGCGATTTTCCTCGGATTCCGCATACATCTGCTCGACGACCGACTGGATCATTCCGCTCACTGCGGCCTTCCGCGAGTCGCCGTGTTCGGCGAGATCGTCGGAGTGCAGCGGCAGCCGCTCCGTGAGGTACTTCGAGAAGATGTCCTTGGCGGCCTCCGCGTCCGGGCGCTCGATCTTGATCTTCACGTCGAGACGGCCGGGGCGCAGGATCGCCGGGTCGATCATGTCCTCGCGGTTCGAGGCGCCGATCACGATCACGTTTTCGAGGCCCTCGACACCGTCGATCTCGGAGAGCAGCTGCGGGACGATGGTGTTCTCCACGTCCGAGCTGACGCCGGAGCCCCGGGTGCGGAAGAGGGAGTCCATCTCGTCGAAGAAGACGATGACGGGGGTGCCCTCGCTCGCCTTTTCCCTGGCGCGCTGGAAGACCAGCCGGATGTGCCGCTCCGTCTCGCCGACGTACTTGTTGAGCAGCTCGGGGCCCTTGATGTTGAGGAAGAAGCTCTTCCCCGCGGGCTGCCCGGTCACCTCGGCGACCTTCTTGGCAAGGGAGTTGGCGACCGCCTTGGCGATGAGAGTCTTGCCACAGCCGGGCGGGCCGTAGAGCAAGACGCCCTTGGGCGGGCGGAGTTCGTGCTCCTTGAAGAGATCGGGGTAGAGGTACGGAAGCTCGACCGCGTCCCGGATCAGTTCGATCTGGCCGCCCAGACCGCCGATCTTGGTGTAGTCGATGTCCGGGACCTCTTCGAGGACGAGTTCCTCGACCTCGCTCTTCGGGATGACCTCGTAGACGTAGCCGGAGCGGGGCTCGAGGAGCAGGGCGTCGCCGGGGCGGATGGTGATGTCCAGCAGCGGCTCGGCGAGCCTCACCACCCGTTCCTCGTCGGTGTGCCCGATCACCAGGGCGCGCTCGCCGTCCTCAAGGATCTCCTTGAGGGTGACGATGTCGCCGGCGCTCTCGAACTCCATGGCCTCGACCACGTTGAGTGCTTCATTGAGCATGACCTCTTGGCCGCGCCTGAGGTCCTCGGTCTCCACGCTGGGGCTGACATTCACCCGGAGCTTTCTGCCGCCGGTGAAAATGTCGACCGTGCCGTCATCGTTCGTCTGAAGGAAGACCCCGAAGCCGGCCGGCGGCTGCGCGAGCCGGTCGACTTCCTCCTTCAGGGCGACGATCTGGTCGCGGGCCTCGCGGAGAGTATTGGCGAGACGCTCGTTCTGCGCCGAGACGCCGGCCAGGTTGGTCTGCAGCTCGACGATCCGCTCTTCGAGAATCCTCGTGTGACGCGGAGAGTCGGCGAGCTTGCGTCGCAGGACGGCGATCTCCTGCTCAAGATAGGCAACCTGGCCGGCGGGATCTTCAGACCCCCGCCCCGGCCGGATGCCGCGGTTGATGTCGTCGTCGTGGGCTGCCACGGTCCTCACCTCCTCCAAGGAGCTGGACGCTTCCTGACCCTACCTGGGCCGGTGCAGGTTGAAACCCCTAGATCGAAAAGACTGTCGGGGCGTGTCCGATCTTCACCCTTGCGCACGTCCTCACGCCAAGGGAATACCCACCCAACAACATCGGAAAGCGAGCGGTTGTATCGTCGACTTGGTCAACACCCGTCAGGGCTGGCGCCACTTAGACAAAAACGGTTCACGTACGCAGGAACGGCAGGCGAGATGACCGCGCAGGACGAAGCCCCAGAGCTGGAAGTATGGATCGACCAGGATCTGTGCACCGGGGACGGCATCTGTGCGCAGTACGCGCCGGAGGTCTTCGAGCTCGACATCGATGGTCTGGCCTACGTCAAGAGCACCGATGACGAGCTGCTCCAGGACAAGGGGGCCACAACGCCCGTCCCGCTGAAGCTGCTCGATGACGTGCGGGATTCCGCGAAGGAGTGCCCCGGGGACTGCATCCACGTCCGCCGCGTCAAGGACCTGGTCGAGGTCTACGGCCCGGACGCGGAGTAGCCCCGCCGCAGCGGAACGCTCCCGGCGCGCACACCGTGTGACCGGTCAGACGCGCCGGGTGCTCACGGCGGCGGGGAGTTCGCTCTGGACGAACTTCCCGCCCTTCCATTGCCACTTGAGGCTCTTGCGCACGTCCGGGCAGCAGCGCGGGACGTCGTGCGTGGAGTAGCCCAGGACCGCCGCGGAGATCGCGCCATCCTTGACGGCGAGGGTTTGGACGCTGCGCTGCTGCGCGGGCGCGAGGAGTGTCGCCACGACCCGCGGGGCGGCCCGGCGCCCGTCCGGCTGCGCGAGGACGTAGACGCCGCTGGGCGGGGAGCCCGTCCCGCTGTGGCAGCGGACCACCGCGACGGTCTCGGTCGTGCCGTCGCCGTCGAGGTCCCCGGATGCCTTTTTCACCACGTCGAGGCGGTTGGGGCCGCAGTCGACCGGAAAGGTCACCCGGCTCGGGTCGGGGGCGGCGGCGGGGTGCCGGCCGGTGGCGGCCGGGGAGGTCGTGGCCGTGGCGTCGGGGGGCTGGACGAAGGACGCGGCCGCGACGACCGCCGAGATGGCGGTGGCGGTGGCGAGCCAGTGCATGGGGCGCGGCTGGGTGTGCAAGAGGTCCTGGCCTGCCATGGGCTGCACGCGGGCTAACTCCTGTGAAGTGCTGTAGCGGTGGGAGTGCCCAGCATCGTTCCACAGGAGGGGGCGGCAAGGAACCAGCAGGGCCGGAGTTTTCCGTGCAGATCCGGGGTGGAAACACAGCGGCGCCGCCGGCGGATTCCCGTGCGGGAACTCGTCGGCGGCGCCTGGTGGTTCGGTGGCCGGTTCTGGACGGTCAGCCGCGGTCGGCGGAGCCGCCGCCGGATGCCGCCGCCGCGTCCTTGCCGGGGCCCGTGTAGTCCTCGCCGTACGCGCCCTTGGCGGGGCGGCGGCGGCGCAGCGGGGGCTCGACGCCGTCGGCGAGACGGCGGGCGGTCAGCAGGAAGCCGGTGTGGCCGATCATGCGGTGGTCCGGGCGGACGGCGAGGCCCTCGACGTGCCAGGTGCGGACCATGGTTTCCCAGGCCGACGGCTCGTTGAAGGTGCCGTGCTCGCGGATCGCCTCGACGGTGCGGGCCATCTGCGTCGTCGTCGCGACGTAGGCGCAGAGGATGCCGCCGGGGACCAGGGCCTTGGAGACGGCCTCCAGGCACTCCCAGGGGGCGAGCATGTCGAGGATGACGCGGTCGACGTCGGTGTCGGAGAGGTTGTCCTGGAGGTCACCGACGGTGAGCGTCCATGCGGGGTGCGGACCGCCGAAGTAGCGCTCCACATTCTGCGTGGCGATCTCGGCGAAGTCGGCGCGGCGCTCGTAGGAGTGCAGCATGCCGTCGTCGCCGATGGCGCGCAGCAGGAAGCTGCTGAGCGAGCCGGAGCCCACACCTGCCTCGACGACGCGGGCGCCGGGGAAGATGTCGGCCATCGCCAGGATCTGCCCCGCGTCCTTGGGGTAGACCACGGCGGCACCGCGGGGCATGGACAGGACGTAGTCGGGGAGCAGCGGGCGCAGCGCGAGGTAGGCGACGTTCCCGGTGGTACGGACAACGCTGCCCTCGGGAGCACCGATCAGCTCGTCGTGGGGGAAGGCTCCCTTGTGGGTGTGGAAGCTTTTTCCCTCTTCGAGCGTGAAGGTGTAGTGGCGTCCCTTGGGGTCGGTGAGCTGGACCTGGTCCCCGACCTTGAAGGGCCCGCGACGGCGGGCGGCACCGGTCGGTTCGGACATGTGACCAGCCTACCGGCCCGTCGGGGCCGCGCCGACCAGTGGGCGGGCGGTGCAGGAACGAGCCCTGTCACGCCGCCTTCCGGGCCATGGCCGAGACGAAGGCCCGCTCGACGTCGCCGGTGGACAGCACGCCGTAGATCTCACCGGTCTCCTCGACGACGAGGTATTCGGTGGCGGGGGTGGCCCGCAGATACTCCAGGAGGTCCTCGCCGGCGAGTTCGGCGGAGACCCGCATACCGTCCTTGAGGTCCTGGGAGAGGGTGCCCACGGGGACCCAGGGACGGCGGTGGTCGGGGACACCGACGATGGCGGCCTCGCGGACGAGGGCGGTGGGCGTGCCCTGGCGGTCGACGACGACCAGGGCGCGGGCGCCGGCGTCGTTGGCGCGGCGCAGCGCCTCGGAGAGCGGGGTGTCGGTCTCGACGGGGACGGCGCGCCGGGTCAGCGTGCGCGCGGTGAGGTCGGGGAGGCGTTCGCGCAGCCGGGCCATCCGCAGGCTGTTGCCGGCGCCGGTCCAGATGATGGCGGCGAGGATCGCGGCGAGCAGCGCGTCGGTGAGCGAGTCGGCGCCGCCGATCTCGGGGCGGGCGGTGCCGAGGGCGCCGGTGTGGGTGAGCAGCGGCAGTCCGATGAGGACGGTGACGGCGAGTGCGCGGCCGACCCAGGCGGCGGCGATGGTGCCGCTCATGGGCCGGCCGGTGAGCTTCCAGACCAGGGCGCGCAGCATCCGGCCGCCGTCCAGCGGGAGGCCGGGCAGCAGGTTGAAGACCGCGACGATGAGGTTGGAGATCATCAGGCCCGCGAGCAGGACCCCGGGGACGGTGCCGGGCTCGACCAGCTGCATGCCGGCGTAGAAGACCCCGGCGAGGACGAGGGAGAGCAGCGGGCCGACGAAGGCGAGGACGAACTCCCTGCCGGGGGTCTCGGTCTCCTTCTCGATCTCCGAGACGCCGCCGAAGAACTGGAGCTGGATGCGGCGTACGGGGAGCTTGAAGCGGATCGCGGCGACGGTGTGGGCCAGCTCGTGGACGAGCACCGAGGCGTAGAAGGCGACGGCGAAGAAGAGCGAGACCAGATAGCGGGCGGCGCCGAGCTCGGGCAGCACGCGCTCCAGCTGGCCGCCGAAGACCCAGGTGATCAGGGCGGCGACGAGGAACCAGCTGGGCGCCACGTAGACGGGCACGCCGAAGGGACGGCCCATCAGAATGCCGCCGCCGCTCTTCTTCTTCCCCGGGCCCGGGGTGGGTCCCTTCGGTGCGTTGTTGCGCTCGGGCGGCTCGGGCGGCTGGGGCCGCACGGACTCCTCGGGGTCCTGCGACTTCCCGCTCTCGTCCACGGCGTCCCCTCATTGACTACGGCATTCGCCCCTGCTCGGCCTGATATCTCGATCATGCAGGGCGAAGGGGTCCGCCGTCGATGGTATGCGGAGCGGCCCGGCCCGGTCGGCCGCGGGGGCCAGGGGGGTGTCTCTTCGGTCTGCGTGGATCAGCCTGCGGTGTCTGGTGCCGTGCATCGCAAGGCGGAGCGTCTCCCTCTGACTGGGTGTCCGTGGGTGATGCGACAACGCCGCGAGGTGCGGTGCCAGACGCCGCAGGCCCACGGAGACCGGAGAGACACCCCCTTGCGCGGTAACCCGTCCGCGCCTGTCAGTGGCGGGCCGTAGGGTTTTGTGGCATGGGATGGAGCACGGAGCAGGGCGGGGCGGACACGCGGAGTGGGCGGAGCGGCGGCGAGCCGGGCGCGGCGGAGGCCGGGGCGGGGACCGGCGACGGGGAGCGGGCGCGGCCGCCGGTGGCGCTGTCGCCGTCGCGGGCGAGCGATTTCATGCAGTGCCCGCTGCTGTACCGCTTCCGGGTGATCGACCGGCTGCCGGAGAAGCCGAGCGCGGCGGCGACCCGGGGCACGGTCGTGCACGCGGTGCTGGAGCGGCTCTTCGACGCCCCCGCGGCGGAGCGTACGGCGGCCGGGGCGCGGGCGATGGTGCCGGGCGAGTGGGAGAAGCTGCTCGCCAAGCGGCCGGAGCTGGCCGAGCTGTTCGCGGACGATGCGGAGGGCGAGCGGCTGGCGGGGTGGCTGGCGGAGGCCGAGGCGCTGGTGGAGCGGTGGTTCTCGCTGGAGGATCCGACGCGTCTGGAGCCGGCGGACCGTGAGCTGTATGTGGAGACGGTGCTGGAGTCGGGGCTTCAGCTGCGGGGCTTCATCGACCGGGTGGATGTCGCGCCGACCGGCGAGGTGCGGATCGTCGACTACAAGACCGGCAAGGCGCCGCGGCCGCAGTTCGCCGAGGGCGCGCTGTTCCAGATGAAGTTCTACGCCCTGGTGGTGTGGCGGCTGCGCGGTGTGGTGCCGCGGCGGCTTCAGCTGGTCTATCTGGGCAGCGGCGATGTGGTGACGTACGACCCGGTGGAGGCCGATCTGCGGGGCGTGGAGCGGAAGTTGCTGGCGCTGTGGGAGGCGATCCAGCTGGCGACGGTGAGCGGCGACTGGCGGCCGCGGCCGACGAAGCTGTGCGGCTGGTGCGACCACCAGGCGCACTGTCCGGAATTCGGCGGCACTCCCCCGGTGTATCCGCTCCGGGTGCGCCCGGCGGAGGGCGGTGTGCCGCCGCAGGGCAGAATGGGGGAGATCTAACGAAGGAGAGCTCGTGGCCATCCGCGTCCTGCTGGTCGACGACCAGCCCCTGCTGCGTACGGGATTCCGGATGATTCTGGAGGCGGAGCAGGATCTGGCGGTCGTCGGGGAGGCCGGGGACGGCCTCCAGGCACTGGAGCAGGTGCGGGCGCTTCAGCCCGATGTGGTGCTGATGGACATCCGGATGCCCCGGATGGACGGGGTCGAGGCGACCCGGCAGATCACCGGCCCGGCGAACGACGGCCCGGCGAAGGTGCTGGTGCTGACGACCTTCGATCTGGACGAGTACGTCGTCGAGGCGCTGCGGGCGGGGGCGAGCGGCTTTCTGCTCAAGGACGCGCCGGCCAATGAGCTGGTGCAGGCGATCCGGGTGGTGGCGGCGGGCGAGGCGATGCTCGCCCCGAGCATCACCCGCCGGCTGCTGGACAAGTACGCGGGACATCTGCCGTCGGGCGAGGAGCCGGTGCCGGACACCCTGCACACCCTCACCGAGCGCGAGGTGGAGGTGCTGAAGCTGGTGGCCCGCGGGTTGTCGAACGCGGAGATCGCCGCGGATCTGTTCGTGAGCGAGACGACCGTCAAGACGCATGTGGGCCATGTGCTGACGAAGCTGGGGCTGCGCGACCGGGTGCAGGCGGCGGTGTACGCGTACGAGAGCGGCCTGGTGCGTCCCGGCGCGCAGTAGGGCGGCGGGGCCTGACGGCCCGGCAGACGGACGACGGCGGGGCCGGCCCGGGGAGGTTTCCCGGGCCGGCCCCCCCGGGGTGTGGGGGCGTCCCGTGAGGCGTGGGGCGGCGTGGTGTTATACCACTAGCGGGAGAAGGTCGACGGGTGCCGGGTCC